>DASUYK010000036.1:0-32593 GCA_036377415.1 Solirubrobacterales bacterium
CTCGCATGTCACCACAGCACCGCGTGCTCGACCGTCGGCCAAGTTCGCCCCACCGTCTCTCGTCGTAAATTCGACAGCTTCATCGTCGGCCACGAACTCCGCCGACGGATCTACCGCCGCCTGATCTTCCGCCCCGGGCGAGTCTGACCCCGTGACTTGGCTTGATGATGCCATCTGCGCGCCCTGCCGTCAGGCGCGTTTCCGCAAATGGCGCGGTTCTTTTTTCACCAGTGGTTTACGACTTTCGCACACACCGGAGAAGCGAGGTCCCCCGCTAAGATCAGGCCGTGGAACATGAGCGCACAGCCCAGCTCTCGGCCTCGCCGCCGATGTTCCAGAGCAGGTTCCTCGACTTCTTCACCCGTGTCCATCCGGCGGTGCCGGCGATCGTCTATCTCCCGGTGGTGGCGGGCTGCGTCTGGCTCGGAATCGACCGCGGCCTCTCGACGGGGACGGCGGTCCTTCTGACGATCCTCGGGTTCGTGATCTGGACCCCGACGGAGTACTGGCTCCACCGGCTCGTCTTCCACTGGCGGCCGAAGTTCCGCGGCGGGGACCGGCTCCATTTCATGATCCACGGCGTCCACCACGACCATCCGAACGACGCGATGCGCCTCGTGATGCCCCCGGGGGCGAGCATCCCGCTCGCGATCCTGTTCTTCGGCCTGTTCGTCCTGATCTTCGGGACGCCGCACGCCTACCCGCTGTTCGCCGGCTTCATCCTCGGCTACCTGGGCTACGACTACACCCACTACCACGTCCACCATCACACCCCGAAGACGAAGCTCGGCAAGAAGCTGCGCGAGCAGCACATGCGCCACCACTTCCAGGACCACCGCTACGGATTCGGCGTGTCATCGCCGCTCTGGGACGTGATCTTCCGGACCCTTCCGCGTAGGCGGAAGACCGCAGAGCCCTCTTAAGCGACCCGGCTCGACGGCTCGCCGCCCTCCAGGACCGCGATCACGTTGTCCGCGACCGCTCGGGCCATCCCGTCGCGCGACGGCACCGTGGCCGAGCCGATATGCGGGAGGAGCACGCAGCGTGGGGCGGTGAGGAGCCGCTCGGGAACCTCCGGCTCGTTCTCGTAGACGTCAAGCCCGGCCGCGCCAAGCGCTCCGCGCTCGAGCGCATCGGCGAGGGCGCCGGGGTCGACCAGCGACCCCCGCGAGGTGTTGACGAGGACGCCCTCCGGTCCGATCAGCTCGAGCTCGGCCCGCCCGATCAGTCCGCTCGTCTCGTCGCTCGCCGGGGCATGGATGCTGACCACGTCGGAGGCGGCGAGCAGCTCGTCGAGCGCCATGCGCTCGGCGCCGAGCTCGCTCTCCGCATCGGCCTTCGCGGACGGCCCTGAGTAGACGATCTCGGCGCCGAGCCCTCGAGCGAGGGTCGCGTAGCGGCGGCCGATCCGACCCATTCCGACCACACCTACCTTCGCCCCTCGGATCTCGATCCCCCGATAGGCCGCGGGGTCCCAGCCCCGCCACCGCCCGGCGCGAAGGTCCCGCTCGGCGTCGCTCATCCTCCTGGCCGCGGCCAGGGTGAGGGCCAGGGCGAGCTCTGCCGTCGCCTCCGTGAGCACGTCGGGGGTGTTGGTGACGACCACCCCGCGAGAGCGGCACGCGTCGAGATCGACGTTGTCGTAGCCGACCGCGAAGTTCGCGACCACCGCAAGACCGTCCCCACAGGCGTCGAGCACCTCCGCGTCGATCGGAACGGTCGGGTCGGCGACCAGCCCAGCCGCCCCGGGCGCCATCTCCAGCAGCTCCTCGCGCGAGCACTCTAGACCGCCCTCGCGAACCTCGAACCGCTCCGCGAGTGGATTCCGCCCCGCCGGGAGCAGGATCCGGGCGATCAGGACATACGACGGGTTGCTCTTCGGCTTCGCCTGCGGAGCACCCTCGTGTCTACGATTGTCACTCACACTTGCGGAAACTAACGGTTAAGGTGATGTAACTGTCACTTTCAACCGGGAGGAGTCAGCCCACATGCCACGGGCATCGAACACAGTCGACCAGGCAAGGACGCTTCTGGAGCGCCGCCTTCGCGAGCTCGACGAGGAGCGACGCCAGGTCGCGGCCGCACTCGCGGGGCTCGGGAGGGGTGCGAGGCGAGGACCCGGCAGGCCCCGTGGGTCCGGCGGCGCCCGCCGCCGTCGTCGTCGTCGTGGCGGCACGCGCGCCGACCAGGCGGTGAAGATCATCAGCGAGAACCCCGGGATCGGCGTCGCCGAGCTCGGCAAGGAGATGAAACTGAAGGCCCCCAACTACCTCTACCGGGTCCTCCCCGACCTCGAGAAGGAGGGGCGGATCAAGAAGCGCGGCCGGGGCTACCACCCGGGCTAGATCAAGTCCTTAACCGCGTCGCGCTCCTCCTTGAGCTCGGCGACGCTCGCGTCGATTCGCTCGCGGGAGAAGTCGGGCACCTCCAGGCCCTCGACCACCGTCCACTCGCCGCCCGAGCTGGTGCAGGGAAAGCCGGAGATCAGGCCCTCGTCGACTCCATAGGAGCCGTCCGACGGCACGGCCATGGACGCCCAGTCGCCGTTCGGGGTGCCGAGGACCCAGTCGTGCACGTGGTCGATTGCCGCGTTGGCTGCCGAGGCGGCGCTCGAGGCCCCGCGGGCGTCGATGATCGCCGCGCCGCGCTTGGCGACCGTCGGGATGAACTCGTCGGCGATCCAGCCCTCGTCGCCGACCGCGTCCCAGGCGGATTCGCCCTTCACCTTGGCGTTGACGAGGTCGGGGTACTGGGTCGTGGAGTGATTGCCCCAGATCGTCATGTTCGAGATCTCGGAGACCTCGGCGCCGGTCCTCCTCGCGACCTGGGCGATCGCCCGGTTGTGGTCGAGGCGGACCATCGCGGTGAACCGCTCCCGCGGGACCCCGTCGGCGTTCGACATCGCAATCAGGCAGTTCGTGTTCGCGGGGTTGCCGACGACGAGCACCTTCACGTCCTCGGCCGCGCCGGCGGCGATCACCTCGCCCTGCGGCTTGAAGATCGCCCCGTTCGCCTCGAGCAGGTCGGAGCGCTCCATTCCCTTGCCCCGCGGCCGAGCGCCGACCAATAGGCCGACGTTGCAGCTGTCGAACGCCTGCTTGGGGTCGTCGAAGATGTCGATGCCGGAGAGCAGCGGGAACGCGCAGTCGTCGAGCTCCATCGCCGTTCCCTCCGCGGCCTTCACGGCCTCGGGGATCTCGAGCAGCTTCAGGTGGACCTTGGTGTCGTCACCGAGCATCTGACCGCTCGCGACCCGGAAGAGGATCGCGTAGCCGATCTGGCCGGCGGCGCCGGTGACCGTGACCTTTACGGGGTTGCTCACTGCATCTCCTTCTTCAGGTTTTCATCAATCGAAGCCAGGAACTCCTGAGTCGTCTGGAACTCCTGATCGGGTCCGACGAGCAGGGCGAGATCCTTGGTCATCTTGCCGCTCTCGACGGTCTCGACGCAGACGCGCTCGAGGGTCTCGGCGAACTGGATGACCTCGGGGGTGTCGTCCATTCGGCCGCGGGCGGCGAGGCCGCGGGTCCAGGCGAAGATCGATGCGATCGGGTTGGTCGAGGTGGGCTTGCCCTGCTGGTGCTGGCGGTAGTGGCGGGTGACGGTCCCGTGGGCGGCCTCGGCCTCGACGGTCCTGCCGTCGGCGCTCATCAGGACGCTCGTCATCAGCCCGAGCGAGCCGAAGCCCTGTGCGACCGTGTCGGACTGGACGTCGCCGTCGTAGTTCTTGCACGCCCAGACGTAGCCGCCCTCCCACTTGAGCGCCGCGGCGACCATGTCGTCGATCAGCCGGTGCTCGTAGGTGAGGTCGTTCGCCTCGAACTCGCCCTTGAACTCCGAGTCGTAGACCTCCTGGAAGAGGTCCTTGAAGCGCCCGTCGTAGCGCTTCAGGATCGTGTTCTTCGTCGACATGTAGACGGGGTAGCCGCGGTCGAGGCCATAGCGGAACGACGCCCGGGCGAAGTCGCGGATCGAGTCGTCGAGGTTGTACATCGCCATCGCGATCCCGCCGCCGGGGAAGTCGTAGACGTCCAGCTCCATCGGATCGCCGCCGTTGTTCGGGGTGTAGGTCAGGGTGAGGTGGCCCTCGCCGGGAACGACCAGCTCGGTGGCGCGGTACTGGTCGCCGAAGGCGTGACGGCCGATCACGATCGGCTTGGTCCAGCCGGGGACGAGCCGCGGGATGTTCGAGATCACGATCGGCTCGCGGAAGATCACGCCGCCGAGGATGTTCCGGATCGTTCCGTTCGGCGAGCGGTACATCTCCTTCAGCCCGAACTCCTTGACCCGTGCCTCGTCCGGCGTGATCGTCGCGCACTTCACCCCGACGCCGTGCTCCTTGATCGCGTTCGCGGCGTCGACCGTGATCTGGTCGGAGGTCTCGTCCCGCTTCTGGATCGAGAGGTCGAAGTAGCGAAGGTCGACTTCCAGGTAGGGCAGGATCAGCTGCTCCTTGATGAAGGCCCAGATGATCCGGGTCATCTCGTCGCCGTCGAGCTCGACGATCGGGTTCTTCACTTTGATCTTCGCCACGAGGGGCGGCGATGCTATCGGCCGTTATGCGAGGGCGCTCCGAAGACGCGAGAGCGCGCGACAGCGCGACCCCTGAGATGTCGGAGGAGCGACCCGATTTGGTCCAGGGCCGGTGCGGGGCGTAACAATGTCCGACCGGACGGACAGCGAAGAGAATCGCGCCCAACACGACCGGAAGGGATGGGAGATGAACACGTACGCGATCCGCCGAAACAACGCATGGCAGTCAGCGGAGGAGCTCGCAGAGGTCGGCGCCAAGTCGAAGGAGGTCGGTGAGTCCGAGTTCCCCGACGACATCGCCTGGATTCGCACGTACGCCCTCAAGGAAGAGGACGGCACCCTGGGCTCGGTCTGCATCTACCAGGCGATCAGCGTCGAGAGGGTGCGCGAGCACGCCAAGCGGGTGGGGATGCCCGCGGACGAGGTGCTCGAGGTCGTCGACACGGTGATCATCCGGCCCGACGCACAGCCGCAGGCGGCCTGAGCGACCGGGAACAGGGCTCGAGGCGCGCCGCCCAAGGGGGCGGCCGGCGCGCCCCAGCGCTTGACCCAAGGGGTGAATCGTGATTCACTTCTTTGGCGATGGCCTACCGGAGCACCGAGCGGACCGAGGCCCGCAGGGTCGCGGTTCGCTCGCGCATAGTCGCGGCCGCGCTCGAGCTGATCGCCGAGGGCGGCTACGTCAACGCCCCCGTGGCGGCGGTCGCGGACCGCGCGGGGGTGGCGGTCGGGACCGTCTACCGGCACTTCCCCTCGAAGTCCGAGCTGTTCGCCGAGGTCTTCCGCGAGGCCTCGCAGCGGGAGGTGGACGCGATGCGGGCCGGCGCCGCCGCCTCGGCCGGAGATTCAGCCGCCAGCCGGATCGCCGCAGGCACTGAGACCTTCGCCCGGCGGGCCCTAGCCGGCCGGCGGCTCGCCTGGGCGCTGCTCGCCGAGCCGGTCGATCCCGCCGTCGAGGCGGAGAGGCTCCACTTCAGGCACAGCTACCGCGACGTGATCGCCGAGATCGTCGCCGACGGCGTCGACTCCGGCGAGCTCCCCGATCAGGATCCCGAGGCCACCGGCGCCGCCCTGGTTGGCGCGATCGGGGAGGCGATGCTCGGCCCCCTCTCCCCAACATATGACGGGTCGTTCCTATCGGAACGCCCTCGCACAGACGGCGGGGACCCGGAGGCGCTGATCGCGTCGCTGATCACCTTCTGCACTCGCGCAATCGGAGAGGAGCCTTCCCATGTCGACGGTTGAGAAGCCCACTGGCGTTCGGACTCACGACGTCACCAACCAGGCCCCGCCGCTGGCCGACTACAACGTCTTCGAGACCGACCGGGTGATGAGCGAGGCGGTCCGCCGCGAGGGCGCCGACTGGGCCGTCGAGCGGATCTCCGAGGTCGGCGAGATCGCCGGCCGGGCCGATGTGATCGAGCTCGGCCGCCTCGCGAACGAGAACCCGCCCAAGCTCCGGACCCACGACCGCTACGGCAACCGGGTCGACATCCCCGAGTTCCACCCCGCCTGGCACGAGCTGATGCGGCTCGGGATCGGCCACGAGCTCCATTCCCTGCCCTGGCGCGAGCCACAGCTCGGGGCCCACGTCGCTCGCGCGGCCGCCTTCATGTGCTTCTCCCAGGCCGAGGCGGGCGTCGGGTGTCCGATCTCGATGACCTACTCGGTCGTCCCGGCGCTGCGGAAGCAGCCTGAGCTCGCCGAGGAGTGGGAGCCCCGGATCCTCTCCAACGTCTATGACCCGCGCCAGATCCCGGCCGCCGAGAAGGAGGGATCCCTGTTCGGGATGGGGATGACCGAGAAGCAGGGGGGCTCCGACGTCAGGGCCAACACGACCGTCGGGCGCCCGATCAACGGCGGCGGCCCCGGCGCCGAGTACGAGATCACCGGCCACAAGTGGTTCTTCTCCGCGCCGCAGTGCGACGCGTTTCTGGTCCTCGCCCAGGCGGAGGGAGGCATCTCGTGCTTCCTGCTGCCGCGGCGGCTCCCCGACGGCGAGCTCAACCGCTTCCGCCTGCAGCGGCTGAAGGACAAGCTCGGAAACCGCTCCAACGCCTCATCGGAGATCGAATTCGACGGCGCCTGGACCCGGCTCGTCGGTGAGGAGGGCGGCGGCGTCCGGACGATCATCGAAATGGTCAACCACACGCGGCTGGACTGTGCGACCGGCAGCGCGACGGGGATGCGGGCCGGGGTCGCCCAGGCGATCAACCACGCTGATCAGCGCTCCACGTTCGGGCGGGTCCTCGTCGAGCAGCCCCTGATGCAGAACGTCCTCGCCGATCTGGCAGTCGAGTCGGAGGCGGCGACGATCTCGTCGCTTCGCCTGGCGCGCTCCTACGACGAGGCGATCGCGGGCGACGACGAAGCGCAGGCGTTCAAGCGGATCGCGAACGCAGTGCTCAAGTACTGGATCTGCAAGCGGGCCCCAAGCCACGCGGTCGAGTGCCTCGAATGCCTGGGCGGGAACGGCTACGTCGAGGAGTCCGGGATGCCCCGCCTCTATCGCGAGGCGCCGCTGAGCTCGATCTGGGAGGGCTCCGGAAACGTCCAGTGCCTCGACGTCCTCCGCACGATCGTGAAGAACCCCGACTCGGTCGAGGCGTTCTTCGCCGAGGTCGCGGAGGCGACCGGCGAGCCGCGACTCGACTCATACGTCGCGGAGCTGCGGAAGGACCTCGCCGACATCGCCGGGGTCGAGTCTCGGGCGCGGCAGCTGGTCGAGCGGATGGCTCTCGCCCTCCAGGGCTCACTGCTGCTTCGCTTCGGCGACGAAGCGGTGGCGGATGCGTTCTGCGCCTCCCGGCTGGCGGGGAGCTGGGGGCGGGCGTTTGGGACGCTGCCCGCGGGCACCGATTTCGCGAGGATCATCGACCGCCATCGCGCGGTCGCCTGACCGCCGGCCCGGCCGCAACGACAACCCGGAGGAGAACAGGATGGATTACGAGACCTTGCGCTACGAGCGCGACGGGCACGTCACCGTGCTCACCTACGACCGGCCCGAGCAGCGGAACGCGGTGAGCCGGCAGATGAACCGCGAGCTTCACGACGCCTGGCAGCGCTTCCGTGACGCGAAGGACGAGTTCGTCCTCGTGATCACGGGTGAGGGCGAGGCGTTCTGCGCGGGCTGGGACCTCGAGGACGCCGCCGAGCTCGGCGAGGGGCCGACGCCGGACTGGGACGCGTTCAAGACGAGCGTCTTCAACACTCCCGGCGAGTGCGGCTACACCCGCCGAATCGACGTCTTCAAGCCGGTGATCGCCGCCGTCAACGGCTGGGCGGTTGCGGCCGGGCTCGAGAACGCGCTGCTCGCGGACATCCGGATCGCCGCCGAGAACGCGGTCTTCGGGGCGCTCGAGCGGCGCTGGAACATCGTCGGAGGCGACGGGATGAACGTCCGCCTCCCGCTCGTGGTCGGGTACGGGCGGGCGATGGAGATGATCATCACCGGGCGGCCGGTGGGGGCGGAGGAGGCGCTCCGGATCGGCCTCGCGAACGAGGTCGTTCCCGAGGGGAAGGCGCTCGAGCGCGCCCTGGAGCTGGCGCACGAGATCGCCGCCCTCCCCCAGGGCGCGATCCGCTCAGACAAGGAGACAATGGTCCGGAACGTCGGCCTTACCTACGAGGAACAGCTCCGCCAGGAGGCGGAGAACTGCCTCTCGATGTTCGCGCGCAAGGACTCCCACGCGATCGGCGCTCGCGCCTTCAAGGAGGGTCGGATCCCGGAGTGGCCAAACCACGGGCTCTAGGCCGATGACCGGAGCCCGGGCTCGGGCGGGCGCTAGGCTGCGCCCATGTGCAGAAACATCAGACAGCTCCACAACTTCGATCCGCCCGCAACCGAGCAGGAGGTGCGGGAGGCGGCGCTGCAGTACGTGCGCAAGGTGAGCGGCTCGAACAAGCCGTCGCAGGCGAACTCCGAGGCGTTCAGCCTCGCCGTCGCGGAGGTCGCCGCCTCCACCCGGAGGCTGCTCGACTCGCTGGTGACGAACGCCCCGCCCAAGAACCGCGAGGAAGAGGCGGCAAAGCGCCGGGCCCGGGCCGAGGCCCGCTTCGCGGCCTAGCGGCCACCAGGCCGCACCACCCTGAGCGAAGGCCGAAGGTCTGAGCGGTTATGTGGGGCGGCCGCTTGTGGCCGCGACCTGATGGCGAAGCCTGTCTAGAACCACCTCTCGTCAAGCTTGCGGATCACCGCCTCAGAGAGCCGGATCGCCTCGCTGAGCGTGCCGTAGTCGAGGTTCCCCGGGGTGTCCGTCCGCCAGTGGTAGTTGGCGGGGTTCTTCCACCGATTGCACGAGGCGACCGAGGCGCATTGGTATCCCGCCGCCAGCGGGAAGATCCCATCGGTCGCGTTCCGGAGGCGCAGATTGGGGAAGAGGTCGATCCGAAGCTCCTCGGCCGTCGAGTCGAGCAGCTCCAGGGCCTCAGCCGGGTACTCGCGCAGCTTCAGCATCCCCTCCCCCCGCAGGACCAGCAGATGCGGCGAGCCGACGGTATCCAGGCAAAGGAAGAAGGTCCGCTCCGGCGGCAGCTCGGCCGCGTGGCGCTCCATGAACAACCCCATCCCCTCGCAGAGTGCCTCCTCGGAGGTCGAAAGGAAGAGGACGCGGACGCTCTCGGTCGGGTCATCGGCGAGCGCGCGGGCGAGGGCGATCTGGGCGACGCAACCGGTGCCGTTGTCGTTCGCGCCGGGCCCGACGCCGGATGTCCCGATGTCGACCATGAACGCAAGGCTCCCGGCCGAGAACAGCATCCCCAGTCCGATCAGCCGGCGGCTGCCGAGCGCCGCCCCCGCCGCCACCAGAGCGGGTCCGGCGACGACCGGCCACATCAGGGGCGGGCTCGTGTCGTTGTTCTCGAACACCCACGGCGCTTTCCGCCCGACGGTCTCGGTGATCACCGGGTTGAAGAAGAACGCGCTGTGGGCGGCGTCGTGGTGGGCCAAGAGGACGATCGTCCGCTCCGCGTCCTCCGGCCCCAGCTCGGCGATCACGTGGTGCGCCGTCCGCTTCGGCAGCAGCCTCCGGAATCGCCGTCGCCCGGGCGGAAGCTCGTCCGCGATCAACGCGGTCGCGGTCGCGCCGACGGCGGTCGCGACGGCGCGCGAGAGCCGTCCGCCGCGGCGAGCGGCGAGCCCGGCGATCGCCCCGGCCCCGGCGAGCAGGCCGAGCGACCACCAGAACGTGCCGTTCGCCTCCGGCTCCTCCTCGATGCGAACCGAGCGCGCCCCAGCCTCCCGCAACTCCGCGGCGAGCCACTCCGCCGCCTCGCGCTCTCCCGGTGACGCGGAGGGACGGTGGATCGAGCAGAGCTCGTCGAGTCTGGCGCGCATCCAGGTCGCGTCGGGAGCCCGAGTGGTCTGCGTGGGCGCCTCCGCCGGCATGCGGGAAAACCTAATGCCCTGGCCGGGCTGGGGCACGCCGCCACCTAAGATCAGCTCATGCCCTCCGGCGGCCTGACGCTCTTTCGCGTGCGCGGGATCAGGATCGCGGTCGACTACTCGTGGTTCATCGTCCTCTTCCTGATCATCTTCTGGCTCTCCGGCTCCTACCGGGACATCCTCGGGGCGGAGGAGGGCGACCTCGGCCCATATGCCCTCGCCGTGGCCTCGGCGCTCCTGTTCTTCGCGTCGATCGTCCTCCACGAGCTCGGTCACGCGTTCGTCGCGCTCCGCCACGGGATCGGGATCTCCGGGATCAGCCTCTGGATGTTCGGCGGGGTGGCCTTCATGGAGAGGGACTCGGATTCGCCCTCGACAGAGTTCAGGATCGCGATCGCCGGGCCCGTGGTGACCGCGGTGATCGTCGTGATCTGCGCCGCGGTCGGCCTCCTGCTCGCAGGCAGCGAGGACTTCCGCGATGCGGCGCTCACCAACGGCGAGGCGGAGACCTCCGGGCTCGCGGCGTTGATCGCGTGGCTCGGGAGCATCAACCTCCTCGTCCTCGTCTTCAACCTGGTTCCCGCCTTTCCGCTCGACGGCGGGAGGATCGCCCGGGCGATCGCCTGGTGGAGGACCGGGAGCCGCACCAGTGGGACGCGGTTCGCGGCCACCCTGGGGCAGGGCTTCGGCCTGATCCTGATCCTGGCGGGGCTCGGCTTCTTCATGGTCTACCTGGGGGACATCATCAGCGGCGTCTGGCTCGCGTTCCTCGGCTTCATTCTCCGAGGCGCGGCGCGCGGCGCGATCGCCCAGACCGAGCTGACCAGCCGGATCGAGGGGATCTCCGTGGCGGACGTGATGGATCCCGAGCCGGTCGCGATCCCGGAGGAGCTCTCGGTCGAGCGCGCGCTCGACGAGTACTTCCTGCGCTATCGCTGGCCGTGGTTCCCGGTGGTCGACGCGGCTCAGCGCTTCACCGGCCTGCTCGACCGCGGCACGGCCGACGAGGTCCCGCCGGTCGAACGCGCCTCGTCCACGGTCCACGACGTGTTCGCGCGGGACAGCGGCTCACTTGCCGTGCGCGAAGACACCCCGCTCGAGGCGATCCTCCAGAACGAGTCCCTCCGCCGGCTCGGCGCGGTCGTGGCGACTGACGCGGAGGGCAGGATCCGCGGCGTGCTGACGATCGACGCGATCGGGCGGGCGCTTCGACCCAGCACGCCGGGTTTGCCCGGCTCGCCCTAGAAGCCGCCAGCAGCAGCGGGCTATATAGGATCGCGCCCGTATGCCTGACCATGACGTACTCGTGATAGGAGCGGGGCTCGCCGGTCAGCGGGCCGCCCTTGCCGCTGCCGAGCAGGGCGTCTCGGTCGGGATCATCAGCAAGGTCCACCCGGTGCGCTCGCACTCGAACGCCGCCCAGGGCGGGATCAACGCCGCGCTCCAGGAGGACGACACATGGGAGTCCCACGCGTTCGACACCGTCAAGGGCTCCGACTACCTCGCCGACCAGGACGCGGTCGAGATCATGTGCAGAGCGGCGCCGGAGGAGCTGCTCCACCTCGAGCACCTCGGGGTGACCTTCCACCGAAACGAGGAGGGCAGGCTCGGGACCCGCGCCTTCGGCGGCGCCTCCGCCGCGCGGACGTACTACGTGGCCGACATAACCGGCCAGGCGATCATGCACGTGCTCTACGAGCAGCTGATGAAGTACTCGGAGGAGGTCGCCCGCTACGAGGAGTACTTCACCACCGCCCTGGCGACCGACGACGACGGCAACTGCGTCGGGGCGATCTGCCGGAACGTGCGGGACGGCTCGATGGAGCACTTCGGCGCGAAGGCGGTGATCCTCGCGACGGGCGGAAACGGGCAGATCTGGCAGCCGACCACCAACGCGCTGATCTGCACCGGTGACGGGATCGCCCAGGCCTACAGGGTCGGCGCGAAGCTGATGGACATGGAGATGATCCAGTACCACCCGACCACTCTGGCCGGAAAGGGCTTCCTGATCACGGAGGGCGCGCGCGGCGAGGGGGCCCACCTGCTCAACGCCAACGGCGAGCGGTTCATGGAGCGCTACGCGCCGAACAAGATGGAGCTCGCCTCACGGGACGTCGTCTCGCGCGCCGAGCAGACGGAGATCAAAGAGGGACGAGGGTTCCCGGACGGCACGGTCGCGCTCGACATCACCGTCGTCCCGCGCAAGCGGATTCACGAGGCGCTGCGCGAGATCGTCCTCGTCGGCCGCGACTTCGCGGGGGTGGACATCACCAAGGAGCCGATCCACATCAAGCCCGGCAACCACTACACGATGGGCGGCGTGAAGACGGACACGGAGGGTCGCACCAACGTCCCCGGTCTTTACGCCGCGGGCGAGGTCGCGTGCGTCTCCGTCCACGGTGGCAACCGGCTCGGCGCGAACTCCCTCCTCGACACACTGATCTTCGGGCGCCGCTCCGGCGTCGACGCGGCCGAGCGCGCCAAGGGCCGCGGGTTGGCGCACGTCTCGAACGCCGTTCTGAACGACGAGGAGCAGCGGATCTCCGCCGTTCTCGGGCGGGAGAGGGGCTCGGGGCGCCGGGTCTCCGAGATCCGCAGGGAGCTGGGCGAGACGATGGACGCGAAGGTCGCGGTGTTCCGCGACGCGGAGGGCCTGAACGAGGCGCTCGAGACGGTGAAGCGGCTGAAGGAGGAGGCCGAGAGCTGCTACGTCGACGACCAGGGGACCGTCTTCAATCAGGACATCCTCGGGGCGATCGAGCTCGGCTACATGCTGGACAGCGCCGAGTGCACCTGTGTCGGGGCGATCCACCGCACCGAGAGCCGCGGCGCGCAGTTCCGGACCGACTTCCCGGAGCGCAACGACGAGGAATGGCTGAAGCACATCGACCTGAGCCGGACCGACGACGGTCCCGAGATCAGCTACTCGGACGTGACGATCACCCAGTGGGAGCCGCAGGAGCGCACCTACTGATGGGCCCGGCGGTCAGGGGCATCCGGATGGGTAGGGTCTAGGAGTGGCCGAGTTCACGCTCAAGGTGAGGCGCTTCAAGCCCGAGGACCGGGAGGGACCCTACTGGGAGACCTTCGACGTCGATCTCGATCCCACCCTGTCGGTGCTCGACGGGCTGCTCCAGGCGAAGGACCGCGACGACGGCTCGCTCGCCGTCCGCTGCTCCTGCCGCGCCGCGATCTGCGGCTCCTGCGGGATGAAGGTCAACGGGGAGTCGACGCTCGCCTGCAAGACGATGCTCGAGGAGGCCCAGTCGTACGCCGAGACCCACAAGGTCGCGGCGCAGGAGGGCGGGGACGAGTCCTCCGGCAACGGGCGAACGGAGATCGTCGTCGAGCCGATGGCGAACATGCCGGTGATCAAGGACCTGGTCACCGACATGGAGTCCACCCACTGGACGAAGATCCGCCGGGTCACCCCATGGCTCCTCCCCGAGGGGGATGCGCCGGAGCGGGAGTACGTCGTCCCGCCCGAGTCGATGATCGACATCACCCAGTCGATGGCCTGCATCCAGTGCGGTGCCTGCGTCTCCTCCTGCCTCTCGATGGAGGCTGATCCGGACTTCATCGGGCCGGCCGCGCTCGCCAAGGCCTATCGCTTCGTCGGGGACCCGCGCGACGCCGAGACGAAGGAGCGGCTCCACGACCTCGCCCAGGATCCGCACGGGATCTACGACTGCACCCACTGCTTCTCGTGCATCGACGCTTGCCCGAAGGGGGTCGCCCCGATGGATCAGATCATGCGGCTGCGGCGGGCCGCGGGCGGCGAGGGGATCGTCGACCAGAACCACGGCCACAACCACGAGGAGGCCTTCACCAAGATCATCGAGAAGAAGGGGACGCTGGACGAATCCCTGCTGCTTCAGGAGTCCCTCGCCCCCGGGATCAAGGGCAAGCTGATACCGAGGCACGGCGCAATCAAGGGCCTGATCGAGTCGATCCCGACGGCGATCCGCGGTCTGCGCACCGGGAAGATGCGCTCACTGCCGAAGCTGATCCCGGGTATCCACCCGAAGCTCCCCGGCGACGCGCAGGGCCACGTGAAGCGGATCTACGCTCACACCGAGGGCCACCAAGTGGAGCTGAATCTCTACATCCGCGGCGAGGAAGGCGAGGAGGCACGGCCCGGGGAGCCCGAGCCGGACGAGGTCGAGGAGATCGCGGCCGGTCCGGGTGCCGAGACCGCCCAGCCGCCGGGGGGAGCCTCCTGATGGCGGATCTGCGGATGGCCTACTGGCCCGGCTGTGTCTCGCGCGGCTTCACCACCGAGCTCCACGGCTCGATGGCGCTCGTCGCGGAGAGGCTGGGGATCGAGCTGGTCGAGCTCGACCGCGCCAACTGCTGCGGCGCCGGAGTGATCGCCGAGCACAACCAGGAGCTCGCCGACACCCTGAATGCCCGGACCTTCGCCCTCGCCCAGCAGACTGGGCTGCCGATGATGAACATCTGCTCGACCTGCCAGGGCGCCCAGTCCGAATGCCAGCAGCGGCTGCGGGATTCCGAGTACCGCGCCCACGTCAACGAGACCCTCGCCGAGGAGGGCCTCTCCTACGACCCGGAGGGGTTCTCGAACAAGAACTTTCTCTGGGTCCTGGTCGAGGACTACGGGCTGGACAGGCTCAAGGAGCATGTCACCCGTCCCCTCGAGGGGCTCCGGGTCGGCCCCTTCTACGGCTGCTACATCCTCCGCCCCAGGCACCGCCTCGGCTACGACGAGCATCCCGAGCGCGACCTCTACCTCGACCAGCTGATCGAGGCGCTCGGCGGCCAGGTCGTCCAGTACGACGGCGCGCGGAAGTGCTGCGGCTTCCCGATCGTCACGATGGCCCGCGAGGTCTCGCTGCGCCAGGCGGGCACGCACGTCGGCGACGCCCTTGACGCGGGTGCGGACTGCCTGGTGACCCCATGCCCGCTCTGCCATCTCAACCTCGACATGCAACAGCCGGAGGCGGCGAAGGTCGTCAACCGCGACCTCGGACTCGCCGTCCTCCATCTCCCCCAGCTCGTCGGCCTCGCGCTCGGATTCGAGCCGAAGCAGCTCGGGATGGGCAAGCACATCGCCTCGACCGAGTGGGTAGAGCAGCGCTTGGAGCCTGTCGCGGCTTGAGCGGCAGCTAGGCTGCGCGGCGTGGCGGCATCGCTCCCGGAGCAGGTCAGCGAGATCGAGAAGCGCCTTGCCCTGATCGAGGTCCGGCTCGAGCAGCTCTTCGAGCACCTCGACATCGCCCCCCGCGGCGGGAGCGGCGCCGCCGGGTCCGGGATCGTCGAACTCGATCCGAACGACGACCCCGAGATCCAGGACCTGCTCGCGAAGGGCAACGAGATCCAGGCGGTCAAGCGCTACAGCGAGCTGACCGGACTAGGCCTGAAGGAGGCGAAAGAGGCGATCGAGCGAGCCCAGGCGGGCTAGCGGACAGCATGCTTGCGGCCGGGCCGGCGGCCGGCTGTAGGGTCCATCGACGGCATGGCAGCCACTGACCCGCCCGAGACGCGGTACCGGATCACGGTCCGCATCCTCGTAGTCCTCGCCTCGGTCCTGGCGTTCCTCGCGATCTTCACGAGTTGGGTCGATCGCCAGGCGCTCGACACCGACGAGTGGGTGGACACGAGCGGCAGGGTGCTGGAGGACCGGGAGATCTCGGACGCGCTCGCGGTCTACGCGGTCGATCAACTCTACGCGAACGTCGAGGTAGCCGCCGTGCTGAAGAAGCGGCTGCCCGAGGACCTCCAGCCGATCTCGGCCCCGGTGGCAGCGGGGATCCGCCAGTTCGCCACCCGCGCGGCCCAGCAGGCCCTGCGATCCGAGCGCGTCTTGGCCGTCTGGAAGGACACGAACCGGATCGCGCACCGCCAGCTGCTCGCGATCCTCAAGGGAGACAACGAGGTGGTCTCGACCGAGACCGGGAGGGTCGCGCTCGACTTGCGGCCGCTCGTCCTCCAGCTCGCCGACCGGATCGGGTTGAAGAAGCAGGCCAACGACCGGTTGCCGGCCGACGTCGGGGAGCTCGAGGTCGCCGATGCGAAGCAGCTCGACACCGCCCGGACGATCGTGCGGATCATCGAGGGCCTCGCCTGGCTTTTCTCGATCGGCACCCTGGTGCTATTCGCCCTCGCGGCGTATCTGGCGAAGGGCCGTCGCTGGATCGCCGTTCTCGGCTACGGCCTCGGCCTGATCGCCGCGGGCCTGGCGGCGATCGCCGTGCGCGCCGCCACCGAGGAGCTGATGGTGGACACACTCGCCAGGACCGAGGAGGCTCGGATCCCCGCCGAGCACGCCTGGGAGATCGCCACCTCGCTGCTCCACAGCATCGCGAGCAGCGTGATCATCTTCGGGGTCCTGTTCGTGGTCGCCTCGTTCCTGGCCTCGCCCGCGAACGCGGCCGTCTCGATCCGCCAGGGCCTGGCGCCGACGCTCCGCGAGCGGCCGGCGGTCGTCTGGTCCGTGTTTGCCGCGGTCGCGCTGATCGGACTGATCGTCTGGCCGCCGGACGCGACGCGGCAGGCGGTTCTCGCCCTGCTCCTGATCGCGCTGGCGGCCGTGGGGGTGGAGGCCCTCAGCCGGAAGACACGACACGAGTTCCCGAGCGCCAAGCGCGGAGACTGGCTGCTCGGGATGCGCCAGCGTGCCCGGCAGGCGAGCGCCGAGGCGGGACGGCGAATCGGCTCGGCGCTCAGGGAGCTGGCCGACGACGACAGGCACCCGGACGACGCGAAGTTCGACCGGCTCGAACGGCTCGGCGAGCTGAAGGAGAAGGGAATCCTCACGGCGGCCGAGTTCCGGGACGAGAAGAAGAAGATCCTCGAGGACAGGCCGATCGGGAACGGCGGCCGGGATCCGGGTGCGGAGCCGAAGCCGAAGGCCACGTCAAAGGCGAAGCCGAAGGCGAGGGCGCGCGGCTAGCTACGGCATCGCGCCGGAGCCCGTGCCAAGGCCGGGGTCCGCCTCCTGGCCCGGCTCCTCATCGCCCTCCATCCGCCGCTCTATCCAGCGCGCACCGAGGGTGTCGCTGAGGCCGTGGGCGATGATCGAGACCAGGATCACGAACGCCGCCGTCTCGAAGATCGCGCTGCTCTCGCCGACGTCCGAGTTGAGCACGAGGACGGCGAACAGCATCCCCGCCACCCCCTTCGGCCCGAACCAGCCGATGAATGCGCGATGCGGAGTCGGCATGTCCACCCGCAAGAACGAGAGCCAGATCGCGACCGGTCGCGCGATCAGCAGCGCGAAGGCGATGAAGACGATCAGCAATGGGACGCTGCCGTGGTATCCGGTGGCGATCATCAGCCCGCCGAAGACGAAGAAGGTCAGGACCTGGAGGATCGAGCTGACGTTCTCGCTGAAGACGACGAAGTCGTCGGCGATGTCGTGCTCCGCAACGCCCATCGCGATCCCGCACACGAAGGCGGCGATCAGCCCATTACCGAAGGTGGCATCGGCCAGCCCGTACGCGAGCATGCCGATGCCGAGCGCGTAGATCCCCTCGTATCGGCGGACGATCCCGCCACCGGGCAGGTGGCGAGTGATGCGCCCGGCGCCAATCCCGAGGGCGACTCCGATCAGCGCTCCCACCGCCACCTCGCCGAGGAGCTTGGCCGCCTCGGATCCGGCGTCGCCACCGGGCGAGGCGAGGATGATGAAGAAGAGGACGAAGGGCAGGGCGATGCCATCGTTCAGGCCGGACTCCAGGTTGAGGGCGTGCCGGATCGTCGCGGGCACCCGCTGCGAGGTGACCACCGCCGAGGTGACCACCGGGTCGGTGGCCGAGAGGACCGAGCCGAGCAGGAACGCCTCGGCCCAGCTCAGCTCGGGGAAGAGCAACTTCGCGGCCAGCGCGAGCAGCGCCAGAGTGATCGGCATCGCCAGGACGAGGGCGCGCACCGGCGGGCTCCAGTGCAGGAAGAGGAGCTCGCGCTCCACGAACAGGCCGTCTGAGAACAGCGTGATGATCAGGGCGAGCTCGAAGAGATGGATCACGGTCGCGTCCTGCGCGTCGACGTGGATCGCCCCCGCCTCGGCAAGGGCCAGACCGGCAGCGACCGAGAGGACCGAAATCGAGAGCACTGTGCCCCGCATCAGCCCGGAGAGGGCGGCCGCGACCGCCAGGAGCGCCCCGCTGTAGAGAAGCGCCTCGCCGAAGCCGACGTCCATGAGGGGCTTATACAGAGTCGGCCAAGGTCGCCCCGATCTTCGAGAAGCTCGGGTCCGAAAAGAACCCGGGTCGGTGCGGCGATCGAGCGCGGGCCGCGAACTGCCGCTTCGCGAAGGGGAAGAAGCCGGGTAAGGGCGCTAGCCCGCCCGGGCCGGGACGCGGACTAGGCCGCGCTGGTGCAGGAGCTCGGCGATCTGGACGGTGTTGGTCGCGGCGCCCTTGCGAAGGTTGTCGCCGACGACCCAGAGGTTGAGGCAGCGCTCGTGGGAGGGATCCCGGCGGATGCGGCCCACCAACACCTCGTCGCGGCCCGCCGCCGCCGTGGCGAGCGGGTATATCGCGTCGGCGGGATCATCCAGCACCACCAGGCCAGGGGCCGCGGAGAGCAGCTCACGGCACTCCTCCGGCGAGAGGTCCCTGCCGGTCTGGACGTTGACCGACTCGGAGTGGCCGGTGATGACGGGCACCCGGACGCAGGTGGCGGAGATCCCGACGTCATCACCGAGCCCGAGGATCTTCCGGGTCTCGGCCATCACCTTGCGCTCCTCGGTCGTGTAGTCGTCGCCCTCCTTGAAGGTCTCCACCTGGGGAAGCACGTTGAAGGCGATCTGGTGGGGGTAGACCTTCGCCTCGACATCTTTCCCCTTCAACACCGCCTCGGACTGCACCCGCAGCTCGCTGATTGCGTTTCTGCCGGTGCCCGAAACGGACTGGTACGTGGAGACGATCATCCGCTCGAGCCCGGCGGCGTCGAGGATCGGCTTGATCGCGATCATCAGCTGCATGGTGGTGCAGTTCGGATTCGCGACGATCCCGCTGTGGCCCTCGGCCACATCGTCGTTCACATCCACCACCACCAGGGGCACGTCGTCGTGCATCCGCCAGTAGCTGGTGTTGTCCACGACGACGGCTCCGGCCTCCACCAGCTTCGGGGCCCAGTCGGCGCTCACCTTCCCGCCGGCGGAGCAGAGCGCCAGATCGAGACCCTGGATCGAGTCCTCGGTCAGCTCACGGACCTCGAGCTCCGTTCCGGCGTAAGGCAGCTTGCCGCCCGCGGACCGCGCCGAGGCGAGCGGCACCACCTCGGCCGCCGGGAACTTCCGCTCCGCGAGCACCTCGAGAATCGTGGAGCCGACGGCACCCGTGGCGCCGACCACTCCGACTCGGTATCCACCGGTTCCGCTCATGAGCTCACCGTCGGGCGATGCTGCTCGCCCGTCGGCTCCTCCTTGCGGATCGCCTCTTCGCCCAGCTCGAAGGCGGCGTGGAGCGCCCTGACGGCGTCCGGAACCTGATCCGCCCGGACCACGCAGGAGATCTTGATCGGCGAGGTGGAGATCATCTCGATGTTGATGCCGTTCTCCCCGAGGACCCGGAAGACCTTCGCGGCGACACCGGGGTGGCTCCGCATCCCGGCGCCCACGATCGAGACCTTTCCCATCGCCTCGTCCGTCTCGATTCCGATCTTCGAGTCCTGTCCCTTGATCGCGTCGACCGCGTCGGCGAGGTCGTCCGCCTCGACCGTGAACGAGAGGTCGGCCCCCCGGTCGTGGGAGACCGGCTCGTTCTGGATGATCATGTCGACGTTGATGTTCGCGTCGGCGAGCGCGCCGAAGATCCGACCCGCCACGCCGGGCTTGTCGGGCACGCCGGTCAGGGTGACGCGCGCCTCTTGGGTCGAGTGGGTGACTGCGGTTACGAGAGGTCGTTCCATGGTCTCCTGCTCCGCGACGACGAGGGTACCTGGGGCATCGTCGGCGGAGCTTCGACAGTGGATTCGCACGCCGTGGTTCCGTGCGTACTCGACCGAGCGAAGCTGGAGGACCTTCGCGCCCGAGGCTGCCATCTCGAGCATCTCCTCGTAGGAGACGATCGGCAGCTTCCGGGCTCCCGAGACGGTCCGCGGATCGGCGCTGAAGACGCCGGCGACGTCCGTGTAGATCTCGCAGACCTCCCCGCCGAGCGCGGCGGCAAGCGCGACCGCGGTCGTGTCGGATCCGCCCCGGCCTAGCGTCGTCACGTCGCGGCTGTCGGTCGACACCCCCTGGAAGCCGGCGACAAGCACGATCGAGTCCTCCTCCAACGCGGAGCGGATCCGGTCGGCGCGCACGTCGAGGATCCTCGCCTTGGTGTGGGAGGAGTCGGTGACGATCCCCGCCTGCGAGCCAGTGAGCGAGATCGCCTGGTGGCCCATGTCCTTGATCGCCATCGCGCAGAGGGCGCAGGACTCCCGCTCGCCGATCGAGAGGAGCATGTCCATCTCGCGCGGGTCGGGCTGCGGCGAGATCTCCCTCGCCGCCTCGAGGAGCCGGTCGGTGGTCTTCCCGCGGGCCGAGAGGACAGCGACCACCCGCTCGCCCTCCTCGCGCGCCGCCACGATCCGCCTCGCGGCGCGGCGAAGCTCCTCGGTGCCCGCCACCGAGGTCCCGCCGAACTTCATCACCACTATCCCGTCGCTCTGCGTCGCGGTCATCGGCGACTGAGGATAGGCGAGGGTCGAGGTGGCGCCGATCGGCAGGCGATGCAGCGCCCGCTGGTGACCAGGATCACACTATCCGATATATCGAGCTGATATATCTGTACCCATGGAGCTCAGCGCTACCGCCAAGGTGATTCTGGGAATGCTCGCCGCCCGGCCGCGCTCGGGCTATGAGATCAAGCGGCTCGTCGACGATTCGGCCCGGTTCTTCTGGGCAGCCAGCTACGGGCAGATCTACCCCGAGCTCAAGCGGTTGGAGAAGCACGGTTTCGTCTCCGGGAACGAGGAGTCGCAGGGCGCGCGCCCAAGGACGATCTACCAGCTCACCGCCGAGGGGAAGCGAGCCGCGCGGGAGTGGATCGACCGGGCGCCTCAGACCTTCGAGGTCCGCGACGAGGGCCTGCTCGAGCTCTTCTTCGCCGGGTCGATCGACCCGAAACGGACTGCCGAGATCGCCCGGGAGCGGGCTGCGATGTCGGCGGCGAAGGCCGCCCAACTGCGAGCAATCGAGGAGATGGTCGAGGCGGGCGACGGCGAGGGGCCTGAGGCCAGCCCGGATGCGGGCTCGCTCGCGGTTCTTCGCTACGGGATCGAGATGAACGAATGGGCGGCCGCCTGGTTCGAGCGCGCCGC
This sequence comes from Solirubrobacterales bacterium, assembly GCA_036377415.1. Taxonomy (GTDB): domain Bacteria; phylum Actinomycetota; class Thermoleophilia; order Solirubrobacterales; family 70-9; genus DASUPK01. The sequence continues at coordinate 21,191 of DASUYK010000036.1, forward strand.
CGAGGATCTGGAACGGGAGATCGCCGCCCATCCCGATGAGTTTCGGGGTGGCCGTGGGTCTCAACATTCGACGCCGAGGGGGAAGGAGTAAGTGATGTTCAACGCACTCGCATCGCTCGCCCAGAGGCGCGGAAAGCGCGTCGTGATCATCGCCGCGATCTTCTTCGCGGTCGCCGGGGCCCTCGGTGCAGGGGTCGCCGACCGGCTCGATCCGTACGGCGCCGACGACCCGGCGACCGAGAGCGTGATCGCAGACGAGAAGCTGGAGAGCGCCGGCTTCCGCGACGCGAGCGTGATCGTCCTGATCGAGGACGCCTCCCCCACCACCCCTGGCGGCAAGCAGCGGATCGAGGCGGTCGAGCGCAAGGTGAAGGCCGATCCGGAGGTCAACGGGATCGTCGGATTCCTCGAGACCGGCAACCGGGACTTCGTCTCGGCGGACGGCACCAGCACCTACCTCGCGGTCAGCCTGAAGCCGACCGAGGACAAGGAGCTTCAGGAGGCGGGGCAGCGGATCGCGGACGATCTCGATGAGGATCCGGGGGTGAGCGTGGGCGGATTCGCGGTCGCCTCGGAGCAGATCAACAAGCAGGTGGAGCACGACCTGCGCGTCGCCGAGATGTTCGTCTTCCCCCTCCTCTTCCTGCTCACCTTCCTCTTCTTCCGGAGCGGGGTCGCGGCTCTGCTCCCGCTGATGATCGGCGCCCTGGCGATCGTCGGCACCTTCCTGCTCTTGCGCGTGGGCAGCGAGTTCGGCTCCGTCTCGATCTTCGCCCTCAACCTGACCACCGGGCTAGGGCTCGGGCTCGCGATCGACTACAGCCTGTTCGTGGTCTCCCGCTATCGGGAGGAGATCGCGAAGTCCGGCCCCGGCATAGAGGCGATGAGGGTGACGATGGCGACCGCCGGCCGGACCGTCCTCTTCTCCTCGATCACGGTCGCCGCCGCGCTGGCATCCCTGATCGTCTTCCCGCAGCGGTTCCTCTACTCGATGGGGATGGGCGGGGCGCTCGTGGCGATTCTCGCCGCGGTGATCGCGCTCACCGTTCTGCCTGCGGTGCTCGCGTTGCTCGGCACCAGGGTGAACGCCTGGTCCCCCAGCTTCCTTCAGCGGCGCGCCGAGCGCGAGGCCGAAGCCACCCAGGAGGGCTTCTGGTATCGGCTTTCGCAGTTCGTCAAGCGCCGCCCGGTCGGGATCGCGACGGCGACCGCCGCACTTCTGATCGTGCTCGGGATCCCCTTCTACTCGCTCAAGTTCACCTCGGTCGACGCTCAGGTCCTGCCCGACAGCGCCAGCGCGCGGCAGGTCGACGACGTCCTCCGGGCCGAGTTCCCGCCGTTTCGAGACAGCCCGATCCGAGTGCTGGTCGAGGACGGGACTCCGGAGGAGGTCGAGGCAGTCCAGCGACAGATCTCGGGCATCGACGGGATCGTCGCGGTGAACCCGCCGAGGCCTCTCGAGAACGGGGACACGGTGATCGAGGCGGTGAACGACAACCCGTTCATCGAGGACGAGAGCCGCGACCTGGTCAACAAGGTGCGGGAATTGCCCGATCCTGCCGGCTCGACCGTCCTGGTCACCGGCAGCGCGGCGAACTTCGTCGACTTCCAGGAGAGCCTGAAGGACCACCTGCCGATCGCGGTCGGGATCATCGTCGTCTCGACGCTGGTCGTCCTCTTCCTGATGACCGGATCGGTCGTCCTGCCGGTGAAGCAGCTGCTGATGAACGTACTCAACCTCACCGCCGTCTTCGGGATCCTGGTGTTCATCTTCCAGGACGGCCGGCTCGAGGGCCTGCTCGACTACCGAAGCCAGGGAGCGCTCGAGCAGACGATGCCGGTCCTGCTGTTCGCGCTCGCGTTCGGGCTCTCCACCGACTACGGCGTCTTCCTGCTCTCGCGGATCAAGGAGGCTCGGGACAACGGCAACGGTGACTCCGAGGCGGTCGCGATCGGCCTGGAGCGAACCGGGCGGATCGTCACGGCCGCGGCGCTGCTCTTCGCGGTCGCGGTCGGGGTCTTCGCCACCTCGAAGATCATCTTCATCAAGGAGAACTTCATCGGGGTCGCGCTCGCCGTTCTGATCGACGCAAGCCTGATCAGGGCGCTGCTCGTGCCGTCCCTGATGGAGCTGCTCGGCCGCTGGAATTGGTGGGCGCCGAAGCCGCTGCGCCGGCTGTACTACCGGTTCGGCATCAACGAGAGGGAGGGAGGGGGATCACCGGCGTAGGCCGCACCCGCGGGTATGCTGGCGCCCTTGACCATCGCCACGGCCATCTTCCTGATCGCGATCGGCGCGATCCTCCGCTATGCGATCAACGTCGAGAGCGACGTGATCGACATCCAGACCGTCGGGCTGATCCTGATGATCGCCGGGGGCGCGGGACTCGCCCTTTCACTGCTCTACGAGCTGGTCCAGCAGGGCAACTCGAAGGATCGCGACGAGTCCCCGCCGCGCTCGGGCTACGACGACCCGACCCGCCGCCTCTAGACGACGACCCGACCCGCCGCCTCCAGAGCGCCGAAGCGCCCCAGAGGCGACGGTCGAAACGGTCGCGCCCGGCTAGAGGGCCGGACAGGTGAACGTGTTCAGAGCCGGCGGGCCGCCGCTGTACCTGGCGTTGAACCCGTCGCTGCCGCCGCTGCGTGCGTCGAGGTGGTGCACTCCGTCCGCTGTCACGTAGTCGATGCTGTACGACGACCCGTCGCTGCCGCCATCCTCGTGGCAGACGCCGAACTGGAAATTGCGGGCACCGGGCTTCGTGTAGATCAGGTCGGTGAAGGACTCCGTACCGGACGGATCGGGCCCGGCCCCGGAGAACGTCGTGTTCGGGATCGGGTTCGAGCCGGCCCTTGCCGTGGCCCCGTTCGCATCGAAGACGTAGAGGTCATAGTCGGTGCTGCCACCCCCGCCGGTCCACGTCAGTACGGCCCGAACGAGCGGAGCCGGCGTCGGAGCCGGAGGGAACCTCTTCCGGCACTTCTTCTTCGCCTTCTTCCGCTTCACCGGGTCCTTGATCTTCTTCGCCTTCTTCAGGCACTTCTTGAGACCGGCCGCCTGGGCGACTGGGTCGGCGCTCGCGGTACCCAGCGTCGCGGTGATCGTCAGGGCCAGGATCATCAGCGACCCCGCCCCAAGGGACTTCCAGTTCCTTCGCATCAGCACTGCCCCCTCCTGATTCAGGTTTCTCCCCGGACTCGGCGAGCCTATCGCAAAGGAAACCCGCTCGCGGGGCCGCTCAGCCGAGCGAGTGGCGGCCGGCGAGAGCCTTGCCTAGGGTGACCTCGTCCGCGTGCTCGAGATCAGCGCCGACCGGGAGGCCGCTGGCGAGACGGGTCACCGTGACTCGGTCCCTGAGGCTCTCCGCGATGTGAAGCGCGGTCGCCTCGCCTGTGGTCGTCGGGTTGGTCGCGAGAACGACCTCGCTGGTCTCGCCGTTCACCCGCTCGAGCAGCTCCGCGATCCGGAGGTCCTCGGGATCGATCCCGTCGATCGGCGAGAGCGCGCCGCCGAGGACGTGGTAGACGCCGCGGTACTCGCCGGTCCGCTCGATCGGGATCACGTCGGAGGGCTGCTCGACGACGCAGATCACCGACTGGTCGCGGCGCGCGTCCTCGCAGATCCGGCAGAGCGGTCCCTCGGCGAGGTTGAAGCAGCGCTCGCAGAGGCCGACCTTCTCCTTCACCTCGCGGATCGAATCCGCGAGCGCGAGCGCCTCGGCCTCGTCCGCCCGGAGGATGTGGAATGCGAGCCGCTGCGCGGTGCGCTGCCCGATCCCGGGCAGCCTGGAGAGCTCTGCGATCAGGCGGCTGATCGGTCCCGCGTACATGGGAGCAGCGTAGATGAGCCACCGGCTTCGCCATCAACGGCCCGCACATTCGGCAGCCACGAACACCGCTGCCGAACCTACCGCCGCCGAATCTACGGCATGCCCGGCAAGCCGGGCATGCCGGCGATCCCGCCCATCCTGCTGGCGGCGAGCTCCTGAGCGGAGCGGAGCGCCTCGCTCACCGCCGCGGTGACCAAGTCCTCGAGCATCTCGGGCTCTTCGGGGTCGATCGCCTCGGGGGCGATCTTGATCTCGCGAAGCTGCATGTCGCCGGTCATCGTCACCTTGACGGTTCCGCCCCCCGCGCTCGCCTCGACAGTCTCCTCCTTGAGCTGCTCCTGGGCCTTCGCCATCTCGGCCTGCATCTGCTGTGCCTGTTTCATGAGCTGGTTCAGGTTCGGTCCCTGCGCCATCAGCCGGTCTCGCTCTCCCGCGCCTCGTCGGCGTCGACCTCGTGCGCGTCGAAGTTGGTCTTGATCATCTCGATCAGGTCATCCTCCGTGATCTCGCCGGACTCCGCGTTCTCGGCCGCATTCTCCTCCTCCGTGAGCTCGTAGGCGGGCCTCAGTCGCTCGCCGATGATCGCGTGGATCGCATCCGTCATCCGTTCGACGTTCGCCGGCGCCTCCGCCTTGCGCTTGTTGAACTTCGCGGAGGACGGGAAGCCGACCCGCAGCATCGAGCGCTCGTAAATGACGCCGAGCGGCCGCGCTCCGTTGAAGAGCGTGGAGAGCATCTCCGACCCGGTCTCGCGCAGATGTCCGACGACGGCGGGCCAGAGTTCGACCACCCGGTCGATCTCGATCTCCACGGCTGCGGTGCCCACGCCGCCTGCGGCAGCATTCGTCTCAGCGGCCTGCGGCCCTGCACGCTCGTCCGTTGAGGGCGGATCCGGGGGTGTGGCCCCAGCGCGCTCGGGCTTTTCGATCGCCGGCTCATCCACGGATGGCGCCCTTGCTGCGGATTCGTCGCCGGCGCCCGATGGCGACGTCACCCCCGAGCCGCCCTCCCCCATCCGGGATTCGAGCTGCTCGATCCGCCTCAACAGTGCCTCCCTCGACGCATCGAGAGACGGCGTAGCCACCTTCAGCAAGGCCACCTCGAGGCTTAGCCGGGGATCATCCCCCTCGCGCATCGCCGCAACCGCCGCGCTGAGCGCGTCGATCGCACCCATCAGCTTCGCGTCGTCCACCGTCTTCGCCTGCTCGGCGAGCCTCTCCGGCTGAGCCACCGTGACCGTGAACGATTCGGGGACCTCGCCGGTCGCGCGGGAGACCAGCAGCTGGCGCAGGTGAGCGGTCAGATCCCGGGCGAATTGGCCCGGGTCGCGGCCGGAGCGCGACAGCCGTTCGACCGCCTCCAGCGCGGCCTTCGCGTCCTGCGAGGCAAGCGCATCCGTGGTGTCGAAGAGCAGCTCCGCATCGGCCGCTCCGAGCAGCTCCACGACCTCGTCGGTTCTCACCCTCTCGCCGCCGAACGCGACCAGCTGATCGAGGGTCCCGAGCGCGTCGCGAAAGCTGCCGGTCGCGGAGCGCGCGATCAGGGCGACGGCGCCGTCATCGATCTCGATTCCCTCGGCGGAGGAGACCCGCCGGATCACCTCGGCGATCTGCTCGAGCGAGGGGCGCTGAAAGTCGAACCGCTGGCAGCGATCGACGATCGTCGCCATCACCTTCTGGGGCTCGGTGGTCGCGAGAACGAAGACCGTGTTCGGCGGCGGCTCCTCGAGTGTCTTCAGAAAGGCGTTCCACGCCTCCTTCGTGAGCATGTGGGCCTCGTCGAGGATGTAGACCTTCCACTGCCCGGCCGCCGGGGCGAGCCCGACGCGCCCCCGGAGCTCCCGGACGTCGTCGACGGAGCGGTTCGAGGCCGCGTCCATCTCGATCACGTCGAGGGACGTCCCCGCCGCGATCGTCCTGCACGGCTCGCACTCTCCGCACGGCTCGAGCGTCGGCCCCTCCACGCAGTTGAGCGAGCGCGCCAGGATCTTCGCCATCGAGGTCTTCCCGGTGCCGCGCGAGCCGACGAAGAGGTAGGCGTGATGGACGCGTCCCTTCTCGACGGCGTTCGACAGCGTCCTGACCACGTGCTCCTGCCCGACCACCTCGGCGAAGCTCTGCGGGCGGTGGCGGCGGTAGAGGGAGGCTGCTTCGGCCACGAATCGAGTCTAACCGCCGCCCCGAACGCGACCCCGAGCCGATCCCGCAACCTGCGGGCAGGGAAATGGACCGTGCACCCGTCCTCGAGACGAGGCTCCCGGGCGTGTCCACCGCTTTTGGCTCGGGCCAGGCTGGTCTGCATCACATGCCGGCTACCGCTTAAGGCTGCTTCCTTCCGGACCTGACCTGGTTCGCGGGCCCACATTGCGCAGGACCTGGCCGTCAACGCCGCCCGCGGCGGCCCGACCCCGAGGGCCGGCCCCTCGTTCGGGGATTCAGCCCCGCTAGAGCGGATTGCGGGCTACAGGGCACCGCTAATTCCCCGCCTAGCACGGTCCACCCTGATCGTAGCCGGACTGGTGGTCCGCGGACGGGCGGGCTAGCGCCGTCCCATGAACAGCCGGAACGGCAGGGTGAAGGCGAGTATGACCAGCATCACCGCAACGAAGACGAGGACGGCACCGAGGAAGGTCGAGTCGAGCGGGTTCCAGGGGGCGGCGCCGAACGAGAGGGCGGCGCCGGAGTCCACCTTTGGCGGCTCGGCCTGGATCGCGGGCGGCTTCGGCGCGGGCGGGGGCGGCTCCCCGTCCGCGCTTGCCGCGGCCAGGTAGCCACCATCGCTCGGCACGTCGATCTTCGCGAACGGCTCGTGGCCCCGGTCGCCGCTGGTGGAACTGAAGATCCAGCTGGGGACATCGTCCACCTCGACCGGCTCACCGCCCCCGGCGGGCGTCACGGCGACCGTCAGGCCGGGCGGCTGGTCCTCGAGGATCGTGCTGTCACCACTCCGGTGCGCGCCGTTCTCGAAGTTGATCCGGACATCGCCCTCGGGCAGCGCGAGCTCAGCGGTGCCCGGAACGGCGACCTCTCCGTACTTGTCGTGGTCGCGTGGGAACCCCCCGAGCGCGTACCAGCCGATCGCCAGGGCCGTCGCGACGACGGCGCCGAGGATCCACATGAACGGGCCCACCCAGAACGAGGCCCGGGTGTAGAAGGGCTTGTTGGCGCCGGCCGACCGGCCGGTGTCGATCCCCTCCATCGGCGGCGAGTCTAGTCTTGCCGTCGGAGCCCGCGCACAGCGGGACCCTCGATCACTGCGCCGTCGAGGTCGAAGCGCGAACCGTGGCAGGGGCAATCCCAGGTCCGCTCGGCGGGATTGAAGCGGACCATGCATCCGAGATGGGTGCATCTCGCGGAGAGCGAGTGGAGCTCGCCGGACTCGTCGCGATAGACGGCCCGCTGCCTCAGCCCGGATCCGACGATCGCCCCCTCGCCGGGAGCGAGCTCACTCACCGAGAGGCGCCGCGCGAGCCGGTCGGCGACGAACCGGAGGCCGGCGTTCGCGTTCTCCTTGATGAAGTCGCTTCCGCCCGCGAGGGGATGCAGGCGGACCGGGCTGAAGGTACGCGCCCAGGGGTTCTCGGTCCCCCGGACCGCGTCGGCGAGGATCCCCGCGGCGGACGTCCCCATCGCGAGCCCCCACTTGCGCATCCCGGTGGCGGTGAGGATCCGATCCGAGAAGGGCCAGAGCCTGCCGACGAACGGGAGGCCATCGTTGGGCATGTTGTCCTGGGTCGCCCAGCGATGCTCGATCGCCTCCACCTCGAAGCGCTCCCGGGCCCACGCCTCCAGCGCCCGGTAACGCTCGGCCTGGTCGCTCTGGCCGGCCTTGTGCGATTCGCCGCCCACCATCAGCCGCTCTCCGTCCTCGGTCGGCACTGCCCGCAGCGAGTGCGCGGGGTGCTCGTCGCTCAGGTACATCCCCTCCGGCACCGGTGAGCGGAGCCTCGCGAGCAGCACGTAGGAGCGCTCCGGGTGCATGCGGGCGAAGAACAGCCCGCGATCGAGGATCGGCATGTGGGTCGCGACGATCACGTGGCTCGCCTGGACAACCGCCCCCTCCTCGGTGACGACACGGCAGGGATCTCCCTGGTCGATCGAGACGACGCGGGTTCCCTCGTGGATCCGGGCGCCGGCGTCGCCGGCGGCTGCCGCGAGCGCATGCAGGTAGGAGAGCGGATGGAACTCGGCCTGGTTCTCGACGCGAACAGCGGCGCTCACCGGGTAGGGCAGCGCGGGGACCCGATCGACGAGCGTCGCACCGAGGCCGGCCCGCCTCGCGGCCGCCGTCTCCTCGGCGATCGAGGAGCGGCCGGAGTCGCTTTCCGAGTAGGTGAAGTTCGACTTGCGGCGGAAGTCGCAGTCGATCCCGAGTTCGACCACCGATGAGGCGATCCGGGCGAGCCCGGCCTCGTTCGCCTCGGCATAGATCCTCGCGGTGTCCGCTCCGAGTGAGGACTCCAGGCTCGCGTAGGCCAGGCCGTGAAGCGAGGTGAGCTTCGCGGTCGTGTACCCCGTCGCTCCGGAGCCGATCCGGCGCGCCTCGAGGAGGACGACCCCGGCGCCAGAGCGGGCGAGATCGAGAGCAGCGGTGACGCCGACGATCCCGGCCCCCACCACCGCGACGTCGCAGCTCGCATCCTGCGCCAGCGAAGGATGCTCTGGCGCCAGAACCGACTTCGCCCAAAAGGAGCGGAACCGCTCGTCGACACCTCCTGGGTGGGAGCGCGGCTGCGCCATGCCGGACCCCTACCCGCCGCCTCCACCCGCCAATCCGGTTACGGCGCCAGCTGCTCGATCCTCCAGTCACCGGCCTCACGCCTGTAGACGAACCGGTCGTGCATCCGGCTCTCGCGTCCCTGCCAGAACTCGATCGCCTCGGGGGTGACCAGATATCCGCCCCAGTAAGCGGGCCGGGAAACCGGCGCGTCCCCGAGCTCGGCGGCGAGCTCGCGGTAGCGCCGGTCGAGCTCGTCGCGCTCGATCGGGTGGCTCTGGGGCGAGACCGCGGCGCCGATCTGGCTGTCGCGGGGGCGGCTCGCGAAGTACCGATCGGAATCGGACTCGCTCAGGCGAGTGACCATGCCCCTGATCCGGACCTGGCGGTCGAGCTCGCGCCAGTAAAGGACCAGCGCGGCCCGGGGGTGGGCATCGAGTTCCTCCCCCTTTGCGCTCTCGCGGTTGGTGTAGAAGCGAAAGCCGTCCGGACCGAACCCCTTGAGCAGGACCATCCTCGCATTCGGAGTGCCGTCGGCGGAGACCGTCGCGAGGGTCATCGCCTCCGCAAGGGGGGCGACCGCAATTGCCTCCTCGAACCAGGCCGCGAACTGCTCGATCGGGTCGTCGGCGAGATGATCGCGATCGAGCGGCGGGTTCTCCGGGCGGCGGGGGCTCACAGCTTCATCGAGCCCTTTCTCGGCCGCTCGGGGACCGCCCCGCTCTTGCCATCTCGCTGGTCTGCTACCCCCGCCCCCTCGATGTCCATGTGGGGGACGACGCGATCGGCCCAGCGTGGGACCCACCAGGCTCCGCGGCCGGCCAGCACGAGCAGTGCCGGAGCGAGGAGCAACACGGAGATCCCCGCCAGCGCCACGCCCACGGAGAGACCGACCCCGAACTGCTTCACCGTCGGGTCGCCGTCGAGGATGAAGCTGGCGAACACCGAGATCATGATCAGGGCCGCGGCGCTGATCACCCGGGCGCCGGAGGCGAGTCCGGTCGCGATCGCCCTCCGGTTGCCGCGGGTGTTGGCGCGCGCGTGCTCCACCTGGCTCATCAGGAACACCTGGTAGTCCATCGAGAGGCCGAAGAGGACAGCGAACATGATCAGCGGCACGAAGCTCGCGATCGGGACCTCGTCGCTGGCCGTGTCGATTCCGACGAGGTCGATACCCCAGCCGAACTGGAAGCAGGCGGTGACGACGCCGAACGCGGCGCAGACCGAGAGCAGGTTGCAGACCGCCGCCTGCGTCGAGACGATCCAGGAGCGGAAGGCCATCAGGAGAACGAGGAAGCCGAGGGTGATCACGGTGACGATCACGAGGAAGAGCTTGTCGGTGATCGCGGTCGCCAGATCCACGTAGCTCGCCGTCTGGCCGCCGACGTGGGCCTCCGTATCCGTTCCCGCGGTCGACTCCGGGATTACATACGCTCGGAGGGTCTTCACCAGATCCGCCGTCTGGTCGTCGGCCGGATCCGTCGTCGAGATCACCGTGAACACGGCTGCGTTACCCGGCTTGTTGATCTGCGGCGGCGAGACGAGCTGCACCCCGGTCGTGCCCTTCATCGCATCCTGGAGGCTTACGAGACGGGGATCCGTGCCGCGCTGGTCCCCACCCGCCGCGGTCAGCTCGTCGGTGAGCGTCGTCTTCAGCTTCTCCGCCTGCTGCTGCTGCGTCTCCGCCTGCTCTTGGAGGGCATCGAGCTGGGCCTTCCCGGTCTGGAGCTGGGCCGCCTCGACCTTGAGCTGTGAGCCTTCCTGGACAAGCTGATTCTTCTCCTGGACGAGGGCGATCGCCTCGCGGCCCGCGGCTGCCGCTGAGGTCGCGAGCCCGAACGCCTCTCCCCCGACCTTGCTCGCCTCCTTCCCGAGCTTGGCGAACTGGTCCTTCAACGCGGTCGCCTCCGCCTTCAGCTCCCGCATCTCAGCCTGGATCTGCTTCAGCGCCTGAACTAGCTCGCGGCTTGGCCGTTCGCGCAGCGCGGCTGCGACCTGCGCCGCCTCCTTCGCCAGCGCCGCCGCCTGCGATGCGAGCTGCTTCGCCTCGGCGAGCAGGGCGTTCGCCCCTGTCAGCAGCTTCTTCTCCCTTTTCAGCTTCTTCGCGCTGCTGCTCAGCTTCGCCTTCTCGGCCTTGAGGTTCCCGGCCTTCGTCTCCAGGCTCGCCTTCTCCGCCAGCAGCTGCGCCTGCTGGGCCTCAAGCTCGTCCGCCTGTCGTTGCAGCGAGGCCGCCTGGAGCTGGCCGGTGGCCTGCTCGTCCTCGAGCTGATCCTGGAGGCTCTGGGCGCGCGCGTACTGCTTCTCGAAGGTGCTGCTCGGCTTCGCCGGGGAGGAGAGCTCGACCGCGACCTGCAGCGGGCTCGTGTAGCCGGGCCCGAACCCCGAGGCGAGCAGGTCGTAGGCCTGCCGCTCCTGAGTGTCCTTCGGGGTCGCACCGGTGTCCTCCTGGCCGAGCTCGAGCGAGAAGAAGGGGATGACCGGGATGCCGAAGATCAGGACCGAGGCACCGACAGCGCGCCACGGATGCTCCGTGACCCCGCGCGCCCAGGCCCCCCAGAAGCCCCTGTTCGCCGGCTTCGGCTTCGGATGGAGGAACGCCGGCAGGCGGACCGAGTCGATGTGCCGGCCGACCGCCGCGAGCACCGCCGGGAGCAGCGAGATCGAGGCGAGGATTGCGGTGAGCACGGCGAATGCCGACGCGTAGCCGAGCGAGGTGACGAGCGGGATCCCCGCCACCATCAGCGAGACGAGCGCGATCACCACGGTGCCGCCCGCGAAGACGATCGCCGTTCCGGAGGTCGCAACCGCGGTCGCGATCGCGTCCGGGATCTCCGATCCGCCCGCCCGCTCGGTCCGG
>DASUYK010000037.1:0-53657 GCA_036377415.1 Solirubrobacterales bacterium
GCCCTCGCTGTAGGTCTCGATCTCGGGCCGATCGCGGAGGTGCTCGTGCACGACCCGGCGATCGTTCGCGCCCATCGGATCCATCTCCACGGCCTGGCCGTGGCGCACGGCGTCCTCGGCCGCCAGGTCGGCTCGGCGGCGAAGCGACTCGCCTTGGCGGCGCCGGTAGCCGGCGGCGTCGACGGAGACCCGCTTGCGGTCCTGGCGCCCCCGGTAGGCGGCCTGGTAGCAGAGCAGCTGGATCGCGTCGATCGTCTGCCCATGCCCGCCGATCAGCAGGCCGACCTCCTCCCCCTCGATCTCGGCGTGGATCTCCTCGTCCTCCTCCGAGACGGAGATGGACGCGTCGAGTCCCAGGCTCTCGACGACCCTCTCGAGCAACGCGCGCACTCGCTCGGCGGGCACCTCGGGCATCACCGCGGTCGAGCCTTCGCCTCCGTTCTCCACGGCGGGCAGTCTACGGGCGGGTGACGAGGCCGGCCCTAGCGCCGCCGCTTCTTCTTCCGCGGCGGCGGAGGCGGCGGCTTCGTGGCGCGCACCTCCTCCGGCGTCGGCACCGGCGGGAGCGGCCAGACCATCCTGATCACCGCCTGCTGGCCGAGCGCCCAGACCCCGCTCGCGATCCAGTAGACCGCGACTCCGGCGGGCGCGTTGGGAATGAAGAAGATCGTGATCAGGGCGAAGAACCCGGCCATCAGGTAGCGCTGAGAGGCACCCCCCGTCGAGGGCGACGGGTTCACCAGGATCAGGGCGAATGAGGAGGCGACCGCGAGCACGACCAGCACCAGGGTCACCGCTCCCTCCGGCTTCGCAGCGAGGTCGTCGATGAACAGCCACCCCGGCGCACCGGATGCCTCGAGCTGAGCCTTGAACGAGGCACTGTTCAGGAGGCTGTAGAGGGCGAAGAAGACCGGGACCTGAAGCAGCATCGGCAGGCAGGAGGAGAGCGGGTTCACCCCGTGCTCCTGGAACAGGGCCATCTGCTCGCGCTGGAGGCGCTGGCGGTCGTCCTTGTACTTCTCCTGGATCTCCTTCATGTGCGGCTGCAGCGCCTGGAGCTCGCGCATCCCCTTCATCGAGCGCAGCGTGAGGGGGAGGACGACGAGACGGGAGATGAACGTGATCAGGACGATCCCCAGGCCCCATGCGAGCCCGAGGTCGTCGTACATCCAGGTGATCAGATCATCGAAGAGATCCTTCAGCTGCTCGATGACGGGGACGGCGGCCTGGAGGAACACGTCCTGCTCCTAGGTGGGGTTGGCCGGGCCGGAGCGGGCCGTGGGAAGCGACGGGCGGGCCGTGCGCTCCGAGCGGGTCGGGGTCTTGCGGAACAGACGCCGATCGGAGAGCTCGTCGACCCCGCCGTGGCTGAACGGGTTGCAGCGAAGGAGACGCCGGCCGGCCAGGATCGTCCCGCGGACGGGGCCAAGCTCGCGGATCGCCTCGACCGCGTAGGCGGAGCAGGTCGGGTAGTAGCGGCAGCGCGGGGCGAGCGCGGGCGAGATCCAACGCTGGTAGAGGCGGATCGGGGCGAGGAGCAGCGCGGTGAGGATCCGTTTCACGACAAACGCTCCTCGTCAGGAGCCTCAACGAGCTCCGCGAGGCAGGAGCGAATCCCTTCCTGACCGTCGCGCTCGAGCAGTCCCTCGACTCCGGGCCTCGCGACGACGACGTAATCGTGACCGGCGGGAAGGCCCTCGCGGAGCTCCCAGAAGGCCTGCCTCACCGCCCGCTTCACCTTGTTGCGGACGACGGCTCGGCCCACCTTCCGGCCCACCGAGAGCCCAAGCCTCGAGGGCGCACCCGGCTCCTCCTCACCTCGCGGGAAGGAGTAGAGAACGAGGAAGCGGTTGCCGCGAGAGTTGCCCTCCCGGTAGACGCGGTCGAAGTCGCCGCTCCGCGAGAGGCGGCGCCGACGGGCATCGGGGCGGCCCTTCGACGCCAAGGCCTACGGGGTGAGGCGCTTGCGGCCCTTCTGTCGCCGACGCCTCAGGATCGCCCGGCCGGACCGGGTCCGGCTTCGCGTCCGAAACCCGTGCGTCCGGGCCCGCTTGCGCTTCTTCGGCTGATAGGTCCGCTTCATCGAAATCGGCCCCAGGCTCGGAGGGGCGAGGGCACGGCAGTATACGTGGCGCACCCGCTCCTCCCACCGCTCACCGTCGCCGCGACGGGCCGCTCGGTTTTCGCCGCGATTTGCACGGAGCCCGCGCTGTGCCCTTTCCGGATCGCGGGCGGCGGAGCCTATGATCGCCGCCCGGGCAGAGCCGGCGCCGACGACAGGAGGAAGGAGGATCAGGTTCCGGGGCAGGTGAACGACATGAGCGGCGAGGTCGCCGGGTCATGGCACGCAATTCAGTGCGAGCTCGCCGACTCGATGCACCAGGACACCTACCGGCTCTGGTTCGCGCCGCTCACTCCGGTCTCCCAGCGGGGCGCGACCCTCTACCTGACCGGGCCGCGGCGGGTGACTCGCTGGGTCCGCCGGCGCTACATGGATCTGCTCCGCGCCGCCACGCTCCGAGCCGGGATTGGGGTGAGGGAGGTCGAGCTCGTCGACGGACCCGGGTCCCGCGAGGGGGGCGCTGAGGCTCCCGTCGAGGCCGCATCGCGCGTCGCCCTCAACCCCGGCTACACCTTCGAGCGCTTCATCATCGGGCCGGGCAACCAGCTTGCGCATGCGGCCGCTCTCGCGGTGGCCGAGGCTCCCGGGGAGGCCTACAACCCGCTCTTCCTCCACGGTCCCCCGGGCCTCGGCAAGACCCATCTGCTCGGCGCGATCGCGAACTACCTCCATCGACACAGCCCCCAGCTCGTCGTCCACTACACGACCGCCGAGTGCTTCACGAACGAGTTCGTCTCCTCCCTTCACGGCGCGACGATCGATGCTTTCAAGGAGCGCTACAGGCGCGCAGACGTCCTCCTGATCGATGACGTCCAGTTCCTGCAAGGGAAAGCGAGGACCGCCGACGAGTTCTTCCACACCTTCAACACCCTGTATGAGGGAGGTGCCCAACTGGTCCTCACCGCCGATCGCGTTCCCGCCGAGCTCTCCGCCCTCGCCGACCGCCTTCGCGACCGCTTCGAGTGGGGACTGACCGTATCGCTCGAACCCCCGGACCTCGCGACCCGCCTTCTCTTTCTCGGCAGCCTCGCCCGAGAGCATGCCGAGCAACTCCCGGCGGACGCGCTGCGCGCGCTCGCCTCAAGGAGCTCCACCAATCTCCGCGTCCTCAAAGGCGCCCTCACCAGGGTGGTCGCTCTCTCCTCACTGACGGCCTCCCGTCTCGACGTCGATGCCGTGGACCGGGCGCTCCCATCCGATCAGATCGCCGCGCCGACCGGAAGAAGCCCCGACGCGGGGCAGATTCAGGAGGCCGTTGCCGCGAAGCTCGAGCTCACCGTCGGCGACCTCCTCTCCCCCACCCGGACCGCCCCGGTCGCCGCCGCACGGCAGCTCGCCATGTACCTGACCCGGGAGCTCACCGAGCTCTCACTGCCCGCGATCGCCCAAGCCTTCAACCGCCGCGACCACACCACGGTGCTTCATGCAATCCGCAAGGTCGAGACCCGTGTGCTCGAGGACGCCCGCCTCTCCCGGACACTGGCGGAGCTCGATACCCAGCTTCGCTCCGGCGAGATCGATCGTGACCGAACCGACTGAAAGAATCGATCCACATATCCACCTCATCCACAACCCTTACTACTCCTAGGAACTCCTAACAACAGGCAATGAAGATCACAACCACTCGCCAATCGCTTCTCGACGCCCTTCTGGTCGTCTCCAGGGCCGTGTCCACGCGAGCCGCGCTTCAAGCGCTCTCCGGAATCCTCTTCAGCACCGATGGCGGTGCGCGGCTTCGGGCCACCGACATGGAGCTCGGGCTCGAGGTGGGGCTCAAGGGTGAGGTGGACGGGAGCGGGTCGGTCGTCCTTCCCGGTCGCCTTCTCGTCGAGGTTGCGCGTTCGCTTCCGGATGGATCCGTCTCCCTCGCCCTTCGGGAAGCCCAGCGCGATGTGGAGATCAGCGCCGGCTCCTCGCGTTTCCACCTGCGCACGCTGTCCGCCGAGGACTTCCCTCGTTTCCCGGATACGGAGGGAGATCCGGTCGAGCTGCCGTCCGCGCCGCTGCGCGACACGATCAACCGGGTCGCCCGAGCGGCCTCCAGGGATGAGGCGCGCCCGGTGCTCACCGGGGTCCTCGTGACCGTCGAGGGCGACGAGATGACGATGGTGGCGACGGACTCCTATCGTCTCGCGGTCAAGACGACGAAGCTCGAGACGGCGGCGGTTTCGCAGCGGCTCGAGGCGAACGTCCCGGCGCGGGCGCTCAGGGAGCTGGCGCGCCTCGCCGAGGTGAGTGGCGACGAGCCGCTCCGCGTCTGGCTCACGCGCAATCAGGCGATCTTCCGGATCGGGCCTGTTTCCCTCAGCTCCCGGCTGATCGATGGTCAGTTCCCGAACCATTCGCAGCTCCTGCCCGAGTCGTACGAGCATGAGGTGAAGCTCCCCCGGGGCGAGCTGCTCGAGGTCACCCGCCGGGTCTCGCAGCTCGCCCAGCGGAACGCGGCGCTCCGGCTGTCGTTCTCGGAGGGCGAGCTCGTGGTGTCCGCCGAGACACCCGATCTCGGCGATGCTCGCGAGGCGCTTCCGGCGCCGTACAGCGGCGAGCTTCTCGAGATCGGGTTCAACCCGGAGTTCGTCCGAGACGGGCTCGAGAGCATCGACTCCGACGAGGTCGTCCTGAAGCTGATCTCGCCGCTGCGTCCCGGGCTCCTGGAACCGGCCGACGGAGACGACTTCAGTTATCTCGTGATGCCGATCCGCCTGAACGTGTGAGCCGATGGTCGTCGCAGCGGTCGAGTGCCGTGGGTTCAGGAACCTCGCCGACGCGCGGACCGAGTTGGGTGGTGGGATCGCCGTGGTGCACGGACCGAACGGGGCCGGCAAGACCAATCTCCTGGAGGCCGTCTACTTCGGTTTGACCGGCCGCTCCTTTCGCGCTGGGAACGACCGGGACATGATCCGGTTCGACGACGCCGGGGCTCGGGTGGAGCTCGAGATGGCCGGCCATGTCGGTCGGTTGCTCGCCGCCCTCGATCGCTCCGGCGAGCGGCGTCACCTGCTCGCGGGCAGGCCGCTCTCCGGGGACCCGGAGGAGCGTCCTCTCGTGAGCGTCTTCCATCCGGATCGGCTCCAGCTCATCAAGGGCGCGCCCGCCCACCGGCGCGCACATCTCGACAGGCTCTGCGGGGCGCTCTGGCCGGCTCGCGCGGACCTGCGGAGCCGGTTCGGCCGGACCCTCGCGCAGCGAAACGCCCTCGTCGCCAGGATCCGCGCCGGTCTCGGCGACACCGCGTCGCTGCCCTCCTGGGACGAGCGACTCGCGCGCGAGGCGGAGCCACTGATCGCGGCGAGAGCCGCGGCCCTTGGCTGTCTCGCCGAGCCGTTCGCTCGACTCGCGCCACTGCTGGGACTGGGGGAGGGCGCCGAGATCTCCTATCGCCCGCGGGCGTCCGGGGACAGGCTCGAGATCGTCGCGGAGCTCGAGCGCCGCCGCGCCGAGGACCTCGGGCGCGCGTACACCTCCTATGGACCCCAGCTCGACGAGATCGAGATCCGGCTCGCAGGCCACCCGCTCCGGCGCTTCGGATCGCAGGGCCAGCAGCGCCTCGGCCTCCTCACCCTCCTGTTTGCGGAGCGCTCGGCGTTGTTGGATGCGGGCCGGACGGCTCCGTTGATGCTGCTCGACGACGTGATGAGCGAGCTTGATCCCGAGCACCGTGGGCTGCTGGTGGAGCTGCTCGCGGATGCCGGACAGACGCTGATCACGGCGACGGAATCGGCCCACGTCCCCGCTGCCGCCGCGACCAGGATCTCAGTAGCCGGCGGATCCGTCTCCCCGGGGCCGACGCTGAAGGCCGCGTGATGGGCAGGCGCGCTCCCAGGCCCCTCGCGGCCGCCGTGGGCGCGGCGCTGGAGCGGGCCGCCCCAGCGACGGTCCTGGCGGCGGTTCAGCGGGCGTGGCCCGCGGCCGTCGGCGAGGCGATCGCCCGCGAGGCGACCCCCGTGGCGGAGCGGTCCGGCGTGGTCACGGTTGCCTGCCGCTCGGCGACCTGGGCCCAGGAGCTCGACCTGCTCACCGGCCAGATCCTGGCCCGAATCCGCCACGAGCTGGGCGATGACGGCGCCCTGGAGGGACTTCGGTTCACCGCCTCCGGAGAACCCGATTAGGTCCCTATGTTGTTCGCCATTTGCAGGGATTTCTTCACGGTTCCCCGCAAATTCCGCGGCTTTCAACTGGTAGACTTATGTGAACTTGTGTGAGGCCTCGACCCTCTGTCCGCAAGGACATTCCGAGCCGGGTCACGAAGGTCGAGGTATTCCCTGATTGGACTGAAAGGAAGCTGAGTGGCGAAGACCTCCCAGCGCGGAGGAGCCAGCAAGAAGAGCTCCTCCCACACCACGGGCGCGGCCAAGAAGAAGACCGCGGCGAAGAAGCCCTCGGGCAAGAGCTCGGGCGGCTCGAGCTACAGCGCCAAGGACATCAAGGTCCTCGAGGGTCTCGAGGCCGTTCGGAAGCGACCCGGCATGTACATCGGCTCGACCGGGCCGCGCGGACTGCACCACCTGGTCTACGAGGTCGTGGACAACTCGGTGGACGAGGCGATCGCCGGCCACGCCAAGAAGGTCACCGTCACCCTCCATCCAGACAACAGCTGCACCGTCGTCGACGACGGGCGCGGAATCCCGGTCGAGCGTCACCCGAAGCTGAAGAAGCCGGCGGCCGAGGTCGTGCTCACCACCCTGCACGCGGGCGGCAAGTTCGGCGACGGGGGCGGCTACAAGGTCTCGGGCGGCCTGCACGGCGTCGGCGTCTCGGTGGTGAACGCGCTCTCCGAGAGCCTCAAGCTTGAGGTGTGGCGCGACGGACATGTCTGGGAGCAGACCTACGAGCGCGGCAAGCCGGTCACCAAGTTCAAGAAGGGCCGCGCGGTGAGGAGCACCGGGACCACCATCACCTTCACCCCGGACATGGAGATCTTCGGCGAGGAGATCGAGTTCGACTTCGAGACCCTGGCGGAGCGTCTGCGCGAGACCGCCTTCCTCACCCGCGGGATGCGGGTCGAGTTGATCGACGAGCGCGGGGCTGGCGAGAGGGTCGAGTTCCAGTACAAGGGCGGGATCGCCGACTTCGTCAAGCACCTGAACGAGTCGAAGGACCCCGTGCACCGGAAGATCGCATTCTTCGAGGGCGAGACCAAGGAGGGCCAAGTCGAGGTCGCGATGCAGTGGAACTCCTCCTACCAGGAGGCGATCTTCAGCTTCGCCAACAACATCAACACTCACGAGGGCGGCACCCACCTCTCCGGCTTCCGCTCTGCACTGACCCGGACGCTGAACGCGATCGCTCGCAACCGCGGCCTGCTCAAGGAGAAGGACGAGAACCTGAGCGGGGAGGACGTGCGCGAGGGGCTGACCGCGGTCGTCTCAGTAAAGCTCGCCGATCCGCAGTTCGAGGGCCAGACCAAGACCAAGCTCGGCAACCCGCCGATCGAGGGACTGGTCAAGGAGGTCGTCAACCGCGCCCTTGGCGAGTTCCTCGAGGAGAACCCGGCCGATGCCCGGCGGATCCTGGTCAAGGCGGTTGACGCCGCCCGGGCCCGCGACGCCGCCCGCAAGGCCCGGGACCTAACCCGACGCAAGTCGGCGCTCGAGAGCTCGACGCTCCCGGGCAAGCTCGCCGACTGCTCGGTCAAGGACCCGCGCGACGCCGAGCTCTTCATCGTCGAGGGCGACTCCGCCGGCGGCTCCGCCAAGCAGGGCCGCGACCGCAACACCCAGGCGGTGCTGCCGCTCCGCGGCAAGATCATCAACGTCGAGAAGAGCCGGATCGACAAGGTGCTGGCCAACAACGAGATCCAGGCGCTGATCACCGCGATCGGCACCGGGGTCCACGACGAGTTCGACCTCTCCGAGGCGCGCTACCACAAGGTCGTGCTGATGACGGATGCCGACGTCGACGGCGCCCACATCCGCACCCTGGTGCTCACCTTCCTCTATCGGCAGATGCCGGAGCTGATCGAGGCCGGATACGTCTACATCGCCAAGCCGCCCCTGTACAAACTCAAGCAGGGGAGCAGTGAGACGTGGATCGAGCGGGAGTCCGAGCTCGAGGAGCTGCTCCTGCGCGACAAGCTCGAGGAGTTCAAGGTGATGGACGCCGACGGGAAGGAGCGCAAGCTCGGCAAGCGACGCTGGCAGGACATCACCCGTCACTACAAGGCGTTCGAGGGCTGGCTCTCCACCCTGCGGGCCGAGTTCGGCCACGAGGTGATCGACTTCATCGCCGAGTCGCACCTGCTCGAGTCCCAGGCGAAGACGATGGCCACCGCGGCGAAGCTGTTCCGGGGCAAGGACCCCAAGGACCGCGCGTACGAGACCAAGCTCGTCAAGGCGAACAAGGACAGCCTGATGGTCAAGGGAACCCACCGGCGCAGCGGCCTGGCGCGAGAGCACCGAATGCCGAAGAAGCTGTTCGAGTCGAACACCTACGGCGAGCTGATCACGGCGCACGCGAAGCTGGTGGCGCAGGTCGGCCAGCCGCCGTTCGTCGTCTCGCTGGGCGAGAAGGAGGCCCAGGCGGACTCCTTCGCCGAGCTCCGCCGCCAGGTGCTCGAGCTCGCTCGCGAGGGGGTCAACCTCCAGCGCTTCAAGGGGCTGGGCGAGATGAACCCCGAGCAGCTGCGCGAGACGACCATGGATCCCGCCAGCCGCACCCTGCAGCAGGTGGAGATCGACGACGCCGCGGCGCTTAACACAGAGCAGGTCTTCTCGGACCTGATGGGCGACAAGGTCGAGCCGCGGAAGCACTTCATCGAGCGCCATGCACGCGATGTGAGGTTCCTCGATGTGTAGGGGGGTGAGCGCACGTGGCTGACGCGGGCACAGACGGCGACGCCGTCTTGGAGGCACTGACGGGCAACATCGAGCCGCGCGAGCTCGAGAAGGAGATGCGCTCCTCCTATCTCGACTACGCGATGAGCGTGATCGTCGGGCGCGCCCTGCCGGACGTGCGCGACGGGCTCAAGCCCGTGCACCGGCGGGTGCTCTACGCGATGCACGACCTGGGCCTGCAGCCTAACCGGCCGTACCGTAAGTGCGCCTTCATCGTCGGCGAGGTGATGGGTAAGTACCACCCGCACGGCGACACAGCGATCTACGACACCTTGGTGCGGATGGCGCAGGACTTCTCGCTGCGCTATCCGCTGATCGACGGCCAGGGCAACTTCGGCTCGATCGACGACGACCCCGCCGCGGCGATGCGGTACACCGAGGCACGCCTGGGCCCGCTGGCGACCCAGATGCTGCGCGACATCGACGCCGACACCGTCGACTTCGGTCCCAACTACGACGAGCGCACCCAGGAGCCGCTGCTGCTCCCTGCGCGCTTCCCGAACCTGCTGGTCAATGGCGCCGCCGGCATCGCGGTCGGCATGGCCACCAACATCCCGCCGCACAACCTGCGAGAGGTGACCGCCGCGGTCAACGCCTATATCGACGACCCCGAGATCGACCGCAAGGGCCTGATGAAGCACATCAAGGGCCCCGACTTCCCCGGTGGCGGCACGATCATGGGGACGGAGGGCATCCGCGACGCCTACGCCTCGGGCCGCGGCTCGATCCGGGTTCGCGCCAGGGCCCACGTCGAGCCCCTCAAGGGCGGTAAGGAGGCGATCGTCGTCACTGAGCTCCCCTTCATGGTCAAGAAGGGCGGCGAGGGCGGCCTGATCACCAAGATCGCTGACCTGGTCCGCGACAAGAAAATCACCGGGATCTCCGATCTGCGGGACGAGTCGGACCGGACCGGGATGCGGATTGTGATCGAGCTGAAGCGCGGTGGCGATCCGGCCACGGTCGTGCTCAACCAGCTCTACAAGCGCACGGCGATGCAGCAGAGCTTCGGGATCAACATGGTCGCGCTGGTCGACGGGGTCCCGCGGACCCTGAGCCTGCTGGAGACGATCCGCCACTACGTCGTCCACCAGCGCGAGGTGATCACACGGCGGACCCAGTACGAACTCGCTCGCGCCGAGGCCCGCGCACACATCCTCGAGGGGCTGCTGATCGCTCTCGACAAGCTCGACGCCGTAATCAAGCTGATCCGCGGCTCGGCCGATCCCGATGTCGCCCGCGACGGCTTGATCGACAAGTTCTCCCTCAGCCGGGCTCAGGCCCAGGCGATCCTCGACATGCGGCTGCAGCGTCTGACTGCGCTCGAGGCCGACAAGATCAAGCAGGAGCACGCCGAGCTGATCAAGCGGATCAAGGAGCTCCGCGGGATCCTCGCCGACGAGGCGAAGGTGCTGGCGCTGGTCAAGGATGAGCTCTCGGAGATCGCCGAGCGCTACGGCGACGAGCGCCGCACCGAGATCACCGCCGCCGAGGGCGAGCTCGACATCGAGGACGTGATCGCCGACCAGCAGATGGTCGTATCGATCACCGCCTCGGGGTATGCGAAGCGGACGCCCCTCGCCACCTACCGCCAGCAGCGCCGGGGCGGACGCGGGGTGATGGGGATGAACATGAAGGAGGGCGACTACATCGAGCACCTCCACGTCTGCTCGACACACGACTACCTCCTCTTCTTCACCAACCAGGGGAAGGTCTACCGGCTCAAGGTCTACGAGCTGCCGGAGGGGACCCGCGCCTCCCGGGGCAGGGCCCTGGTCAACGTGCTCCCGCTCAGGGACAAGGAGCGGGTGATGGCCGTGATCCCGACTCGCGACTTCTCGGAGGGAAAGTTCCTTGTCTTCGGCACCGCCCAGGGGATGGTCAAGAAGACCCCGTTCAAGGATTACGACACCCCGATCCGCGCCGACGGGATCATCGCGATCAAGATCCGGAAGGGCGACGAGCTCGTCCGGGTCCGGATGACCTCGGGCAAGGACGACATCATCATGGTCTCCAAGTCCGGTCATGCGGCGCGCTTCAACGAGAAGCTGGCGCGCCCGATGGGCCGAGGAACGTCGGGGGTCAAGGGGATGAACGTCTCCGACAAGGGCAATCAGGTGCTTTCCCTTGATGTCGTCCGTGGCAAAGACGATCTCCTCGTGGTGACCGAGAACGGCTACGGCAAGCGCACCCCCATGTCGGAATATCCCGTCAAGGGCCGCGGTACGAAGGGCGTGCTGACCGCCAAGCTCACCGCGAAAAAGGGCGGCCTCGCCGGCGCCCGCATTGTCCGGGAGAACCAGGAGCTGATCTTCATCTCCCAGAACGGGATGGTCCAACGGAACGCCGTGTCGGGTATCTCCCGGATGGGTCGCCCGACCCAGGGGGTCAGGCTGATGAATCTGAAGAAGGGCGATCGGGTCAGCGCCGTCGCCCTGGTGGTCGAGTCCACGGAGCAGAACGGGAATGGAGCCGCGCCGACTGCGGCTTCCGTCGAGGACGAGGCGCCGACGCCCGAAAGCGTCGCCGAGGAGGCGGCCGCGGCCGAGGCGGCCGGGAACGGCGAGGCGAAGGTGACGAAGGCGAAGCCGAGCCGGCGCTCGCGTTCGTCGAAGCCGAAGCCCGCCGCAAAGCAGAAGCCGAAGGCGAGGCCGAGCAGCTCACGCCCCTCCAAGCCGAAGGTGAAGCCGAAGCCCACCGCGACCGCGAAGCAGCGGGCGCAGGCCGAGGCGAAGAAGAAGTCGGCCGCCAAGAAGCCGCGCAAGCGCTAGCCGGAGCCCCTCGGTTTTCGGGGGCTCAGCTAGGCGGCGACGAGGTACGGCTCCCACGCCGATGGGGTTCGCGGCGCCGCAATCCGGATGAAGACGGTGGGTCCAGGCGGTCGCGGCCGGCGGCGGGGATGCATCCGGATCTCCTGCGGGAGCCTGTTTCCCTTCTTCCGGTTGCAGGGTGCGCAGGACGCGACGATGTTCTCCCAGTCCGACTCGCCCCCGCGGCTGCGGGGGATCACGTGGTCGACGGTCAGGCTCGGCTTGCTGGTGCCGCAGTACTGGCAGGTCCAGCCGTCGCGGGCCAGCACCGCCTTGCGTGTGATCCGGCGACGGTGGATGTCCCTGGGGACGCGGACGAAGCTGACCAGTCGAATCACCTCGGGGCAGTCCAGCCGCATCGTCTCGGAGCGAAGGACGCCTGCACCGTGCTCCAGGACCTCCGCCTTCTCCTTCAGGATCAGTACGAGGGCACGGCGTACCGTGCACACGTTGAGCGGCTCGTAGCTCGCATTGAGGACCAGCACCCGCCCGCGCGTCAGCCGGCGGGCGACCGCTACCGCTACTTCGCCGTCTCCCTCGGCGGCATAGGCGGGGTCGTGACCATTCGTCCCGCTCGTGGCGTGACCGTTCCTGCTGCCGGCTTTGTGGCCGTTCTCGGATCGCCGGCCACCTGCCAGCACGCTCGCCTCGCGCGTGGCGGCCCCATTGCCCATGTCCCGGGCGATTGTAGAGGAGGGACGGGTCCCGACCGGGTTGACCCGCGGCTCAGCCGGGCACTCCCGGGGGCGCCTCGATCGGCCAGCTCCCGAGGACCCTCACGGACTCCGCCTTCGACCGAAGCGCCTCGACAGCCGAGGCGATCTGCTCCTCCGTCAGGCTCCCCTCGATGTCGATGAAGAACTGGTAGCGGCCGAGGCCACGGCGGAGCGGCCGGGACTCGATCCGGGTCAGGTTGACGTGCCGATCGGAGAAGACGCTGAGGGCGTCGACCAGCGCGCCGGGATGGTCCTCGCCGAGCTCCGAGAAGACCAGCGAGGTCCGCCAGGCGCCGCCGCCGGTGGGGGCGACGCCCTGGGGGGCGACCCAGACGAATCGGGTCACGTTGTCCGGCTCGTCCTCGACCCCATGGCGCAGTACCGCCGCTCCGTAGAGCTCGGCGGCCGACTCGGCGCCAAGGGCCGCCCACGGTTCGGCGGCCTCGCTCACCGCCCTCACAGCCTCGGCGGTGCTCGGCGCCGCGCGGACCTCGGCCTCGGGCAGGTTCTCGCGGATGAAGCGAGCGCACTGTGCGCTCGCCTGCGGATGGGAGAGGACGACCTCGATCCGGTCGAGCGGAACCTCCTCCCGGGCGATCAGGCAGTGCCGGATCGGAAGATCGTACTCGCCGACGAGGCTCACATCCATCACCTCGAACGCGAGCGCATCCAGGGTCGCGCTGACCGCGCCCTCGATCGAGTTCTCGAACGGAACCAGCGCCCGGTCGGCATCTCCCCGCTCGACTGCGACAATCGCCTCGTAGACGGAGGCCGCGGGAAGCGCATCGACCTGCTGGCCTCCAACCGCCACGCTGAGGGCGTCCTCGCTGAAGGTCCCGCGCGGACCGAGATACGCGATTCGCACCGCTACCGAGGGGCCCTGAAGCGGGTCACCTGAGCGCGATCATCCGAAGACGACCGTGTACGTGGCCGAGTTGTTGTCGGAGATCTGCTCGCCGGGGACCGGGCTCACCACCACCTCGATCGTCGTGTCGGCGCCCGGCTGGGGCTTGGTGGTCAGGGGGACCTTCACGGTCCCGATGTCTCCCGCGTCCAGCGCCTGGAGGGTTCCGTTGAGGACGGTTCCGTCGATCGAGACCTCGACCTCGACTCCGGTTTCGTCGCTGTCGCCCTGGTTCTGCACCTCGATCCCGATCTCGCTGGCGTCGGTCGGCACGGTGGTAGTCGTATCGGCCGAGAGGGTGGTGTCTCCGATCGCCGCCTGGTAGAGCGCCAGCCCGTGCGTGCCGCCGGTGGTCGGCTCCCCGACGATCCCGTTCAGCTTCGTGACCAATTCCGTCTGGTCGAGGAAGTCGGTGGCGTTCTCCGGCATGAAGTTTCCGGCCGGCAGGGTCGGGGCGTCGACGCCCTCCTCGTCCAGGACCTCCTTGATGTCAGGGGCCCCGATCTCGGTCCAGAGAACGTCGCTCGCGTAGAGCGCCCCCATCTGGTCGCTGATCTGCGTGATCGCGTCCGCCGTCTGTGCGTCTGCGGTCGCGTCGGCGAGGTTGCTCGCGATCACGTCGAGGGCGTCGCGCCGCAGGGTGAGCGTCTGGATCACCGCGGCCTGCGCGTCGCCCATCTGCCCCGGCACGTCGAGGTTCTCGGCGCGGTCGAGGAGGGTCTGAGATAGGTCCCGGTCGCCTCGTATCTGATTGCTGGCGTCGACGCTCCCGGCGGCGCTCGGGTTGTTGAGGAGCTCGAAGAAGTCCTGGCCTCGCTGCTCCGATTCCTGCATGATCGTTCCGACATCGGTGGCGTAGGTCCGCAGGCCGCGATCCGAGCGCGCTTCGAGGCACCCCCGGAACGCGATCACGATCAGAATCAGGAAGGCGAGGCCGACGCCGACGCCGATCAGGCGTCGGACCAGAAACTGCTGCCTGCGCCGCTGGGGCCCCCCAACGCGCCGCCTGGGGCGCTCCGGCTCCTCGGCGACGATCGGGTCGTCTTGTTCCTCGTCGAGGAATGCCAATCCGCGCGACAGTATGAACCCCCTAGCGGCCACCAGGCCTCGCCGAGAGGAAAGGAATGATCCGCGGAGAACCAGGAGAGGACATGGTGGGCGAGCACATCCTCGGCAGGTTCGTGATCGCAGAGAGGATCGGCAGCGGCGGATTCGGCACCGTCTACCGAGCCTGGGACGAGCGCCTGCAGAGGCCGGTCGCGGTCAAGGTGATCGACCGCGGGCACGGCGCGCCGCGGGTGACGCGGGAGGCTCAGGCCGTCGCCCGGCTCACCCATCGCAACATCGCCACCCTGTACGAGCTCGCCGCCGACGGCGAGCGCGCCTATCTCGTCTCGGAGCTGATCGAGGGGGACACGCTCCGCGCGCTCGGGCGCCGGGGCGAGCTCAGCGACCGGCTCGTCGCCCGCGTCGGAGCGGATGCGGCGGCGGCGCTTACCCACGCCCATCGGGCCGGGGTGGTTCACCGTGACGTGAAACCCGAGAACGTCCTGGTGGGCCCGGGCGGAGAGGCGAAGCTGGTCGACTTCGGGATCGCGAGGATCGCCGGCGAGCGAACGCTGACCGCGACCGGGGCGGTGGTCGGGACCCTAGCGTACATGGCGCCGGAGCAGGCCGACGGGCTTCGGCCCGGTCCCTCCGCGGACGTCTATTCGCTCGCGCTGACCCTGTACGAGTGCTTCTGCGGCGAGCATCCCCTGATTCGCGAGGGACCCGCGGCGACAGCTCGCGCGATCGGCGAGCCGATCGTCCCGCTCGCAGCGGTCAGACCCGAGCTTCCGGCGGCTCTCAGCGAGACGATCGGCGAGTGTCTCGATCCAGACCCCGACGCGCGGCCGCTCGCCTCCGAGCTCGAGGCGGTCCTGGAGGCGCATGCCGACGCGCTCGGCGGCGAGCCGCTTCCAGCGACGACCGCGTTCGATGAGCCTTCCCTCGCCCGCCCGATCCCGAGCCTGACCCGATTCGCTCCAGCGCTGGGCATCGCGGCGGTGGCGGTCAGCGCTCTCGCAGCAACGGGCGCCCCGCTGCCGATTCTCGGCGCGGCGGTCGCCCCGGGGATCCTCGCGCTGGGACGGCCCAGGCCCGCCTTCGCACTCGAACTCGCCCTCGTCCTGCTCTGGCTCGTGATCGGCGCCGGAGATCCGGGAACAGCCTTGGTGGTCGGCGCTCTCGGGCTACCCCTGCTCGCACCGGTCATCGCGCCCGAGGCGATCGCACTTCCCGCGCTGGCACCCCTCCTCGGACTCGTCGGACTCGGACCGGTGTATCCCGCACTGGCCGGCCTCACCAGGGGGATGGCCGGACGCGCCCTGCTCGGCGCGATCGGCTATCTCTGGCTCGCGGCGTGGGAGGAGCTCGCGCACCGCACGCTCCTCCTCGGTCCCGCCGCCGACCCGCCCACGGACTGGACGGGCTCCGTCAGTACGGCTCTCACCGACGTGGTCGGGCCCCTGCTCGGCGCCTCCGTGATCGCGGCGGCGGCGATCTGGGCGCTCGCAGCCCTCGCCCTACCGGTCCTCGTTCGCGGTAGGACCCCGGTGCTAGACGCACTCGGGGCGCTGATCTGGGCCGCAGGACTGATCTCCGCGCTCCGGCTGGTGGCCGGGGGCGCAAGTCCGCCCGGATTGCTCCTCGCCGCGCTCCTCGCCGCCCTCGTCGCAGCAATCGCCACGCGCCGCCAGACGGCGGGTGGACCGCCGCCTCCGAGCGGTCCGGCGATCAATCAGGCGGCCCACTAGCATTTCGCAGCGGCCGCGACGGCTATGGCCGCGCAACAGCAATCGAGAGACTAGGAGCCCCAGATCAGCGTCCTGCGGAACCTTGAAGCCCGAATCGAGGGCCTTGTCGAAGGCGTCTTCAGCCGTGCCTTCAGCTCCGGCGTCCAGCCGGTCGAGATCGCGCGCAAGCTCGCCAAGGAGATGGACGCGCACAAGACCGCCTCGGTCCAGCGCGTGTACGTCCCGAACGAGTACACGGTGTGGCTCTGCCCCGACGACCACGAGCGATTCAAGGACTACGAGTCCACGCTCGCCCAGGAGCTCAGTGGGCACCTTCTCGAGCACGCCCGCCATCAGGACTACGACCTACTCACAAGGCCGGTCGTGCAACTGGACGAGGACGATCGCCTCCGGCTCGGGGAGTTCGGGATCCAGACCCGTCTGGTCCGCCCGCCCCAGCGTCAGGGAGCGGAGCCCACCCAGGGGGAGCACGGTCACACGATGGTGTACTCCGCCGCCGAGGCGCAGAAGGCGCGCTCCAAGCGGCGCCCCGACGCGGTCTACTCCGAGACACGCGCGATCGTCGCACTCGACGACCGCCGCTACGTGCTCGACGGTCCGACCGCCACCCTCGGGCGCTCGAAGGAGTGCGACTGCATCATCGACGACCCGAACGTCTCGCGGAAGCATGCCGAGCTGCGCCGATCCAACGTCGGCGACTGGCAGATCGTCGACCTGCACTCGACCAACGGGGTCAAGGTGAACGGCCGCCGCGTGGCGAACGCGCGCCTCTCGCCCGGCGATGAGATCACCCTCGGAACCAAGGCCTTTTCCTTCGACATCGAGCAGTGAACGACCTCGAGCCGCTAGCGGTCGCGCTCAAATTCGGCTTCCTTGCCGTGCTCTACCTGTTCCTGCTCTGGGTGATCCGGATGGCGCTTCGCGACCTCCGCGGGGTCGCCTCGCCCGGCTATGAGACCGGCTACCACGAGGTCCGCGGGGGCGACCGAGGTGCGACCGATGCGTTCCTCGTCGTCGAGCAGGGTGGGGGGCTCTCCCGCGGAGAGCACTTCGATCTGTTCGGTGGCGTATCCCTCGGCCGCTCCGCCGATGCGGACATCAGGCTCGACGACCGTTACGCGTCCGGAATCCACGCCCGCGTCTTCAACCGGTCCGGGGCGTACTACGTCGAGGACATGAACTCGACCAACGGCACTCTGCTCAACTCCCGGGAGCTCCACGGAGAGGCGGAGCTCAGCCCCGGCGATCTGATCCGGATCGGAGACACTGAGTTCCGCTTCGAGGTCTCCTGATGCTGACCGTCGCCGAAGAGGCATACAAGACCGACACCGGCCGTCAGCGCCACGCCAACGAGGACTCCTACTTCGCCAGGGCCCCGCTGTTCGCCGTGGCCGACGGAATGGGCGGGGCGCAGGCCGGGGAGGTCGCCTCAAGGATCGCCGCGGGCGCGTTCGAGCAGGGGGTCGCGGGCGAGGGCTCGGCCGAGGGACAGCTCGAGGAGATCGCGCAGGAGGCGAACCGCGAGATCCACGAGCTCGCCCAGGAGGACTCGAGCCGCGCCGGGATGGGCACGACGCTGACGGCGGCGATGCTGCAGGACGACGAGGTCGCCCTCGGGCACGTCGGGGACAGCCGCGCCTATGTGCTGCGCGACGGCGAGCTGAAACGCCTCACCAAGGATCACTCGCTGGTCGAGGAGCTCCGCCGTCAGGGCCGGCTGACCGATGAGCAGGCCGAGGAGCATCCGCAGCGCTCGATCATCACGCGCGCCCTGGGGCCCGAGCCGAGGGTGAACGTGGACACGATGACCTTCCCGGCTCGTGACGGCGACGTCTTCCTTCTTTGCAGCGACGGACTGACGACGATGCTGAGCGACGAGGAGATCCGGGACATCCTCGTCGGCGCAAGGAGCCTGCGGAATGCCGTCAACCGGCTGGTCGAGGCGGCGAACCGGGGCGGGGGCCGGGACAACATCACCGCCGTCGCCTTCCGCGTCGCCGAAGAGGGTGCCGAGGAGACCGATGAGGGAGCGACGCTGATCGCCCGGACCGCCGAGCAGGCCGGGCTCACCGGCGAGCGGATGCGGGCGGCCGGCGACAAGCTGCGGGGACGCGGCGCGCCGATGCCGGCCCCATCGCGGCGTCGTCGCGCGATCAGGATCGCGGCGATCGCAGCCGCGGTGATCGTCGTCGCCGGCGGGGCACTCCTGGTCGCGCGCTCCCTGTACTTCCTTGGCACGAACGACGCGGGGAACGTCGCCCTCTACCGCGGCCTGCCCTATGAGCTCCCGTTCGGGATCGACCTGTACTCGGAGCAGTCCTCGATCCCGGTCCAGGTGGGGACTCTGTCGGAGGACCGTCAGCGCGCCGTCACCGAGCACGACCTGCGCGGGGAGGGGGACGCGACCGATCTGATCGAGGACATCGATGAGAACGAGGGGGCGCAGCAGCGGGCCGCACAGGCGGCCGCTCAGCGGCAGGCCGAGAAGTCGGCACAACAGCAGCAACAGCGGGAAGACGCCCGCAAGTCGAGGCGGGCGCAGGGGAATTGAGCGCCCGCACCCGCGAGCTCTTCGCCCTGATCCCGGTCGCGCTCCTGGTCACGGCCGGGTTCACGGCCGTGCTGATCACGAACTCCGAGGAGCTCGGCAACCTGAGCTTCTTCTACGGCGGCTACTTCCTCGCCCTATGCGTCGCCACCCACATCGTGATCCGGGTCCGGCTTCCCGACGCGGATCCGTTTCTCTTCCCGCTGGTCGCGCTGCTCGCCGGGTTCGGGGTGGTGATGCTCTACCGCCTCGACGAGGGCCTGGCGCGCGACCAGGCGAACTGGTTCGTGCTCGGCCTCGTCCTGTTCTCGGCGACGATCATCTTCCTCCGCGACTACGACGTACTCGAGCGGTACCGCTACCTGATCGCGCTCGCCGGGATCGGACTGCTGCTGTTGCCGCGGCTGCCGGGGATCGGTGAAACCACGAACGAGGCGTACCTCAGCGTCGACCTCGGCCCGCTCTCCTTCCAGCCCACCGAGCTGGCGAAGATCTGCATCGTCGTCTTCCTCGCCAGCTACCTGAACGAGCGTCGTGAGGTCCTGGTGGTGGGCGCTCGCAACATCGCCGGCATCGTCGTGCCGCCGCTCAAGCACCTCGGGCCGTTGCTGGTCGTCTGGGGCGCGGCGATGGTGATGCTGGTCTTCATCCGCGACCTCGGCAGCTCGCTGATGTTCTTCGGCGCCTTCCTGGCGATGATCTACGTCGCGACCGCGCGAATCTCCTTCGTCGTCGTCGGTCTGGCGATGTTCTTTGTCGGCGCCTGGTTCTTCGCCAACACGATCGGGCACGTCCAGGACAGGTTCGACATCTGGCTCGATCCCTTCGATGACGCGGGCGGCGCCGGCTACCAGGTCGCCCAGTCGCTGTTCGCCCAGGCCGACGGGGGCCTGACCGGACGAGGGCTCGGCGAGTCGCTCATCCAGCTGCCCGGGCAGGAGAGCAACTGCCCTCCGGGGGTCTCGTTCCCGGACTGCGACGCGATCCTGCCCGCGCCGCACACCGACTTCATCTACGCCGTGATCGTCGACGAGCTCGGGCTCCTTGGCGGCGCCGCTGTCGTCCTGATCTACACGCTGATCGCCGAGCGCGGATTCAAGACCGCGATCCTCGCCGAGGACGGGTTCTCGAAGCTGCTCGCCACCGGCCTGACCGCGATCTTCGCCCTTCAGGCGTTCGTGATCATCGGTGGCGTCACCAGGGTGATCCCGCTCACCGGGGTCACCCTGCCGTTCATCAGCTACGGGGGAAGTTCGATCGTCGCCAATTTCGTGCTGCTCGCCCTGCTGTTGATGATCTCCGACAAGGCGCGGCGGCGGGTCCGGGTCGAGCAGGACGCCGAGGTACGGACATGAACAACCAGATCGTCAAGCTCTTCGTCGTCGTCGTCGTCCTCTACGCGCTGCTCTTCGGCTTCACCTCCTACTGGGCCGTCTTCGACTCCGACTCGCTCGAGGCCAACATCGCAAACAAGCGACCGCTGCTCGAGGAGCAGCAGATCGACCGCGGCGACATCCTCGCCGCCGATGGCTCGGTGATCGCGCGCTCGGTCCCCCGGGGAAGCGGGGACGACAGGATCTTCGTCCGCCGCTACCCCGAGGGGGCGCTGTACGGGAATCCGATCGGCTACAGCTTCGTCCAGCAGGGCCAGGTGGGCTTCGAGCTCGAGCACAACGACGAGCTGGTCGGGGAGAAGACCGAGTTCCTCACCGTGCTGGACGAGCTCCAGGGCCATGCCCAGGTGGGCGACAAAGTCCAGTCCGCGCTCGATCCCGACGCCCAACGGGCGGCGGTGGAGGGTCTCGGCGGCCAGCGCGGCGCGGTGGTCGCGCTCGTCCCCGCGACCGGCGAAGTCCGGGCGATGGTGAGCGTTCCGGGCTACGACCCGAACGAGGTTCCGGAGAACTTCTCCGAGTTCAACACACGGTCGAGCGCGCCGCTGTTCAACCGCGCGACCCAGGCCGGCTATCCGCCAGGATCGACCATGAAGGTGGTGACCGCGACCGCGGCGCTCGACAGCGGCGAGTTCGACACGGATTCCACCCTCTCCGGCAGCTCTCCGAAGGAGATCTCCGGCTTCCCGCTCTCGAACGCCGGCAACGAGCAGTTCGGGGTGATCCCGATGACGACCGCGCTCACGAACTCGGTGAACACCTGGTGGGCGGAAGCGGGCGAGGACCTCGGCTCCGAGACGATGCTCAGGTACATGGACCGCTTCGGCTTCAACCAGAAGCCCCGGCTCGACTACCCCAGTTTCCAGCTCGCCACCAGCGGCGTCTTCGAAGGGAACCGACTGCTGACCAGCGCCGATGCGATCGACATCGGGCGCGTCGCGATCGGGCAGGAGCGCCTGCGGGTGACCCCGCTGCAGATGGCCGAGGTCGCCGCCGCCGTCGCCAACGACGGCGAGCTGATGGAGCCGCGGCTCTGGTCGAAAGTGATCGATCCCGACGGGCGCGAGACCGAGCTCGATCCGGCGCGCCAGAGCCGGGTGATGAGCGAGGAGACCGCCTCCGAGCTCAACGAGATGATGCAGAGCGTGGTCCAGGAGGGGACCGGAACGGCGGCTGCTCTCTCCGGCATCGACGTCGCAGGCAAGACCGGCACCGCCGAGATCGACGTCGATGCGGACATCAACCAGGCCTGGTTCATCGGTTTCGCTCCGGCCGATGACCCGAAGATCGCCGTCGCCGTGACCGTCGAGCGGACGAGCGGGTTCGGCGGTACCGTCGCCGCTCCGATCGCGAAGTCGGTGATGGAGACGATCCTCGAGGAGGGGGGCGAGTAGATGGCGAGCCCAGAGAAGGGCACGGTCATCGACGAGCGGTACCAGCTCAAGCGGAAGATCGGCTCGGGGGGAATGGCGGACGTCTGGCTCGCCGCGGACACGGAACTCGATCGGGACGTCGCGATAAAGATCCTTCACGACCGCTTCGCGCAGGACAAGGAGTTCGTCGAGCGGTTTCAGCGGGAGGCGCAGTCGGCGGCCGGACTGCAGCACCCGAACGTGGTCGGGGTGTTCGACCGCGGGGTCTTCCGCGACACTTATTTCATCGCGATGGAGTACGTCGATGGGCCGTCCCTGAAGGAGCTGGTCGGGGGCGGGATGGGGATCCAGGACGCGATCGACTTCACGCGGCAGATCCTGGGCGCAGCCCGGTTCGCCCACCGCAAGGGAATCGTCCATCGTGACCTGAAGCCCCAGAACGTGCTGATCGACGCCGAGGGGCGCGCCCGGGTCGCCGACTTCGGGATCGCGAGGGGAGGGGAGAACTCCGACATCACCGCGACCGGATCGGTGATGGGTACCGCGCAGTACCTCTCCCCGGAGCAGGCCCAGGGGAAGGAGACGACGGCGCGGTCGGACATCTACTCGATCGGAGTGATCCTCTACGAGGCACTGACCGGCCGGGTCCCCTTCGAGGGGGACAGTGCCGTCGCGGTCGCCCTCAAGCAGGTCTCCGAGACGCCGCGGCGGCCGAGCTCGATCAACCCGAATATCGCGCCCGCCCTCGACGCGGTCGTGATGCGGGCCCTGGCCAAGGATCCCGAAGCCCGCTTCAAGGACGCCGACGCGTTCCTGCGCGGGCTCGACGCCGCAGAGCGGACACCCGATCGTCCCAGGCCGGAGGACACGGCCGCCTTCGCGGCGGTCACCCCGGAGGGCGAGGCCGAGGCTCGGGACGAAGAAGACTACGAGGACTGGCGCGACGAGGACGAGCGCAGGCGCCGACGGCGCTGGTTGATCCTCGCCGTGCTGGCAGCGCTGGTCGCCGCGCTGGTCGCATTCGCGCTCACCAGGCCGTCGGATGTCGCGGTCCCCGACGTGATCGGAAAGGACGTCGACGCGGCGACCGAGATCCTCGAGAACCAGGGGTTCGACGTCGCGATCAAGGCGGTTCCGAGCGGCGTCCCTCGAGACCAGGTGGTGGAGCAGGATCCGATCCCGACCAGCCGCGGCGGGGGCAAGGCAAAGGAGGGATCGACCGTGACGCTCAGCGTGAGCTCCGGGCCCGCGATCGTCGCGGTCCCGCAGGTCGCTGGACTGAGCCGGGAGGAGGCAACGAAACGCCTGGAAAACGCGGGTTTCCAGGTGACGGTGGCGGAGCGCTTCTCGGAGACCGTCGCCCGGGGCCTGGTGATCGGCACCGAGCCTGGGGCCGGGACGCAGCTCTCGACGGCGCAGCCGGTCACCCTGCTGATCTCGAGAGGATCCGACCGGGTGGAGGTGCCGGACGTCGTCGGCCTCGATGACCAGGGGGCGCTGAACGCCCTCACTGAGGCGGAGCTCGCCGGGACGATCGTGCAGCGCGACTCCGACGAGCCACAGGGCGAGGTGATCGCCCAGAGTCCCGGCGCGGGCCAGCTCGTTCCGCGCGGCTCGCAGGTGACGATCTTCGTGTCCTCGGGCGCGATCGCGGTTCCCGACGTGATCGGCGAGATCCGGAAGACCGCGGTCGCCACCCTGAAGAAGGCCGGCTTCGTGGTCGCGGTGACGGAGGAGACGACCGACGATCCCACCCAGGTCGCCAAGGTGATCTCCGAGTTCCCGCCCGGGGGCTCGCGTGCGCAGCGGGGGGACACCGTGACGATCTCCGTCGGAATCGCAGCGGAACCGACGGTCACGACGCCATGAGGGTCGCGGTACTCGGCGGCGGGACCTCGAGCGAGCACGAGGTGTCTCTGCGCTCGGCCGCCTCCGTTGCCGCGGGCCTTCGCGAGGCGGGGCACGAGACCGTCGAGGTGCGGATCGCCCGCGACGGGAGCTGGTCGGCGGCGGGCGAGGGGGTCAGTCTGAGACCGGCCGGGGGCCTGCTCGACGCGGACGTGGCCTTCCCGGTGCTGCATGGGCCCGGCGGGGAGGACGGAAGCGTCCAGGGCATGCTCGAGGTCCTCGACGTGCCCTACGCCGGGTCCGATGTCGAGGCATCGGCGATCTGCATGGACAAGCTCGTCTTCAAGCGACTGTGTGCCCAGCACGGGATCCCGCAGGTGGACTTCGTCGGCGCGGGTGAGGAAGGGTGGCGGGAGACCGCCGCGGGCTTCGGGAGGCCCCTATGGGTGAAGCCGGCTCGGCTCGGCTCGAGCGTCGGGATTGCCCCCGCGTCGAGCGAGGAGGAGCTCGACCGGGCCGTCGAGGACGCACGCAGGCACGACCCGGGCGTGATCGTCGAGGCGCCCGCCCCGGGGAAGGAGGTGGAGTGCTCGCTGCTCGGCAACGAGCACCCGCTGGCCTCGCCACCCGGCGAGATCGTCACCACGAGCGCCGACTGGTACGACTACGAGGCGAAGTACGGGGAGGGAGGAATGGAGCTCGTCGTCCCGGCCCGGATCTCAGAGAGCGCGACGGAGCGGGTCCGCGAGCTGGCCCGGCGCGTCTTCACCCTGTGCGGCTGCAGCGGGCTCGCGCGCTGTGACTTCTTCGTCGACCGCGACGAGGTGCTGGTCAACGAGCTCAACACGATTCCCGGATTCACCGAGACGAGCGTGTACGGGAAGCTCTTCGAGGCCGACGGGATCGCCTATCCGGACCTCTGCGACCGCCTGGTCAATCTCGCGCTCGAGAGGTATGCGGCAACCAAGAGGTACGCGTTCTAGGGACGCCTTCGCCACAAGCGACCATCACAGACGGCCATCACAGACGGCCATCACAGACGGCGCCCACAAACCCCGCCGCCTGATCTACCGCCGCCGGATGTACCGCCGCCGGATCTACCGCCGCCGGATCTACCGCCGCCGAATCTCCTAGGACAGCAGCCTGACGTCGCTGATCTCCATCTTGAACTGGCCGGTGTCGTCGGCCGGCGGCTTCGTGATCCAGATCAGGAACGACTGCGCCGGCCGCCCCGGCAGGATCGCCGTCTCCCGGCCCCCGCCGTCGGTGATCCTCGCGACCGGGTCACCCCAGCCGTCGAGGTCCTCTGGGGGTGAGCCGTCGACCTGGTAGATCTCCGCGTCCCAGCCCGAGACCGGGCTGCGAATCTCGAGCTCCTTCGCCTCGACAGACTTGCCGGCGTCGATCGCGAGGCCGACCCCGTCCTTGAAGCCGCCGAAGTCGACGGTGACGTAGCGCTCGGTATCCCAGCTGGTCCCGGTCGGGTTGCCGTCGATCGCCAGGTCCTGGCTCTCTGTCTCGGAGCCGTCGCCGCCCTCGGAGGTGGGATCGAACTCGCTCGCGGCGCCGCCCGGGAGCTTGATCTCCGCTCCGCCGCCTCCGGGCTCGTCGCCGCCCAGCTCCTGGCCCCCGAAGACGAGCGCGGCGACGATCAGCGCGATCCCGATGATCGCCATCGCCAGCCCGAGGCCGGACATACGGCCGCGCCGGGCCAGCCGCCGGCGTGAGGACGGAACCGAGTCGAGCACGCTGGTCGCCTCGCCGGTCGTGCCCCCGCGCCGCGCAGCCTCGACCTCCAGCGTCGTCTCCAGGTCCCGGACCATCTCGGCGACACTCGCGTAGCGGTCTCGCGGGTCCTTCGTCGTCGCCCGGTCGATCACCGAGGCGACGGCCGCGGACACCTCGGGCCGCCTCGCCTGGACGTCGGGCAGCGGCGCGTTGACGTGCTTCATCGCCACCCCGACCTGGGTCTCGGCCCGGAACGGCACGTCCCCGACCAGCATCTCGTAGAGGACGACACCGAGCGAGTACACGTCGGATCGCTCGTCGACGTCCTCGCCCATCGCCTGCTCCGGGGAGACGTAGTCGGTCGTCCCAAGCACCCTCCCGGTCGCGGTCAGTCCCTCGGACTCGAGCGACCGGGCGATCCCGAAGTCGGTGACCTTGGCACGCCCGTCCGGATCGATCAGCACGTTCTGGGGCTTCACGTCGCGGTGGACGAGCTTGCGGGCGTGGGCCGCCGTCAGACCGCGCCCGATCTCGATCGCGTAGGCGACCGCCTCGTCGACCTGAAGACCGCCCTCATCCTGGATCCGGCGCTTCAGCGTGCGCCCCTCGATGTACTCGAAGACGATGTACGGACGACCCTCGTCCTCCCCGGCGTCGATCACGCTGACCAGGTTCGGATGGGAGAGGCGGGCCGCCGCGCGCGCTTCGCGGCGGAACCGCTCGAGCTGGTCGGCCTGGTCGGAGATCTCGCGATGGAGCAGCTTGATCGCGACCGGGCGGTCGAGGACCTCGTCCAGCGCCAGGTAGACGGTCGACATCCCGCCGGACCCCAACTTCGACTCGAGCCGGTAGCGGCCCGAGAGCACCGTGG
The DNA here is from genome assembly GCA_036377415.1 of Solirubrobacterales bacterium. Taxonomy (GTDB): domain Bacteria; phylum Actinomycetota; class Thermoleophilia; order Solirubrobacterales; family 70-9; genus DASUPK01. The sequence continues at coordinate 25,943 of DASUYK010000037.1, forward strand.
AGCTCAAGCGTTCCAAGCGTGAAGCCCTTCCATCGTCTGTATTTTCGCTCCCGGGTGGCACGGCCGCTGCCAGCCCACGGCCAGAAAGAATGATGACCGTCCAAGTCCGCTTCTACACCGATCCGGCATGCCCCTGGTCCTGGGGGGCCGAGCCAGCGCTGCGGCGGCTGCTATGGGAGTACGACGGGCAACTCGAGTTCGTCTGGGTGATGGGCGGTTTGGCCCGCTCCTACGGCCGGGAGTACAGCGACGAGGAGGGCCGGATCGGCGCGGGACCCGACTGCCACGCCGACCTGATCTCGCACTGGCTCCGGGTCGCCGCCGAAGGCGGGATGCCCAACGACCCGAGGATCTGGACGGAGAGCCCCCTCTCCTCGACCTACCCCGCGTGCCAGGCGGTGAAGGCGGCAGCCGAGCAGGGGTGGGAGGCCGGATACCGCTACCTGAGGAGGCTGCGCGAGGGGATCATGTTCGAGCGGCGAAAGCTCGACCACGCGGATGCGCTCCTCGCCGCCGCCGGCCCGGCGGGGATCGACCGGGCCCGTTTCGAGATCGACCTGAGCTCCCACGCGATCACCGAGGCGTTCGGCGCCGACCTCGATGAGGTCCGCAACCCGCCCGGCGAGGCCCGCGAGGCGGGCGCGGTCAGGCGTACCGAGGGCAACGAGCGGATCAGCTTCCCCTCCGCGCTCTTCATCGGTGAGGACACGAGCAGGCACGGGGTCTGGGGGATGGCGAAATCGCACCCCGCCCTCCGGGACGCGGCCCTCGCGGCCGGCGCGCGGCAGGTGAACCAGGGCGCGCTCGAGCCCCTCGACGCGATCCGCCGATTCGGCCGCTGCGCGACCAGGGAGCTCGAGGTCCTCGCCGAGCGACCCCGCCCGGTGATCGAGGCAGAGCTCTGGGCGCTCGCTCGCGACTGGAAGCTGAAGCCGGTCCCCGCCCTCACCGGGACCCTCTGGGAGCTCGCCTAGGGCGATTGGCCGCTCGACCACACGATCGTGTGGTCAGATCGACAGACGAGTCGGACGCGGCGCGATTCAGCGGTGAACTGCCGGCGCTCCCGTCGTCGCCCGCCCGATCCGCCGTGCGTCCGGGTAGTGCCGGCGCCGCAGCATCTCCACGGCGGCGCCCTCGTCGTCCGCCGCCACCACGACGCAGAACCCGCAGCCCATGTTGAAGACCTCGTGCATCTGCTCCTCGCTGACCTCGCCGAGCTTCGCGATCAGGGCGAAGACCGGCGGCGCTGGGAGTGGCGAGTCGATCTCGTAGCCGACCTCCGCCTCGAGGCGGAGCAGGTTCCCGAGTCCCCCGGAGGTGATGTGGGCGAGGCCCCGGACATCCACGTCCGAGCGAAGCAGCTCGATCAGGGGCTTCACATAGATCTCGGTGGGCTCGAGCAGGACGTCACCCAGCGGCCGGCCGAGGCGCTCATCCTCCAGCGGGATTTCCTCAAGCGCCGAGCGCGCGAGGGTGTACCCGTTCGAGTGAAGCCCGGAGGAGGGCAGCCCGATAACCGGGTCTCCCGGCTCGATCGCGGACCCCGTCACGAGGCTGTCGAGCTCCACCACCCCGAAGCACGCACCCGCGAGGTCGAGGCCATTGACGATCTCGCCGAGTTGGGCGATCTCGCCTCCGATGATCTCGATCCCGGCGCGCTCCGCGCCCCGCGCGAGTCCGATGCCGATCGCGCCCGCCACCTCGGGGTCGGCCCGGTCGACCGCCAGGTAGTCGACCATCGCGAGCGGCTCCGCCCCGACGCAGATCACGTCGTTCACGTTCATCGCGACGCAGTCGATTCCGACGGTGTCCCAGCGGCCCAGCCGCTCCGCGAGCAGGAGCTTGGTGCCGACGCCGTCGGTCCCCAGGGCGATCCCGGTTCGATCGTCGAGCCGGACGACGTTGGCGTAATGGCCGCTCCGGAGTACCTGGCGGCTCTCGGTCGGCGCCGAGGCGCCAATCGCAGCGACCAGGGCCGCGACGGCCTCGTCAGCGTTCCCCTGGCTCACGCCCGCCCTGGCGTATGCGTCCTCGTTCATGCGGTCGACGGGGTCGCGGCGCCGCTCGGGGCCGCGCCCGCCCCGTTCGATCGGTCGGAGGATGCGAAGCCGACAGGTTGCGGGCTCACGCCGTTCGGGCCACGGCGCCGCCACAACCTGCCGAGGACCGCGGCGGCTAGCCCGGCGCGATACGCCGCGTACGGCCAGAGCGCACTGTCGCGCTCGACCACCCGGATCAGGGCCTGTGAGGCGAGCGTCGAGGCGAACGAGGTGGCGGTCCCCGCCGCCAGCCCCGCGCCCTCCCCGGGCGGCAGCCCCCTCCGGCTAAGACGGGCGCCCTTGAGGAAGGCCGCCCCGACGATCACCGGGAGCGCGACGGTCCTCGAGAGCATGTTCGAGTGCTCGCGGGTGAATCCCCGCAGCCGCGCCGCTGTCAGGGTCGCACCGTTCCGGGAGACGCCTGGCACCAGGGCTGCGGACTGGGCGAGGCCCAGCGCGAGCCCGTCGGCAGGCGTGGCATCGCCGCGCGCACGCCGCTGGGGGCGGCGGTCCGCGACCACCATCGCGGCGGCGCCCGCGAGCAGCCCGATCGCGGTGGGGAGGGGGCCGCCTAGCCGCCGCTCGATCATGCGCTCGAGGGCGACGCCGCAGAGCGCCGGCGGAAGGAACGAGAGCGCGAGCACGCTCGCCTTGCGGGCGTCGAAGCTGGTGAGCTCCTCGGCGATCACCCGCCGCTGGCCGACCAGGAGTGCAGCGGCGGCGCCCGCGTGGAGGGCGACCTCGAAGCTCTTCTGCATCTCCGGATCGCGCCGCGAGTCCTCCCACCCCGCGAGCCACGGGATCAGGGTCAGGTGAGCGGAGCTCGACACCGGGAGCAGCTCAGCGGGCCCCTGGACGGCGCCGAGGACGATCGCCCTCGAGGGAACCACTATGAAACGGGTTGCTCCTCGGCATCCGCCTCGGAGCACCCTCGCATCTCGGTGGCGGGCTCGGCGTCGCGCCGGCCGGAGGGCTCGTCGGTCGGGGATCCTCCCCGGCGGCGGATCAGGAAGTAGACGATCAGCCCGACGATCCCGGCCAGCACGACGTAGTCGAAGTAGTGAAGCTTGTCCCGCCACTCCTCCCAGCGCTCGCCCACCTCGACCCCGATGATCCCGAGCATCAGAACCCAGGGGATGCAGCCTGCGGCCGTGTAGATCGTGAAGCGCCAGAGCGGCATGTGCGCGGCGCCCGCGGGGGTCGAGATGAACGTCCGCACGATCGGGAGCATCCGCGTGAAGAACACGGTGATTGCCCCGTAGCGCTCGAACCAGCCCTCGACACGCTTCATCTGCTTCGGGCTCACGTGGAAGACGTGGTGGCGCTCGAGGAGCTCCTCGCGGCCCCAGTAGCCGATCGCATACCCGCACCAGGAGCCGACCACGTTCCCGAGGACGCCGGCGGCGGTGATCCCGAGCAGCGTCAGCTCCCCCTCCTCGACCTTGAAGCCCGCGAACAGCATCGTCGCCTCGCTCGGCATCGGGATGTTGGCGCTCTCCACGAGCATGAGCAGGAAGATCCCGGCGTAGCCGATCTCCCCGATCACGTTCACGCAGAATTCGACCAGGGGGTCAACGATGAAATCAGTCATGAGCGGGGCATGGTACGGGGGACTACACTCGCGGGTCGCGTGGAGCGGCTGACCAATCCCGTCTACAGGCATCGCCTGATCCAGATCGCCGTCGACGCAGTACTGATTGCGCTGGCCTTCTATCTGGCGTTCAGGCTGCGGTTCCTCGACGCGCCCGGCGGCATCCCCGACCGCTATCAGAGCATGCTGGAGCAGTCGATTGCGTTCGTGGTCGCGGGCAACCTGGTCGTCTTCTACGTCTTCGGCCTGTACGAGAAGTGGTGGCGGTACTTCCGCTTGCCGGACATGATCGGCGTGCTCCGGGCCTGCGCCATCTCGACCGCGGTCCTCGCTCTCACATTCCTGCTCGTGAAGCCCTTCGAGGATCAGATCCCGCGGTCGGTGGTCGTGATGGACTTCCTGCTCACGGTCTTCTTGGTGGGCGGTGCGCGGCTCCTCGTCAGGATGGTCCTGGTCGAGCGTCTCGCCCGTCGCGATTCCCTCCGGGGCGCTCGCGAAGTCCTGGTCGTCGGGGCCGGATCCGGCGGGCAGATGGTCGTTCGCGAGCTCCAGCTCAACCCAAACCTCGGCGCGCGCGCGATCGGGTTCCTGGACGACGATCCGCGCAAGCGCGGCATGCGGCTGCACGGGATCAACGTCCTGGGCGGCACGGACGAGATCGGGGAGATCCTGGACGAGCTCAGCCCAAGCGAGGTCGTGATCGCGATCCCGTCCGCCCCCGGCGAGATGCGCGGGCGCGTCGTCACCGCCTGCCGTGAGCGTGACGTCCCGGTGCGGACGCTGCCCACCGTGTTCGAGCTCCTCCGCGGCGGGGTCCAGCTCACCAGGCAGCTCCGCGAGGTGCAGGTGGAGGACGTCCTCGGGCGCGAGCCGATCGTGATGGAGCTGAACCGCGTTGGCGCCTACATGCAGGACAAGGTCGTTCTGGTCACCGGCGCGGGCGGCTCGATCGGCTCGGAGCTCGTCCGGCAGATCGCGAGGGTGCGGCCGAGGCTCCTGGTGATGCTCGATCACGCCGAGGACAATCTCTTCCAGATCGACCGGGAGATGATCGAGGAGCGCCACTTCACCCAGGTCGCGTCGGTGCTCGCCGACTGCAAGGAGCCCGACCGGATGCTCGAGGTGATGCAGCGCTTCGCCCCCCAGGTCGTCTTCCACGCGGCCGCCTACAAGCACGTCCCGCTGATGGAGGGGAATCCGCTGGAGGCGGTACGGAACAACGCGATCGCCACCCGGGTCACCGCCGAGACGGCAGTCGCGTCGGGCTGCGAGCGCTTCGTCCTCGTCTCGACCGACAAGGCGGTGAACCCGCGAACCGTGATGGGCGCGTCGAAGGCGATGGCGGAGTGGATCGCGGAGGCCGCCGGGCGCAGGCATCCTCAGACGAGGTTCGTCACGGTCCGGTTCGGAAACGTGCTCGCCTCCTCCGGCAGCGTGGTGCCGATCTTCCGCAGCCAGATCGAGCGCGGGGGGCCGGTCACGGTCACGGACCCGGAGATGTCCCGCTATTTCATGACGATCCCCGAGGCGGTCCAGCTCGTGATCCGCTCCGGTGATCTCGGGGGCGCGAGCGGCGAGGTGTTCGTCCTGGAGATGGGCGAGCCGGTGAAGATCGTCGACCTCGCGCAGAACATGATCCGTCTCGCCGGCTACGAGCCCGAGTTCGACATCGCGATCGAGTACGTCGGCCGGCGGCCGGGCGAGAAGCTCCATGAGGAGCTCTTCAACTCCGACGAGCGGGCCCAGCCGACCGCGTCGGACAAGATCCTCCGGGCCGTCCGCCAGGCGCCGCTCGACCCCGAGTGGGTCACCGGCACGGTGGAGCGCCTCGAGCAGCTGGTCCGGGAAGGGGACGAGGCGAACCTCGCCCAGCAGACGGTCGAGCTGGTCTCCAAGCGCGGTGGAGAGGGCGCGAGGGCGCTCCCGTAGGAGCAACCCGTCGTCGACGACGGGCCCTTAACCTACTCGCCGCGGCTCATGGAACTTCTCAAGGAAGTCGGCGCCATCGCGGGCATTGCCTCGTTCCTGGGGCTGGCCCTGCTCTGCCTTCTGTACTTCGCTCAGGCGCGCGACGTGCGTCGCCTGCGCGAGAGCGCGAGCTTTCTCGTCGAGGGGGCCGAGGGAGAGCCGGTTCGTGCGGCCGACCGGGCCGCGACCGCGGTCGCCTCGAAGGAGCCCGAGGAGGCGGCCGCGGCCGCCGCCGCCTCCGCTCCGACGGAGGCCGAGGCCTTCCGGCGAGCTGAGCTGGCGAGGCAGGCAGCCGAGCGCCGGCGGCGGTTCGAGCAGCGCCGTCGGCAACCGGAGGATGGCCGCGAGCGCCCGAGCTGGCTCTCCGAGCGGGCCTCCCTCGCGGTGATCATCGTCGGCGCCCTTCTGCTGATCGCGGGAGTCGCCTTCGGGCTCACCCGGATCGTGGGGGGCGACGGCGACTCGGGTGACAAGATCGCCGGCGCCGGTAAGGGCCCCTGCCCTCCGAGCCAGACCAGGGTGGCGGTGCTCAACGGGACCGCGACCGCCGGGCTGGCGGCCAACTTCGCCGGCCCGCTCAAGCAGAACGGCTACAAAACCGGACCGATCGGCAACACGGAGTCGCCGGTCGCCACCAGCGCCGTGATGTTCGACCCGCAGACCGGGGCGGATTGCGGGTCTGTGGTTTCCAGGGTCGTCGGGATCCAGAAGCTGCAGCCGATGAGCCCCGAGATCCAGAGCCTCTCCGAGGGCGATCCGGTCGCCGTAGTGCTCGGCGAGGACCAGGCGGGCGCGAGCGCCACGACCGACTCGGGAATCTGACCCCGCAGAGATCCACCCCCGGGCTAATCGCGGCCGTCGTGGTCGCTGTGCTCGTCGCGGGGACGGTGACGGCGATGATCGTCACCCAGAAGGCCCGGGACGAGGGGCCGGTCGCCTTCAACATCAAGCTGAAGACCAAGCCGGGTCGCTATCGACCGTGCTTTCGGCTGACCAAGGACGACACGCTGGACGTGGCGATCGTCGACGCGGACGGCCGGGTCGGGAAGATGCTGGCCGACGGAGAGCGCCTTGAGGGCGACGACGCCTCGCACTGCTTCGACTGGGACGGCCGAGGCGACACCGGCGAGTTCCTCCCCGCGGGCCGCTACCGCCTTCAGCTGACGCTGGAGGAGGCGGACCGCGTGGCGACGTCGGGCGAGCGCCTTCGGATCCAGGAGGGGGGGCCGCCGGGATGACAGACGTCCTCGAGGTCGCGGGCTGCATCGCCGGGGCCGCAGCCGTGGGGGCGGCGCTGCTCGCCGGCGACCGCCGCCTCCGAGCCGCGGGCTTGATCGTCGCCCTCGCCCTCGCCCTCGCCTTGGTCGCGGGGGAGGGCTGGGACGAGCTCTCGGAGCTTCGGGACAGCCCGCCGGCGTTCGCTGCGGCGATCGCGACGGCCGTAGTCGCCCTCATCGGCCTGGCAGCGCTGCTTCTGCGTCGGCCCCTCCTGCTGCCGCTCGCCCTCGTTGCCGTACTCCCTTTCCGGATCCCAATCGGCGTCGGAGGCGGCGACGAGGTCAACCTGCTCGTCCCCCTGTACGCGGTTCTCGGTGCGGGGGTGCTCGCGGAGACCGTCGCGGCGGTGCGCACCGACGGACCCTCCCCCGTCCGGATTCCGCGGCCGCTGGCCCTGGCGCTGCTTGCGGCGGTCGCCCTCTACGCGATCCAGGTCGCGTACTCCAACGACATCGGGTTCGCGACCCGGAACGTCGCCTTCTTCCTGATCCCGTTCGCGGTCATGTTCTCCCTGCTCGCGGAGGTCCGGTGGACGCCGCGGCTGCTCCGGCTCACGTTCTTCGTAGTCCTCGCGGAAGGCCTGCTCTTCGCCGCGATCGGCGTGGGCCAGCACATCGCGGGCGAGATCTTCTGGAACGAGGCGCTCGAGATGTCGAACGACTTCCACTTCTACCTGCGGGTCAACTCACTGTTCTGGGACCCGAACATCTACGGGCGCTATCTGGCTATGGCGATCGTGATCTCGCTCGCGGTGCTGGTCTGGATGCGGGACAGCCGCCGCTCACTTGCGCTCGCCGGAGGGATCGCGGTTCTGTTCGCCGGGCTGTGCGTCGCCTTCTCGCAGTCGAGCTCCATCTCGCTCCTCGCCGGGATCATGGTCCTCACGGCGCTTCGCTGGAGCCTCCTCTGGACGGCCGTCGCGGCTCCCGTGATTGCCGCGGTCGCAATCGCGGGGCTGCTCTCGGTCGGCGGTGGCAGCGGGACCGACCAGTCGGAGCCGATCAACACCGAGGGACGCGACACGTTGATCTCGGCCGGAATCGATCTCGCCCGTGAGCGGCCGCTCTACGGGCACGGCTCCGGGTCGTTCCCCGAGGCCTTCGCGGATGCCGAGGACGTCAAGAAGGGCGAGAACACCGTCTCCCATAACGAGCCGGTTACGGTGGCCGCCGAGCAGGGTGCGATCGGTCTGCTGTTCTACGTCGGCTTGCTCGCTGTAGCACTGTGGACCCTGCTTTGCGGGATCCGGCGGATCGCGCCGGGTTTCGGGGGCGCTCCGTCGGAAGGCGGGGACGAACTCGCGCCGGTCGTCGCCCGGATCGGGATCCTGGCGGCATTCAGCGCTCTGCTCCTGCACACGATCGGGTACGCCGGCTACCTGACCGATCCGCTCACTTGGGCCCTGCTCGCCGTCGGCGGGGCGCTCGGGGTGCAGACCGGCGCCGCACCGAGGCTGCCGCCCTCGCTCTTCAAGAGGGTGCCGGGACGCCCCGAGGGGCGACCCGGCTGATCGAGGAATGACCGGCTACCTGCGCCGGCTAGCGACCACCGGGGCCGCCTACACGGCCTCGAGCGTGATCTCGAAGCTGATCGCGGTTGCGCTGCTGCCGCTCTACACCGCGTACCTGACCCCGGCCGACTACGGCGCCGCCGAGGTCCTGATCACCGCCGTGATCGCCGCGAGCATCGTGATCCGCCTGGGGATCATCGAGGCGCTGCTCCGCTTCTACTACGAGGCCGGCGAGGACCCGGACGAGGTGGTCCGGACCTCGTTCGCGTCGCTGTTCTGGACGACTACGGCCGGCCTCGCGCTCGTACTTCCGTTCGCCGGACCGATCTCTGAGCTCCTCCTCGATCGCTCCGAGCCCGGCCTCGTCCGTATAGCGATCTTCGGCCTCTGGGTGTTCACGATGTACGAGTTCCTGCTCGCCCTCTTCCGGTTGGACGAGCGCGCGAAGGCGTTCTTCGCCTTCACGGTCACCAACGTCCTGGTGACGATCCCTGTGACCGTCTGGCTGGTCGTCGCGGAGGACGAGGGAGCCCGGGGTCTGCTGCTCGGTCAGTACGCGACCGGTGCGGCCTTCCTCGCGCTTCTCCTGGTCGCACAGCGGCGACGGATCGGGCTGCTCCCCGACTGGGGGTTGCTCCGCCGCCTGATCCGGTTCGGCTTGCCGACGATGCCTGCCGAGCTCTCGCTCTATTCGCTCAACTTCATCGACCGGGTCCTGGTCGTCAGGCTCGTCGGCCTCGCGGACGCGGGCCTCTACAGCCTCTCCGTGAAGTTCGCGCAGGCGGTGAACGTGCTGGTGAAGGGATTCCAGCTCGCCTGGCCGCCACTCGCCTACTCGATCCGGGATGACGACGAGGCCCGTCGCGCCTACGCGGTGATCGTGACCTGGTTCGTCTCGGTGACCGCCTTCGTCGTCGCCGGGATGTGGCTGCTGTCGCGCTGGATCGTCCGCGCCCTCGCCGCCCCGGAGTTCTTCGGCTCCTACGAGACAATCGGCCTGGTCTCGACCGGGGTGATGCTCTACGCCCTGTACCTCGTCCTGGTCGTGGTTCTCGGCCGCACCGGACGGACCGAGTACAACTTCCCGGCGACTGCGGCGGGGACCGTCGCCAACATCGGGCTGAACCTCCTGCTCCTCCCGTCGATGGGGATCGCCGGCGCCGGCGTCTCCCTGGTCGCTTCCTACGCAGTGGTCCTGGTCCTCATGTACGTCTTCACCCAGCGGCTCTTCCCAGTCCCCTACGAGTGGGCGAGGCTCGCGCAGGCGCTCGGCCTGGCAGCGATCCTGGTCGTCGCCGGCGAGCTGCTTCTTCCCACCTCCGGCGCCGCCGGGTTCGCCGGCCGGGCGGGGCTCTGGCTCGCCTATCCCCTCGTCCTCTACCTGACCGGGTTCCTGAACGAGGAGGAGCGGGCCGCGGCCCGCCAGCTGCTCGACCCGGCCGCCGCGATGGCGCGTCTGCGGGCGCTCCGCGAGCGCCCCGCCGCCGAGCCGTCTCCCGAGGGCGAGCCGCCAGGCATGCGTCCGCGGCTCACCCGGGAGACGCTCGAGGCCGAACAGCGTGACGAGGACGCGATCCGCTAGGCGTCTCGGGCGGCCGTCGCCGAGGAGGCGGCGCGCTCGAGCACCTCCGCCATCCGCGCGGCCTCGCGCTTCACATCATGTGCTGCGGCCGCCCCACGCGCCGCCGGGTTCGGGGAGGGCATCGAGGCCGCCCGCTCCAGGCCCGCGGCCAGCCCCTCGAGGTCCTCGGGATCGACGAGGACGCCCGCCTCGGGCGTCACGAACTCGGGAGGGCCGCCCACATTGGTGGCGACGACGGTCCGCGCCATCGCCATTCCCTCGAGGGTCGCCTGGCCGAACGGCTCCCTCAGTGACGGCTGGCAGAGCACATCGCAGGCGGCCACCCAGCCGGGAACCTCCGACTGCGGCACCCGACCGGTCACCAGGACGCTGGGCCTTCCCTCGAGCGCGTCCCGAAGCGGGCCGTCACCTACGAACGCGAGCCGTCCCCGGCCGAGGGTGGCGAACGCGTCGGCCAGGCGGATCACGTTCTTGCGCTCGATCAGCGACCCGACGCAGAGGAAGGCCGGACCCTCGCCGTCCCAGCCGAGCTTCCAGCGCGCCTCCTCCGGGGGCCGGGGCGCGAACGCCTCGAGGTCGACTCCGCAGTCCGCGATCTCGATCTGCGAGCCCGGAACGGGGATTTGCTCGGTGAGCCGGTCGGCGAGCCACCGCGAGTTCGAGATCACCGCGGAGGAGCGCCTCAGCACCCAGGCGGTCGCGGCGCGGACCCCGGGGACCCGGCCGAGGTTGGCGACGTCCTGCCCATGGGCCATGACGACGAGGGGGGCCCGTCCTGCCCTCGCCGCGAGCGCCCCGGCGGCGCCCGCGGGGAAGAGGAAGTGCGCGAAGACGACGTCCGGCGGAGTTCGCCTGGCCGCCGCACGGGCGGCGCGGATGAGCCGCAGGTACTTCATCCGTGACCCCCCTCGCTTGCTGATCGAGACGACCTCGACCTCGTGGCCCAGATCGTCCAGCTCCCTGGTGAGGGGGACGAGGAAGCTGCCCAGGTCCGGGTTCTCGGGGCTGGGCCACATCTGGGTGACGAGGAGAATCCGCACTGTTACGTGATCGACCCTATCCGGCGGTTGAACGCCTCAGCCGCCTCTCGGATTCCGTCCCCGCGTCCGGGCATCAGCGCCTGCCGCGCGTGGAGCCAGTAGCGCCGCGGGGAGTGCCCGGGCAGGACGAGCGCGGCGAGAGCCCGCAGCAGGTACGGCCAGGCGAGGAGCGGGCGCTGAACGAACGCCGCGGCCGATCCGGCGTGTTTTCTGAGGTAGCGATCCCGATTTCGGTGGTACTCGACGATCCGGCGCTCGGATCCCGCCGCGTCCCGCGCCATCTGGTCGTGGTGGACGGCCTCGGCCGACGGGACATAGAGGATGCGCCAGCCGGCGTCTCCGAGGCGCTTGCAGAAGTCGGTCTCGTCCGAGTAGACGAAGAACTCCGGATCGAGCCAGCCGACCTGCTCGGCAGCCGCCCGGCGGACGAGCATCGCGCTCGATTGGACCCAGCCGACCGCCCGGGTCTCGCGGCTGCCGCTTTCGACCGTGAGCCGGCGATGCAGGAAGACAGCGCCGGCGAGGGCCGTCGCGAAGCCGGGCAGGCGCCACGCGCAGGGGACGCGTCGCCCGTCGGACGAGACCAGCTGGGCGCCCGCCGCGGCGGCGCCGGGATCGGCACGCAACGCTCCGAGCAGGGCCTCGACGGACCCGGGTCGAAGCTCCGAGTCCTCGTTCAGGAGCAGGCAGAACTCACCAGTCGCCTCCTGGAGAAGGCGACTGTCGTTCCCGGCCTTCCCGGAGCGGCGCTCCAGCGCGATCAGCCGGATCTCTCCACGTAAAGCGGGTGGCTCCTCCCCCGTGAAACGGGTCGCTGCCCTCGGCAGCGCCCTCGCCTTCGCGGAGCCTCCTTGGATCCTCCTGACCGCGTCGGCGGAACCGTCCTCGGACGCATTGTCGAGCACGAGCACCTCGCGCTCGATCCCGGTCGGCGCGGTTCGCTCGATCGCCTCCAGGCAGGCGAGCAGATCCTTGCGCCCGTTGGTGTTGACCACGCAGTAGGAGAGCAGCATGGCGACAATGCTCGCCCATGCGAGTCCATCTCGTCGATCCGGCGGCCTACACGCCGCCATACGACCACGCCCTGGCGGGGGCGCTCGCCCGCGCCGGGGCGACGGTCGAGCTGATCACCTGCCGCTTCCCGCACGGGCCGGTGCCGCGGGAGGAGGGCTACGACATACGGGAGCTCTTCTACCGTCGCGGCTCGCGGGAGGGCGTCCGGCCGCGCCTGCGGCGCATCCTGCGCGCCGCCGAGCACCTGCCGGACATGTTCCGCTACCGGCGAGAGGCCGACCGCGCGGACGTCGTCCACTACCAGTGGCTTCCGATCCCCGCCCTCGACCGTCGTCTGCTCGTCGAGCGCCGACCCCGGGTCTACACGATGCACTGGCGGCTGCCCGATGCGAGCACGCGCATCGCTGGCACCCTTACCCGCCTGCTGGCCGAGATGGACGCGGTGGTCGTCCACAGCGCGCATGGCGCGCGGCGCCTCGTGAGCGAGTTCGGGGTACCGGAGGAGCGGCTGCGGGTGATCCCGCACGGCGCCTTCGACTACCTGACCAGGCAGCCCGACGAGGTCCCCCTTCCCGAGGAGCTCCGCGCGGTCAGAGGTCCGGTGATCCTCGCGTTCGGCCTGATCCGCCCGTACAAGGGGACGGACGTCCTGCTCGAGGCGTTCCAGCACGTCGAGGGCGCCGAGCTCTGGATCGTGGGGGCGCCGAGGATGCCGATGGGCCCGCTCCGCGCGCTCGCCGAGCACGCGCCCGGCAGGGTCAGATTCATCGACCGGTTCATCACCGACCCCGAGATACCGGGGTTCATGAGGCGCGCGGACGTGGTCGCGCTTCCGTACCGGAACATCGAGCAGTCGGGCGTTCTCTACACGGCGCTCGCATTCGGCCGGCCGCTCGCGCTCAGCTCGGTCGGCGGCTTTCCCGAGATCGCCGAGCAGGGGGCCGCCCGGCTCGTGCCCCCGGAGGATCCCGCGGCACTCGCCGAGGCGCTTCGGGGGCTGCTCGGCGACCCGGCCGCGCGCCTGGCGCTCGGGGCCGCCGCGGAGGAGGCGGCCCGGACGCGCTATTCGTGGGACGGGATCGCAAGGCAGACGATCGACCTCTACGGCGAGCTCCTCAGCCGGCCACGATGAGCCCGGCCCGCCGATAATCCCCCTGCTATGGCGCTGGAAATCGTTTTCTGGACCTCCGCCGGCCTGATCGTCTTCGCCCATCTGGGCTATCCGCTCCTGCTCAGGGGACTTGTCGCGATCCTCGGCGAGGACGAGACCTGCGAGGAGATCGGGGGAGAGCTGCCCTTCGTCAGCCTGATCGTCGCCGCCTACGACGAGGAGGAGGTGATCGAACGAAAAGTGGCGAACGCCCAGGCTCTCGACTATCCGGCCGAGCGCCTCCAGGTGATCGTCGCCTCGGACGGCTCGAGCGACCGGACCGCGGAGCTCGCGCGCTCGGCGGGGGCGGATCGCGTCCTCGAGTTGCCGCGGGGCGGCAAGGTCGCGGCGCTGAACGCGGCCGTGAGGGTGATCCGAGGGGGCTCCGAAGACGCGAGGGCGCTCCCGAAGGGAGCGACCCGCTTCACGGGGGAGGAGCCACCCGTTTCACCGAGCGTGATCCTCGCGTTCTCGGACGCGAACAGCTACTGGCGTCCGGACGCGCTCCGCCGGCTGGTCGAGCGGTTCGCCGACGAGCGGGTCGGCTACGCCTGCGGTCAGGTCCGCTTCCTCGGTGGCGAGGGCGGAAACCAGGAGGGCCTCTACTGGCGCTACGAGATGGCGGTCCGCCGGATGGAGTCTCGGCTCGCCGGGATCACCGCCGGGAATGGAGGCATCTACGCGGTCCGTCGTGAGGCGTACATAGAGCTCGACCCGAGCCGCGGCCAGGACATCGGCTTCCCCTTCGAGCTCACGAAGCGTGGCTGGCGGGCGGTGTACGAGCCGAGTGCGATCGCGGAGGAGAAGATGGCCCCGACGGTCGAGGGCGAGTTCCGCCGGAAGCGAAGGATGATGTGGGGTCTCTGGGACGTGATGCTGAGGTGGGGGATGCTCGACCCGCGCGGCTACGGCCCGTCGTACGCGCTGGAGATCTACTCGCACCGCCTGCTTCGCTACCTCACCCCCTGGCTTCACCTCGTCGCGTTCGGGGCGAACCTGGCGCTGCTCTCCGAGGGGCCCGTCTACGTCGTGACGATCGCCCTGCAGCTGGCGCTGCTCGCCGGAGCCCTTCTCGGGCGGTTCCTCTCGCCCCTGCCGTTCCGGGTGGCCTACTACTACGTTACCGTGACCGCCTCGATCGCCGTCGGGCTCTGGGACCGGCTCCGGGCCGGAACCGTGCCGATCGGCTGGGAGAAGGTCGAGGGCACCCGATGAGCAAGCCCGGCCGGGGCCTGCCCCGAGCTGCCAACCTGGCGATCGGTGCGGTCGGCCTGATCCTCGCCTTCCCGTTGCTGCTGATCGCCGCGATCGCGATCCGGCTCGAGTCCGCCGGGCCGGTCCTCTACAGGCAGCTCCGGGTGGGGAAGGACGGCGTCGTCTTCGAGCTGTTCAAGCTGCGCACGATGCGCCGGGGAGCGGACCCGGTCGGGGTCGGGACCGCCGTCACCGCGGACGATCCCCGGGTGACCAGGGTCGGGAGACTGCTGCGGCGGTTCTCATTCGACGAGCTGCCCAACCTGATCAACGTCCTCCGCGGGGAGATGGGGATCGTCGGGCCGCGGGCGACGCTCCCGGCGCAGGTCGAGCTCTACACCGACCGGCAGCGTCGCCGTCTCGAGCTCCGCCCGGGGGTGACCGGCTGGGCGCAGATCCACGGCCGCGCCGGGATCCCTTGGGAGGAGAGGATCGAGCTGGATGTCTGGTACGTCGAGCACCGCTCCCTGTGGCTCGACCTGAGGATCCTCGCCCGCACGCCGCTGGCGCTGCTGGCGGGAGCGGGTGTCGCCGCCCCGGACCCCTACGCTGGATCCTCGCCCGATTCGCCGCTCAGGGCGGCCGCTGAGCGCGAGGAAGCCGGGCGGAGCGGCGAGAAGTAGGCTGCCGCCGGTCCGGCGATCGCCGGACACGCACCGATGGCACGAGGCATCTCACTGAGAGACTTCAGACGCGAGGACGCGCGGGCGGTCCATCGCTGGTTCAACAGTCCCGCGGCGACCGCCAACCTGCTCGAGCACCGCGAGTCCTTCAGCGAGGAGGACGCAAGGCGCTGGGTGGAACGGGCGATCGAGCAGACCAACGACCCAGAGGCCGAGGACCGCAAGTGGGCGATCGAGGTGGAGGGGATGGAGGAGGCCGTCGGTTACACCGCGCTTTACGGCCTTCACCGCCAGACCGCGCCGGAGCTGGGCACGATCGTCGGGGACGAACGGGCCGCCGGCAGGGGCGTGGGCCGCGAGGCGGAGCGTCTCACCAACAAGAAGGCCTACGAGGAGTTCGGCGCCCACAAGGTCTATGGCCGGATCCCGGCGACGAACGAGGCGGCGAAGAAGGCGGTGATCTACAACGGCTGGAAGCGGGAGGGCGTGCTTCGCAGGCACGTCCGGCGCGGTGAGGAGCTGATCGACGTCGAGCTCTGGGGCGGCTTTCCCGAGGATCAACCCGAGCCGCCGGACGAGTGAAGCCGAGCTTGTCGTGAAGGCCCGGCTGATCGAGGACGGCGCCGAGGCCGCTTCCGACCAGGCTGAGTTCTTCCGCTCGCCCGCATTCCTGGAGGCGGAGGGCGCGACCCACACCCTCGAGATCGGAGACGAGCTGCGGATCCCGCTGATCGTCCGGCCGATCGAGGGTGCCGACCGGCGCGACGCGATCTCCCCCTACGGCTACCCGGGCGGCTCGGCGGCTTCGGCCTCGCCGCCGGATCCGACCGGTATCGACTGGTCGGAGACGGGCCTGGTCAGTGTCTTCATCCGCGACCGGATCGGTGACGAGGCCTGCCTGGCGAGGGGCACGGTTCGATCCCGCGTGCAGGTCGCGGATGGGGCTGGCGGGATCAGAAAGCGGCTCCGCGAGCAGATCCGGCGGAACGAGCGCCGCGGCTGGACCGTTCGGGCGACGCCCGGACCGGAGGCGGCCGCGCCGGAGCGAAGCGCCTTCGAGCGCGCATACGCGGAGACCATGGCCCGGACCGGGGCTGCCGGCCGCTACCTGTACGAGAGCTCCTACTTCAAGCGGCTGCTCTCCGCCGAGCGGAGCTGGCTCCTGCTCGCCGCGCCCGACGTGGGCGATTCCGGGGCAGCCGCGGGGGCGATAGCCGTCGCCAGCGACGGCTATCTGCACTACTACCTGGGCGGCACGGCCGACGGGGCGCTCGCCGACTCACCGATGAAGAACCTGTTCGCGGCGATGATCTCGCTCGGCGAGGAGCTCGGGCTGCTCGTGAACCTCGGCGGGGGGGTGCGCCCGGGGGACTCCCTCGACGAGTTCAAGCGGGGCTTCGCCAACGCCGAGGCGGCATTCCGGACGCACGAGGTGGTCTGCGACCGGGCCGTCTATGGGGAGCTCTCGGGCGGCATCGATGCGCCGGAGGGATTCTTTCCGGCTTACCGCGCCTGAAGCCCGCCTACCGGGCGTTCGCGGCCCGCCGCTTGCCCTTCTTGCAGCGCTTGCCCTTCCGGCCCTTCTTCTTGCAGCGTGTACCGCTCTGCTTGGCGTAGCGCTTGATCCGCTTCTGGGCGGCGGCCTGGATCTGCGGGATCAGCGGGATCATCTGCCCGCCGGGGCAGGCGGTCGCGCCCAGCGTCGTGTGCCCGACGATCCGCGGAACGCTGACCACGGTGCCGGCGGGGTATCGGTTCTGGGATCCTCCTCCGGAGGTGAGTTGAACCGTCGTCGTCACGGGGTAGGCGCGATTCACCGCCATCTTCCAGGCCAGGTAGCGGATGATCGAGCGCTGCGCCTCGGGTGTCGGGACCTCGCTCATGTGGTCGCCGACGGAGGCGATCGACGTCGTCTGTGTGTTGAAGCCCTGCGCCTGAGCGCCGACGACCGGCTGCTTCAGCCCGCCGGCGCGGCCCTCGTACAGCGTCCCGTACCGGTCGACGAGCGCGTTGTAGCCGATGTCGTTCCAGCCGTTGCCGAAGACATGGAACCGGCAGATCCCGAGCACGATCGCGGCCGCCTCCTCGGGTGCGTAGTCGTTGGCGTTCACCGTGTGGTGGATGACCGCGGCGCTCACCGTCCCGTACTCGGCCGGCCCCCTCGGGGGGCAGCCGCCGTCGGGCAGGTCGGCGCCCCAGGCCGTCCGAGTGAGCACCGGAGGCTTCGGCGCCAGCGCCTGGGCGACGGGCATGGACGCGATCGAGATGAACGCCGAGTTGATCGCCTCGCGGGCGGAATTGAGCAGCCGGCTCCCGAGGCCGCCCGCGGTCCCCGAGATGTTCACGAAGTGGAGCCGGCCCCGCGGTTTGAACGGCGCGCGGACCTGGGCCTCGTCCGCTCCGTCGACGTAGACCGGGGTGCCGTCCGCCTGCTCGGCCCAGTCGCTCCACCCACCGCCCCCGTCCCGGACCCGGATCTGGAGCGAGCGCCGTTCGCGGGCGACGCCGATCAGGTCGAACTCATGCGGCGCCTCGACCGGCGGGGAGATCCACCGGGGCGGCGCCTCCTTCGGCTCGGCGTCGCGAGCGGCCGCGACCGCGCCCGCGGGCAGTCGCTTCGCCTGTGGGAGGCCCCGCTCGAAGTCGACCCCGCCCGGCATGTACGGGCGAAGCGAGAGGGCGGGCGCGGCGACCCCGGCGAGGGCGCCGAGCAGGGCGAGCGAGAGGGCGGCAATCAGCCTTCCACGCATGGTCTTCCCGGAACACACGATCAACCTCTGGGTTTCTGTGGGAGTTGACGGCTTCGCCACCAGATCGCGCCTGCAAGCGGCCGCCCAGCATCAGTCGCGGCGGCGGGCCGCCGCTCCGACAGCGTGCGGCCTGGCAGGCGCTAGTCGAGGTTGATCGGGATCCCCTGCTCGGGCCCGTTGCCGAGGTAGGTGTCGCGGAAGTTGCGCACGACGTCAAGCACAGTCGCGCTGTAGGTCGGGCAGAGGACCTCGTTGGTCCACGCGGTGACCGCGACGTCGTAGGGAATCGTCGGATCGGGGAACAGCAGGACACCGCCCGGCTCCTCGTCGAAAACGCCCTTCAGCGCGAGCTGATCCTCCTCGGAGAGGCTCGGCTTGTAGTGGATCAGGATCCTTCCGTGCTCCATCGCGTGGACCTGGTTGCGGATGTTCGGCTTCTTGCTCGTGTCGTCGGTGACCGGCGTCGTGAACGCGCCGTCCGAGATCGGCACAGGATTGTGGTTGCCCGAGGTCGGGGGCGTGCTCTCGTACTTCACGGGCTCGCTGTCGGGCACGTGCGTGCTGCCCTCGTCCGGGAGATTGAGCCTGAGCTCGCAGCTCGCCTGCTTCGCCGATTCCTCGAGGTCCCCGAACTGAATTGCGGGCGGGCTTGTTCCCTCGCGGCAATCGGGTTCGAGCCCGGTGAAGCTGCCGGTGTTCTGGATGTGGGCGTTCGCGCAGGCGTCGCCCGCGGGATCGTCCCCGTCCCCGCCGCTCGCGATCACGGCGACCAAGCCGGCGAGTACGGCCGCGCCGAGCAGCCCCGCCACCACGTACCCGGCGAACAGGCGACGTCGCGCGGACGATGACGCGCTCTGCTCGGCGGCGAGTCGTTCGGCGCGAAGGCGCTCCTTCTCTTCTCTGCGACTGGACATCGGGCGGAGAGGCTAGCGGAGGGGCCTCAAGCGCCGCTTAGCGCGGGCTCGCTCACGGGCCTGCCCTCCCAGACGTCCTCCAGGAAGCGAGCCAGCTCCCGGTCGAGGCGCTCTGGCGTGAGCCTCCACTCGAGGATCGAGTTCGCCTCGATCAGCCGGGCGTTCGGGAGCTCCTCGGCGAGCATCCCCGAATCCGAGAACGGATGGAGAGGATCGGCGCGGTGGCCGATCACCAGCGTCGGTTGGTCCATCTGCACCCGAAAGTCGTGGTGAGGCGCAGTCGAGCCGAGGAAGAGACCCTCGAGCACAGCCGAGGACGGCTCCGGGTCCTGTCGCAGCCAGTCCAGCCCCATGTCGACCAGGGCATTGCTCCGAGGTATGCGCCTGGTGACGGAGGCGACCGCCCTGAGCACCGGCGCGCCGAAGCGGAGGCCGAGCATGATCGGGGTGAAGATCGCCGCGGCCGCAAGCAGAGCGTTGTCCAGGACCGGCATCTCGACCATCATCCCCCTGACCCGCTTCGGGGCCAGGTATGCGGTCTCCAGCGTGACGTTCGCGCCCAGCGAGGTGCCGCCGATCACCGCCTCCTCGATCCCGAGGTGGTCGAGGAGCGCCTCGACCTGGTGCGCGAAGAAGGTCATCGAGTAGTGAGCCATCTCGGGTGGGCGATCCGAGCGGCCATGGCCCAGGAGATCGATGGCGATCACCCGATGTCCCACCTCGGCCATCTCGGGGCCCAGCCGCTCGAACATCCGCGCGTTCATCAGCAGCCCGTGGACCAGGACCAGGGGCCGCTGGCCGTCCCCGTAAACGTCGTAGCAGATCCGCTTGCCTCGAAAGTCGAACTCGGGCATCGCCTGAGTCTAGGACCGCTCCGGCCGCCGTCAGCCGGCCCGGGCGATGATCGGCTCGCCCGTCGCCGCCTGCTCCCATGGCCGGGCCGCCCGCAGGGCCGAGAGGATCGCGCGGGTGGCCGGCCAGCGGTTGAGCGCGTAGAAGTGGATCCCGGGAGCGCCTCCGCGAAGGAGGTCGGCGCACTGCTGGGCCGCGTAGGCGACGCCGAGCTCGAACTCGGCTCGCTCATCGCCTTCGAGCGCATCCATCGCCGCAGCGAGCCGTGTTGGGATCGTCGCCTCGCAGATCTCGCAGAAGCGCCTGATCTGCGCGTAGCTGGTGATCGGCATGACCCCGGCGATGATCGGCACGTCGATTCCGGCGGCTCGGGCGGCCGGAACGAAGTCGAAGTAGTGGCGGTTGTCGAAGAAGAGCTGCGTGATCAGGAACGTCGCCCCGTTCTCCATCTTCGTCTTCAGGTAGGCCAGGTCGGCCTCGAGGCTGGGCGCCTCGGGGTGCACTTCGGGGAAGCAGGAGCCTCCGATCGCAAGTTCCGGGTGGCTTTCGCTGATCAGCGCCGCGAGCTCGGCTGCGCTGCCGAGCCCGCCCTCGGGCTGGACGAAGTCCGTCTGCCCCCGGGGGGGATCGCCGCGGAGGGCGAGGATGTTGTCGATCCCGGCCCCGGCGATCCGGTCGACGATCTCGCGCAGGCTCGCGGCGGTCTCGCCCACGCAACTCAGGTGCGCCATCGCCTCGACGCCGTAACGGTCGCGAATCGCGCGGGTCGTCTCGAGCGTTCCCTCCCGCGTCGCCCCTCCGGCGCCATAGGTGACGGAAAAAAACGCCGGATCGAGCTCTCGCAGGACCTCGACGGTCTCGAACAGCGTTACGCGCCCCTCCTCGGTCTTCGGAGGGAAGAACTCGACCGAGAAGCAGGGCCGGGTCGAGCCGAGGATCTCATCGATGCGCATCCGACAAGGGTACGGCTCGGCGGGATCGCCGCCGTCAGCGGGCTTTCAGACCCGGTCCCGCAGCTGCTCGACGCCCGCCTGCTGCGCGCAGTTCGCGCAGCAGTAGATCGATCCGTCCGCCTCGACGCCGTGCCCGACGATCCGGCAGCCGCACTGGTCACAGGCCGGTGCGAGGGCGTGAATCGCGCACTCGAAGGAGTCGAAAGTGTGCTCCTCGCCGTTGCGGACGACCTGGAACGCCTTGTCGTAATCGTTGCCGCAGACCTCGCAGGTGGCCATCGCTCACCGCCTCTCCGTTCGCCCAGGGGCTACCCGTGGTCCGGTCGCCGAAACTCAGGTCGAGCGCCCCGCGCCCCCCGATGTCCACCTGGCAGCCGCCGGTTAGCGGCGGGGAACCGTCACGATCGCCGAACAGGACATCTCCAGGGCGTCGGGTGCGGAGCTGTTCCGGTTCCGCTCATGCCCGGATGATGGGGCGGAATCCGTAACGCTGCGGCACCCGGACGAAGCCAAACTCAAAGCGTCTGACGGAACGAACGACACTAGTGCGTGTGCCCATCGCCGGTCGCGGCGCTCATCCGTGCGAGGACCCGGTCCGCGACATCGGGGGCCGCGTCGAAGGCGGGAAGCTGGAGGTCCTCCTCCTTTCGGAAGTGAACCGAGATCAGTGCGTACAGCCCGTAGAGCATCTCCTGCAGCGTGTCGACATCGCTGATATCCGCTGCCTCCAGGCGCTCGATCCGGGCGACGATTGCCTCGTGATCGTGAACCATCGGAACCGCCGCGTCAGCGAATCCGACCAGCCCAGCCCACTCGGGGTAAAGGACGTCCTCCTCGGCCTTCGCGTGCGGCAGCAGTGTGCCGCGTAGGAAGTGGAGGATCCGACCTCGCAGGAGCTTGCGCTCCTCCTCGGATAGCCCCGGCATCTCTCGCGCCGCTTGGGCGAGGTGGTCGATGTGCTCACGCATCGCTTCGTGCTCGCGCCGGAATGGCTCGGTCGGACGCATGGTCCTCTCCCTCTCGTTGGTCGCACCGGCAGGGGACTTCGAACCTATCGCCTCAGGCGTCAGTCCGTGGCCTCGCCTGTCGAGTCCTTGCTTCGGTCCTTCTCGCCTACTGCTAGAAGGCTGATCAAGCTGCTGAGCCGGGCGACTCCCGGCCGGTCAGGGTCAGCTCGGCCGGTCGAAGATCACGACCCCCCGCCTGGCCGCTGCTCCCCGAGCTCAGCCGGGCGCGCGATCAGGTATATCACCGCTCCAATGAGCGGGACGAGGAAGATGAGCACGATCCAGCCTGCCTTTCCCCATCCGGATAGATCGCGGCGGCGGAAGATGTCCGCGAACAGCGCAATGAATATCCAGATCGCAAGGAACAGGTAGAAGAAGACCAGCATCGCGACCAGCAGGTTGCCCAGGGTGAAGTCGGCCAGAAGCAGCATCGGGGCTCCTCTCTAGATTTGCGGGTACGACCGTATAGGCGGCGATGCGCGGCCACCTCGGTGTTGACCACCGACTTGCCATGGTTGGGACGCACGACCATTTCGGGTGATCTCGGTTGGTCGCATGAGTGCGACAGGGACGCGGCCGGTGCCGACACCGACTCTGCGACACGCCACTCGTGCGGGCTCGGTCGCTGAACCCGGCGACGGGCCGCCCCGTCTGGCGTTCCTACTGCGGCGCGCATGAGGACCCGCAGACCAACCCGCTCGACGAGAAGTCGATCGCCGAGCTCCTCGACGCCGCCGTGCCGATGATCCTGCGCGAGCGATCGCGGGTGGACCTGGCAAAATGCCGGATCCCGCTTCACTACTGGGATGGAGCTAGCCGGACTCGAACCGGCGACCTCCTGGGTGCGATCCAGGCGCTCTCCCAACTGAGCTATAGCCCCGCATACCCACTGAGGGGACGTATGTCGTTCTCGCCCAGAACCTTGATCCCGGGCGGGGGCCAAGGATACGCTGTCCCGGGCGGTGAGCTTCGGTCGGCGCCTCACGATGGGCGTGACGCTGAGCCTGGGCGTGGCGCGCGCACGAGCGGCAACCCGGCCCGGGGAACCGAGCTCGGAAGGGACGAATACTGGTCGCTCGGGTGCAGGCCGGCGGCAGTCGGCCAGCTATCACATATTGTGCCTAAGCGCCTAAGCTTTTCTCCTTCGAAGTGGCCACGATCGAGCACTCATGGGCATACTCGACGACGCGATCCGAGAACACCTCGATCTGAAGCGCAAGCACGGCGCGCGCGATTCCGAGCTGCGGGAGATCGAGGACGAGGCGCTGGGCTCGGGCGAGCAGCCGGATCCCTTCGCCGCCGGCGAGGTCTTCACCGAGGTCTCCCCCGGGGAGGTCGCTCCGGGCGAGGGCGGTGGGCCCGGCACGGCGGCGCCGTCTCCCGGCCCTGTGGCCCCGCTACCCGACATCGGTGAGCCAAGCGCCGCCGGCGAGGAGCCGACGAGGCTGGTCGAGCCGGCCGAGCCGATCAGCCCGCCCGAGGGCCTCCGCGAGCCGGCGGACGAGGAGCCGATCCCGGCACCCGAGCGTCAGGAGGAGCCGATTCCGGGTCAGGAGCGGCCTGAGGAGCCGATCCCGGGCCAGGAGCGGCTCGAGGAGCCGATCCCCGGCCAGGAGCGGCTGCCGGAACTGGGGCAGGAGGAGGGCTATGCCGTGCCGGAGGTCCCGGTGGAGCCTTCGTCGGAGGAGATCGAGCCTCCGGCCCCATCCGAGTCGCTCGAGGAGCTGATCGCCGAGGAGGAGCCGTTCCCGGAGGACGCGGAGGCGCCTGAGCCAGCCCCGGCGGCCGAGGTGACGGAGGAACCCGACCTCGGCGCGGAGAGCTCGGTGCCGGAACCGCCCCCACCCCCGCCGCCGGGCGCCGAGCCGCCCGGCAGGGCGCGCGGCCGAGTCGACGTGCCGACCCAGGAGCATCCGCCGCCCGGCGACACGGGCGGCGTGGCGCCGATTCCGGCGGAGGAGGAACCGGAGGCCTTGGGACCCCAGGCCGAGAGCCCGGAGCTGTACGACTTCGAGACGGACGAGGACCTGCTCGAGCCCGCCGTTCCGGTTGGGGAGACCGACGACGACTTCGAGGCGCTCGGCCCGGCCGAGGAGCAGGCTGCCGACCTCGGGGATGAGGAGCCGTACTCGGAGGAGCCCTTCGCTCCAGTGGAGCCGCCGGCCGGGGAGGAGGCCTACGAGGGACAGTCGCTGGATCCCGAGGAGACCTACGAGGAGGACACGGACGACGACCTGTGGTTCGAGAAGGGTCCTCCGAAGGACTTCGACTTCGAGGACGAGGACCGCTAGCCGGTCGATCTCAGACGTACCCGCGCGTGCGGGACGCCTCGACCACCCTCTCGATTCCGACCAGATAGGCCGCCTCGCGAAGCGAGATCCTCTCCTCCTTCGACCGGACCGAGACGTCGCGGTAGGCCTTGCGCATGATTCCCCCGAGCTTGTCGTTCACCTCGCGCTCGGACCACCGGAAGTGCTGGAGGTTCTGCACCCACTCGAAGTACGAGCAGACGACGCCGCCGGCATTGGCCATCACATCCGGAATCACGTGGACGCCGTTCTCGTGGACGATCTGGTCGGCGTGGGGGGTGGTCGGGCTGTTCGCTCCCTCGATGATCAGCCGGGCCCTGATCCGGTCCGCGTTTCCCTCATGGATCATCCCGCCGAGGGCCGCCGGGATCAGGACGTCGCACTCGATCGCGAGCAGGTCGTCGGGGCTGATCACCTCCGCCTCCGGGAACTCGGTGAGCTTGCCGCCGTCGGCGATGTGCCGGGCAAGATCGTCCGCGTCGATTCCCTGGTCGGCGCGGATCGCCCCGGTCGCGTCCGAGGCGCCGACCATCCTCGAGCCGAGCTGCTGCAGGATCCGGGCCGCCCAGGAGCCGACGTTCCCGTAACCCTGGACGACGAAGGTGCTCTCGGCCGGGATCAGGCCGAGCTGCGGAGCCGCCTCGCGGAACATGTAGACGCAGCCCCGGCCGGTCGCCTGCTCGCGACCGTATGAGCCCTCGAGGGCGATCGGCTTCCCGGTGCAGATCGCCGGGGTGTGGCCGTGAAGCTTCCCGTACTCGTCCATCATCCAGGCCATCACCTGAGCGTCGGTGTTCACGTCGGGCGCCGGGATGTCGCGGGTGGGGCCGAGGACCTTCTCGATCTTGTCCATGAACGAGCGTGTGATCGCCTGGACTTCGGAGCGCTCGAGCTGGTCGGCCGGGCAGTTGACCCCTCCCTTGGCGCCGCCGAAGGGGATGTTGGCGACGGCCGTTTTCCAGGTCATCAGCGAGGCGAGCGCACGAACCTCGTCGATGTCGACCTCGGGGTGGAAGCGGACGCCGCCCTTGTAGGGGCCGCGGGCGCCGTTGTGCTGGATCCGATAGCCCGAGAACGTGTGGACCCGGCCGTCGGAGAGCTTCACCGGGATCTGAACCGTGACCTCGCGGTAGGGCTCCCAGAAGACGACCCGAAGGTCGTCTGGTAGTTCGAGGCGCTCGACGGCGCGGTCGAAGTAGTGCCGGACGATGTCCAGGTCCGACATCTCCGCGTGCTGCCCAGGCTTCGGGCCTCCGGCCCCGATCGCCTCCCCCTTCGCCTTCTCCGCAGCCTCGGGGTCGTGGTCGGTCGTCGCTCCCCCGTGGGTCTCGTCGGGTGCCTTGGCCTTGGTTGCCATCTGCCCTCCTGAGCCTTGCCAGCTTTGCCAGTCTCTCACAGGGGCTTTCCCAGAGCGGCGGTTGCGACACCTACAATCGGTCCACCGCTGGGGCCATAGCTCAGTTGGGAGAGCGCCTGCCCTGCAAGCAGGAGGTCGCCGGTTCGAGCCCGGCTGGCTCCATCACCTGGGCGAGATGGTGCGCGACGCATAGGCTGATCAGGATGAGTGGATTCGCGGCAGCGACGGACATCGGGACGCCGCGCGGCACTGCGCGGATCCATCTCCATCGCGCGGACCGGCCACTGGCCGCACTCGTGATCAGCCACGGGGCGGGCGGGGGCGTCGACGCGCCGGACCTGGTTTCCGCCACTGAGGCCGCGCTCTCCGAGCGAGTGAGCGTCGCGTTGGTCGAGCAGCCCTACCGCGTCGCGGGAAGGCGATCACCCGCCCCGGCGAAGCATCTCGACGAGGCGTGGATCGCCGTGATCGCGCATCTCCGCCATGGCGATCTCGCCGGCCTCCCCCTGATCGTCGGCGGCCGCTCGATGGGCGCGCGGGTCGCGTGCCGCACAGCGGATCAGACCGGTGCCGTGGCGGTCCTCTGCCTTGCGTTTCCGCTCGAGCTACCCCGCCGCAAGGGGAAGCCGCCGCCGCAGAGCCGGCTGGAGGAGCTCGATGCCGTGACGCTGCCGACCTTGGTCGTCCAGGGCGACCGCGACCGCTTTGGCATGCCGCCCGCGAGCCCGTCACGTGAGGTCCTACGAGTTCCGGGCGACCACGGCCTCAAAGCCGATCCCGAGGCCGTTGCGGCGGCGGTGCGAGCCTGGCTTCCCGCGGCGATCGCCGAGGCGGCGCTCGCCGGCTGAGAGCCCGTCCGGGTCAATAACCGCGAGGTGAGACATCGGGCAGCGTCGCCCTGCTGGGTGCGAGCTCGCGCAGCCGAGCCATCGCTACGGGCTTGCCGCCCGTGCGGCGCGGGGGGTGGCCGGCAGCGACCCCACCTCCACGAAGCCCGCCCGAAGCAGGGCCGGCACCTGACGGAGGGGATCGGGGGAGTCGAGCAGGACGACCCCGAGGTGGCGGTCCCCGAGCTCGGCGGTGGTGACATAGCAGCGGCCGGCCCCGTCGGTCCAACCGGTTTTCAGTCCGGTGACGCGGGCCCCGGGAACCCCCGCGATCCCGCGGGCCAGGAAGTAGTGGTTGTTGGCGAGGTGCATTCGATGGCCCTTGATCGGGAACCTCGGCTTCGAATATTGCGTCCGCGCGATCCGGGCGATCCTGGGATTTGCGAGGTCCGCCCGGGCGAGCGCTCCGAGGTCGACGGCGCACGAGGCGTTGTCCCGGTCCTTGAGGCCGTTCGGGGTCGAGAACCTCGTGCACGAGAGGCCCATCGCTCGCGCGCGTTCGTTCATCCGCCTGACGAAGCGGGCCGTGCTGCCCGAATCGTGTTCGGCCAGCGCAACCGCCGCGTCGTTCGCGGAGATCATGATCAGCGCCTTGAGCAGAGGCTGAAGCGGTACCGCGCGGCCCGCGGGAAGGATCCCGGTCGCGGAGCCCGGGGTGTGAGCCGCCTTCGCGCTGATCGTGACCCGGTCCGACGGCGGGTCTCGCTCCGCGATCAGAAGCGCCGTCATCATCTTGGTCAGGCTCGCGATCGGACGCTCCTTTCGCGCCCGGCTCTGCCAGAGGATCTCGCCGCTGTCGACATCGAACAGGACGCCGGCGGCGGGCGATCGCTTCATCCGCATCTTGACCGGGAGGGGGGAGGACGCCGACTCGAGCGAGAACCGCGTGTCGACCGCCGGGACGATCCCTTCAACCTCGTCCGTGCTCGCGGTGCGAACCGGCGCGTTTCCCGGGATGCCGTCCGCACGCGGCGCCTCCCTCTGAGCCATCTCCGGATCGCCGCCTGAAGCCACCGCAGCTCCGGGGTCATCGCCGCCGCCTCGGTCGGGCCACAGCGCGATCGCCACAGCCGCGGTCGCCCCGAGCGCCACGAGCAGTCCGACGATTGCCGCGATCCGCTTACTCATCCGGGGGCGGGTTGCGGATCGCTCCGATCAGCCCTGCCGCGATCATCCCGATGATCAGCAGTGAGATCGCGTAGAGGACGAGGGCGCCGAGATCGCCATAGGTCCGCACCCGCAGCCCGGTGTCGGCGATCACGTAGATCGTCACTGCGGCGAAGAACCCGCAGAAGACGAGTCCGACCATCAGGAGAGCGTTTCTGAGGTCCGGGTCCATCGGCGGCTAGTAGGCGGGCATCGAGGGCTCGGCCTCGCGTCTTCGTGCGAACAGCCTGATCGCGGCAAGGCCGAAGATGAACCCGCCGACATGGGCGAAGTAGGCGATTCCCTGATCCCCACCCGTCTCCACCGCGACCTGCCCGAGCGCCGGAATGAATTGAAGGATGAACCAGACCGCGAGCAGGATCAAGGCCGGGATCTCGACGAGCGTGACGAAGAAGATGATGAAGATCAGGGTCAGCACCCTCGCCGCCGGGTGTAAGAGCGCGTAGCCGCCCAGCACGCCCGCCACCGCG
>DASUYK010000038.1:0-26932 GCA_036377415.1 Solirubrobacterales bacterium
CGGATGCCGGAGGAGGGACTCGAACCCCCGACACGCGGATTATGATTCCGCTGCTCTAACCGACTGAGCTACTCCGGCGGGGGGCGGTAAATCGTAGCGGCGCGATCGAGCCTGGAATCGCGCCGGCCCGCGTCCGCTCTAGGGTGCGGGCCCATGAGCGATCTCGACCGAGCGGTTCGCGCAGTCGTCCGGGACTGCCTCGGCGTCGCCCAGGGCGAGGAGGTGCTGGTGATCGCGAATCCCCCGACCCAGGGCCTCGGTGAGCGCCTCCGCGAGGAGGCAGCGGAGGTGGGCGGGGACGCGGTGCTCGCACTGATCTCGGAGCGCGACTCCCACGCCGCCGAGCCGCCACGCGCCGTGGCCGAGGCGATGGCGGCGGCCGATGTGATCCTGGCGCCGACGGTTCAGTCGCTTTCCCACACCGCCGCCCGGAAGCGGGCGAGCGAGGCCGGCGCGCGCTGCGCCACCCTCCCCGGCGTCACCGCGGAGATGCTCGCCCGGGTGATGAGCGCGGACATGGAGGGGCTGCGGCGCAAGGGTCGGGCCGTCGCGGACGCGCTCGACGTGGCGTCCGAGGCCCGGATCAGCTGCCGGAACGGGACCGAGCTGCGCCTTGACCTGAGGGGCCGCAAGGCGATCCCGGACGCAGGCGAGCTCAGCAGCACCGGCGCGTTCGGGAACCTCCCATGCGGCGAGGGGTTCATCGCCCCCGCGGGGGGCGAGGGCGCCCTCGTGGTCGACGGGTCGATGGCCGGGATCGGCCTGGTCGACGAGCCGGTCGAGCTGGTCGTCGAGGGGGGGCACCTGACCTCCGCCCGCGGCGGTCAGGGGATGTCGTTCATGGAGCTCCTTGCCGTGCACGGCGAGGGCGGCACCAACGTCGCCGAGCTCGGAATCGGAACCAACGAGAAGGCGAAGCTCACCGGCGAGATCCTCGAGGACGAGAAGATCCTCGGCACCTGCCACGTCGCGTTCGGCGCGTCGGCCGCGATCGGGGGAACCGTTCAGGTCCCGGTGCACCTCGACTGCGTGATGATGAAGCCGACGGTCGAGCTCGACGGCGAGGCGATCGTCCGCGACGGAGAGCTGCTGGTCGGGTGAGCGACGAGCAGCTGCTGGCGGTCCCGAACTTCTCCGAGGGCCGAAGCGAGCGGGTGATCGACGCGCTCGGAGCCACCCTGGGCGCGCATGCACGGATTCTCAATCGGCACTCGGACGCCCAGCACAACCGCAGCGTCTACACGATCGCTGCGCCGCCCGATCCACTCGCCCGGGCTCTGCTCGCCGCCGCCGAGCACGCGCTGGACCTGATCGACCTCCGCGGCCACCAAGGATCTCATCCACACATCGGCGCCCTCGACGTCTGCCCGGCCGTCTGGCTCGCTCCGGAACAGCGCGAGCCCGCGCGAGCGGTCGCCCACCGCGCTGCCGAGGGGATCGCCGCGCTCGGGATCCCCGTATTCCTCTACGGCGAGCTCGCCACCGATCCAGAGCGCCGGGAGCGTGCCTTCTTCCGCCGGGGAGGGCCGGCGGAGCTCGCGCGGCGGATGACCGCGGGCGACCTGGAGCCCGACCTCGGCCCATCGGAGCCTCACCCGAGCGCCGGCGCCACGCTGGTCACGGCGCGTGAGCCGCTGGTCGCGTTCAACGTCGAGCTCGATACCCCGAACCCCGAGATCGCCAGGGCGGTGGCGGCGGAGCTGCGCGAGGCGGGGGGCGGGTTCCCGGGCGTGCGCGCCTTGGGCCTGCCCCGGGAGGGCGAGCGCGCTCAGGTGTCGGTGAACGTGCACGATCCGGAGGAGGTCCCGCTCGCCGCGGTCGTCTCGGAGATCTCGCGGCTCGCCCGCGAGCACGGGGCGCGCCCGGTAGAGGCGGAGCTCATCGGGCTCGCGCCGGCCGCGGCGCTCGAGGGCTATCCGGATGATCCGCCGATCCGGGACTTCGATCCGAAGCGTGACGTGATCGAGAACGTTCTCGGCTAGCCTCCGGGCGATGGCGCAGACCAGGAAGAGGCGTCGCCGCAAGCACCGGGGGACGCAGGGCGGCCGGATCGACCGACGTCCCTCCCGCGGCCGGGCGCGCAGTCGCGCCGAGGCGCGGTCGCGTGCACGCGCGAGGACGAGGAACCGCGACCCCCGATCTCCCCAGCCGCCCAGTTGGAGCAGCGCGCTGAAGAAGGGCGCGATCGCCTCGGTCCTCTTCTTCGTCCTGCTCGCGATCATGGGCCAATCGCCCGTCGCCTCGGCCGCGATCGCGATCCTGATGATGGGCTTCTATGCACCGATGTCGTTCCTGATGGACCGGTTCTTCTATCAGCGCCACCTGCGCAAGGAAGCCGAGAAGAGGGCCGCGCGCGAGGCTCAGCGCGGCGGCGGGGGCCCGGCGAAGGGCTGACCGTGGACGTCCGGATGTTCACCGTCGGCCAGGTGGCCGAGAACTGCTTCCTGCTTCGCAGGGATGGGTCCGACACGGCGGTTGTGGTCGACCCGGGCGACGAGGCGGAGCGGATCCTCGAGGCGATCGATCAACTCGGTCTCACGATCGAGGGGGTCCTGCTCACCCACACCCACTTCGACCACATCGGGGCAGTCGCGCCGGTCGCCCGCGCAACCGGGGCGCCGGTCTGGTGCCCGGAGATCGAGATCCAGGTCCTCGCCGACATCAACTCCTTCGTCCCGCCCGGGTTCGGTCCGTTCGAGAGCTACGAGGCCGACCACACGGTGAGCGGCGGCGAGACGCTCGAGCTGGCGGGAATGGAGATCGACGTGATCTTCACGCCGGGTCACAGCCCCGGCCACGTCACCTACTCGATTCCCGACGAGGAGGCGATCTTCTCCGGGGACGTCCTCTTCCAGGGCTCGGTGGGGAGGACCGACCTCCCCTTCGGGGACTGGTCCACCTTGCTCGAGTCCCTGCGCAATCTGATCGAGGCACTGCCGCCCGAGACCAAGGTCTACCCCGGCCACATGGGGATCACCACGCTCGAGGCGGAGCGGGCGACCAACCCGTTCCTGGCCGAGCTCGCGCGCTAGCCGGGTCCCCGGCTAAGGTCGCTGCGCGATGGCTTCGAGGTTCAAGGCCCCACGGGGCACGCTCGACGCGCTGCCTGAGCAGCAGCCGGTCCGCGAGCGGATCGAGGTGGCGGCGCGCGAGATCCTCGAGCGGGCCGGCTACCGGAGGATCGAGACGCCCGCCTTCGAGGAGACGGACCTGTTCGCGCGCAGCGTCGGCGAGTCGACCGACATCGTTCAGAAGCAGATGTTCACCTTCGAGGATCAGGGTGGACGCTCGCTCACTCTGCGTCCCGAGGCGACCGCGTCGATCTGCCGTGCCTATCTCGAGCACGGCATGCAGAAGCTCGCGCAGCCCGTGAAGCTCTGGTCGAGTGGGTCGTTCTTTCGTCACGAGCGCCCCCAGGCCGGGCGCTACCGCCAGTTCACCCAAATCGACGCCGAGGCGATCGGCTCGGATTCGCCGCTGGTGGACGCCGAGCTGATCATCCTCCTTCACGATCTGCTCGCGGAGCTGGGTGTGGAGGGCGTCAGGCTTCGCCTCGGCAGCCTCGGGTCCCCGGACGCGCGCGTGGCCTACCTCGACGAGCTCCGGGCCTATCTGCGTGACCACGAGGATGAGCTCTCCGAGGAGGTGCGCGCGCGGATCGAGGCGAATCCGCTGCGTGCATTCGATGCGGATCACGAGGGAACACGCAGGGTGATGGCGGAGGCGCCCACCCTTCTCGATCGTCTTGACCCGGCCGACGCCGATCATTTCAAGGCGGTTCGCGAACTGCTCGAGCGAAACGGAGTCGCCTATGAGCTCGACCCGACGCTCGTGCGGGGGCTCGACTACTACACGCGGACGGTCTTCGAGTTCGAGTGCGAGCGACTCGGGGCGCAGTCGGGGATCGGCGGCGGGGGCCGCTACGACGGCCTGATCGAGCAGCTCGGCGGGGCGTCGACTCCCGGCTGCGGCTGGGCGATCGGGGTCGAGCGAATCGCGCTCGCGCTCGGCGAGCAGAAGCCCCAGGCGGGGGCCGACGTCTTCGTCGTCGCGGAGGGCGAGGAGCGCGAGCGGGCGCTCGCGCTCGTCAGCGAGCTCCGTCGGGCGGGACTCGTCGCGGACCTCGATCTCGCCGATCGCGCGGTGAAGGGACAGATGAAGCAGGCGGATCGCGTCGGGGCCCGCTACGCGCTGATTCTCGCGGGCGAGGCGGCCACCCTGCGCGACATGGGCTCGGGAAAGGAGCGGGAGATCGATCTCGCCAGGGTCGCCGAGGAAATCCCGATGTGATGCGAGGGCGCTCCGCAGATCCGAGGGCGCGCGACAGCGCGACCCGCGGGACGGGGCAGGAGCGACCCGTTTGATTGTTGTCACACTCCCGTCGCGATGAGCGACGGCTTCCCAGCGCTGCGGGCGAACGCCTACCGCGACACCTGGTGCGGCCAGGTCCTGGCCGACAGGGTCGGCTCGACCGCGCGGGTCGCCGGCTGGGTGCATCGGCGCCGCGACCACGGCGGGCTCATCTTCATCGACCTCCGCGACCGTACCGGCCTCGTCCAGCTGGTCTTCAACCCGGACGAGGCGGGCGAAGCGTTCGAGCTCGGGCACAGGCTCCGCGCTGAGGACGTCCTCACCGCGAGGGGGCCCGTCGTGAGACGCACGCCTGACACCGTCAACCCCGACCTGCCGACCGGGGAGGTAGAGGTGAGGGTGAGCGAAGCCGAGCTCCTCTCGGACGCCGACACCCCGCCGTTCGAGATCGAGTCGTTCTCGGGCGAGGTGAGCGAGGAGATGCGCCTGCGGCACCGCTACCTGGACTTGCGGCGGGACCGGATGCGGGAGGCGATCGAGCTGCGGCATCGGGTGACGAGCGCGATGCGCGAGTTCCTCTCCGGCGAGGGGTTCCTGGAGATCGAGACGCCCATCCTGACGCGCTCCACGCCGGAGGGAGCCCGGGACTTCCTGGTCCCGAGCCGGCTCCAGCGCGGGTCCTTCTACGCGCTTCCGCAGTCGCCCCAGCTCTTCAAGCAACTTCTCATGATCGGCGGTTTCGAGCGGTATTTTCAGATCGCTCGCTGCTTCCGGGACGAGGATCAGCGCGCTGACCGACAGACCGACTTCACGCAGCTGGACATCGAGATGTCCTTCGTCGAGGTGGACGACGTGATCGACCTGAACGAGCGCCTCCTGGCGCACGTTCTCGGTCGCTGCGGCGTCGAGGTGGAGCTGCCGATGCGCCGGCTCCCCTACGACGAGGCGATCTCGCGGTACGGCAGCGACAGGCCCGACCTCCGCTTCGGGCTCGAGCTGCGCGAGCTCACCGAGGTCTTCCGGGGCTCCGAGTTCAATGCATTTCGCCAGGCGATCGAGGGCGGGGCCATCGTCCGCGGATTGAACGCAGGCGGGCACGAGCTCTCGCGGGGCGAACTCGACGGGCTGGTCGACGAGGCGACCGACCTCGGCGCGAAGGGGCTGGTCTGGGCGGTGGTCGAGGGCGAGGGCTGGCGATCGCCCGTCGCGAAGTTCCTCAGCGCCGATGAGATCGGTGCCGCCAACCGGACGCTCGAGGCGAGCGAGGGCGACGTGCTCGTGATCGTCGCCGACGAGCCGCTGCTCTCGGCCGAGGTCCTCGGCGAGCTTCGGCGCAGGCTTGGCAAGAGGCTCGGGCTGATCGATTCGGAGGCGAATGAGCTCGCTTGGGTGGTCGACTGGCCACTGCTCGGGTGGGCGCACGACGAGCAGCGCTGGGATCCGCACAACCATCCCTTCACGTCGCCCGCCGGGGAGTTCGATCCGGACGATCCGGGCGCCGCCAGGGCGAAGGCGTACGACGTCGTCTGGAACGGATGGGAAATTGGTGGGGGTTCGATCCGCATCAGCGACCCTGATGTGCAGCGAAAGGTGTTCAAGGTGATCGGAATCGACGAGGAACAGGCCGAGGAGCGCTTCGGCTTCCTGTTGGAGGCGCTCCGCTACGGGGCGCCGCCGCACGGGGGGATCGCCTACGGGGTCGACAGGATGACCGCCCTGCTCCATCGTGCCGAGTCGATCCGCGACGTGATCGCGTTCCCGAAAACCGCTTCCGGCAGCGATCCGCTGACCGGGGCGCCGACGCCGGTGGACGAGGCGCAGTTGCGCGATCTCGGGCTCTCGGTGCGGCACGGGGGCGGGAGGGGATAGCGTCGATGGCCGAGCGTCTCCCCCCGGACGACGGCGACGAGGGCTTCGATTGGACGGACGCTCCTGCCCGGCAACCCCGGCCCAGCGAGCCGGACGAGGGCGGAGAGCGGGAGGCGGCGGGAGCGGGCGACCGGGAGCGTCCCGAGACCGGCGAGCGGGATCGGGTTCAACCGAGCGAGCTTGCGTCGTCCGAGACGGGAGAGCGCCGGCGGGTCCGCGGCGACACCGGGGAGCGCGAGCGGGTCCACGGCGACACCGGGGAGCGCCAGCGGGTCCGCGGCGACACCGGTGAGTACGAACGGAGCGGCAGGCGTCCGCCGCCGGGGAGGCGCTCGCGGCATCGCGACCTCCCCGCCAGGGTGCGCCGGCGCCAGGCGGCGGGCATCGGCCTGGTCGCCCTGGTGCTCATCGTCGCGCTGATCGCGCTGGTCTCGGGCGGCGATGACGGCGGCGAGGAGGAGCCGCTGGCCGTGAAGAGGCTGGTCGGACAGTCGATCGTCGCCCAACTAGGTACGGGCGCCCCCGACCCGGACCTGGTGAGGCGGGCTCGCAAGGGCCAGATCGGAGGGGTGATCGTCGAGCAGCAGGACGCCCAGGCGGTGCAGTCGGGGATCCAGGTCCTCCAGCAGGCCGCCATCGACGGCGGGAATCCGCCGCTTCTCGTGATGATCGACCAGGAGGGCGGCCCGGTGAAGCGGCTCGAGGACGGCCCACCCGATAGCTCTCCCCGGCAGCTCGGCGACGCCGGGGATGCGGACGCGGCGAAGGAGGAGGGCGAGAGGACGGGCGAGTTCCTTCGCGGGCTCGGGGTGAACGTCGACCTCGCGCCGGTCCTGGACGTCGCGCAGCCTCAGACCGACGACTCGCTCAAGGCCAGGGCCTTCGGTGAGGACCCCGAGCTCGTCGCCGAGATCGGCGTCCCCTTCGCGGAGGGCCTCCAGGACGCGGGGGTCGCGGCGACCGCCAAGCACTTCCCCGGCCTCGGCAGGGCGCAGGTGAGCACCGACGAGCGACCGGTCAGCATCGCCGCCACCAGTCAGGACCTCGAGGCCGACATGGAGCCGTTCCGCGAGGCGATCGACGCCGGCGTCGAGCTCGTGATGGTCTCCACCGCGAGCTATCCGACGCTGGGCTCGAAGAAGCAGGCAGCCTTCTCGCCCGCGATCGTCCAGGGCCTGCTCCGCGACGAGCTCGGGTTCGAGGGCGTCGTGGTCACCGATGACCTGCAGGCGCCGGCGGTGACGAGCGTCAGTACGCCCGGCCCGGCCGCCGTGAATGCGATCAAGGCCGGTGACGATCTGCTGCTCTACGCCGGTGACGACCAGGGTTCGATCAAGGGCTTCGGCTCGCTGGTGAGCGAGGTGAAGTCCGGGGCGCTCGATCGCGCTCCGATCGAAGCGGCCCACGAGCGGATCATCGCGTTGAAGGAGCGGCTCGCGGGATAGGGTCTCGCCGAATTTCCCCGGCCACGATCGAGGGAAGGGAGCGCATGAACGCAGACCTCTTCACACCTGACGACACGCGCGCGATCGTCCTCAGCTTCGTCAGGGAGTCGAGTCAGGGCGACAGGCCGCGGCGGCTGATCGAGAGCCTCCGCGGTAGGTAGCTGGCGCTGATGCGAGGGTGCTCCACCGGGAGCAACCCGTTTGATATGGACATGATATGGACACAGAGGAGCTCGCTCGCCGCTTTCTGGCGGCCCTGAGCGCCGCCGACCAGGCGGCGGTGGGTGAGCTCGTTCATCCCGACGTGGAGATCCGCACCGAGCGCAAGCTGCATCGAGGGCGGCCGGCGGCGATCGAGTGGGCGGGGAAGGTCTTCGACCATCTGGTGCGCCATTATGTCCCCGTCGAGATCGACCAAACCGAGGGCGGCGTGCTGGTTCATGCCGAGCTCCAGTACGTCTGGCGCGAGAGCGGCAAGGTGGGCGACTCCTCGGGGGTGGCGATCGAGCTCGGGGTCAGGGACGGGTTGATCTCCTCCTGGTACCTGTCCGACGAGCCGGAATAGCGCCAACCCGGTGCTAGGGTTGCGAGCAGGCCCGAGCCTGTACGCGAACCGCTCCACACGTTGACCCAACACAACTGGCTTGGGGGTCGATTTCCGGCGGTCCCTCGGGGTCTCCGGTAGACCACCACCTGTGCGACACGGGTTACCAAGCCGGGGCGGAAAACGGCAGGCTGGAGCCTCCTAAGCTTCCAGGCGTGGATCGGGAAGCACTCGAGGGCTATCTGGCGGACGAATCGCGGCGCGGGCCGGCGCCCGAGGGCGCCTTCAACGGCTCCGCGGGCGGAGCGCCCTGCGGCGACCTGGTGCGGATCTCCCTTCTCGCCGGCGGCGGTCGGATCGAGCGCGTGAGCTTCGACGCGGAGGGCTGTGCCGCGAGCTCCGCGGCCGCCGCGGCGATCGCCGAACTCGTCGACGGCGCCTCGATCCTGGACGCCGCCCGGATCGGCCCGAAGCGGATCGAGGCTGCGCTCGGCGGGCTGGCGCCCACGCACCGGCACGCAGCCGTGCTCGCTGCCGACGCGCTTCATCGAGCGCTCTCGGCCCTCGCCGGCTCCGGCGGGCGAATCGCGGATGCGCCGTCGGGCCGCGAGCGGGTACTGGTCGCCCTGAGTGGCGGAGTGGACTCGGCGGTCGCGGCGCTGCGCGAACGCGAGGACGGCCGAGAGGTGGTCGCCGTCACCCTGAAGCTGTGGACGGATCGGCGGACCGACGGCGAGCGGAGCTGTTGCTCGCCCGAGGCGGTCCTCGGTGCGCGTCGGGTGGCTCACTCGCTCGGGCTCCCTCACCTGACGCTCGACCTCGAGGACCGGTTCCGCGCCGGCGTCGTCGAGCCGTTCCTGCGCGGCTACGGGGAGGGGCGGACCCCCAATCCCTGCGTCGTCTGTAACGGCGAACTTCGAATCGACGCGATGATCGGCCTCGCCGACCGGCTCGGGGCGAGCGGGCTCGCGACGGGGCACTACGCGCGGATCGCGGACGACGGGGGCGGTCCCCTGCTCGCCCGCGCCGAGGACGGCTCCAAGGACCAGACCTACATGCTCTCGGGCCTCGCCCCGGCCTCGCTCGCGCGGCTTCGGTTCCCGCTCGGGGGCCTCACCAAGCCCGAGGTCCGAATGATCGCCGAGCGCGCCGGGCTCGAGGTCGCCGGACGCGCGGAGAGCCAGGACCTCTGCTTCCTCGCCGGGCAGGGCAAGCGCGAGTTCCTCCGCCGCCACGCCGGTCTCGACGATCGCCCCGGCGACGTCGTCGACCGGTCCGGCCGGAAGCTCGGGGGACACCGCGGCCACCACAACTTCACCGTCGGCCAGCGCCGGGGGCTCGGATTGGCAGCCGGCGAGCCGCTCTACGTCCTCGGGACGGACGCCGATCGCAATCGCGTCGTCGCCGGCACCCGCGAGGAGCTCGCCACCCGGCGGGTCCGGATCCGGGGCACGACCCTGCATCGGGATGCCGGCCGCGTGAACGGGGTGAGGCTCCGCTATCACGCGCCGGAGCGCGCCTGCAGGCTCGAGCCGGGGGAACGGCCGGATGAGGCGATGGTGGCGCTCGCGGAGCCCGTCGAGAGAGCCGCCCCCGGACAGATCGCCTGCCTGATGGACGGCGACCTGGTTGTCGGGCACGGGACGATCGTCTAGGGGCTTCACTCCGCCCGGAAACGCTGTAGGTTGCACGCGACATTTCGGGAGGCCAAAGGGGAAGAGGGCCGCTCCCGGACAAATACGGGACACAGAGGGAGACTCAATGCATCTGGACTCGCGTATCAAGGCGCTCGCGGCCACTGCATCGGTCGCCGGCCTGCTGGTCGCGATGACCGCGGGCGGGAGCGCATCCGCAGCACCGCAGGCGCACGCCTCGGCGTGCAAGGTGAGCAATAACGTCGAGGCGATCCTCGACGACTCGGGATCGATGAACGGCACCGATCCGTCGCATTTCCGGACGAAGCTGATGGAGGCGTACATCGGCCTGGGCAGCAACCAGGGGAAGACGCTGGGGGCGGTCAAGTTCTCGAGCGACGCCAGCGTCCTGTTCAACCCGCTCGTGATCGGGCCGAACACGAAGGCGACGATGCTCGCCGGGTTCAACAACCTCGTTGACTCCGGGGGCACTGACTACGATGCAGGGTTCTCGCTGGCGAACTCGTCGAACCCGGGAGCGACCTCGAGGATCTTCCTCAGCGACGGCGCCCCCGGCACCGACAGTGACCTGCACCGAAGCCCGAACATCACGACGTACGTGGTCGGACTCGGTGTCGGCAACGACGCCAACGCGGTCACAGAGCTGACCCAGATCGCGAACGAGACCGGCGGGCCGCCGCCGATCTTCATCGAGGACGCCGGGCAGCTGCAGACTGCAGCGGCCGCGATCTCGGCCGGTCAGAGCTGCAAGAGGCTGCTGTCCTTCACGGACGTCTTCAACCGGGTCGGTCAGAGTGCTGGCCACAATGCGAAGGCGAAGGGCAAGGTGATGGACATCCTCACCAGTTGGCCGAACATCGGCAGCGTTTTGAACCTCGGCGTGGGCCTGCCGAAGGCCAAGTCCAGCGTGGCCTCCGCCGCGAAGGTCCAGATCAAGCGGAGCAAGGGCTCCAACTTCGCCTCGATCCGAATCAAGGGGCTGAAGAAGGGCCAGAAGGTCAAGATCAAGATCAAGGCCAAGGCCCTGAACGGACCAACCACGGCGACCACCCAGGTGATTCGCTAGGGGTCGAGCAGCGACGAGGTGTCGAGGCGGCCGGCGGGCGATCCCGCCGGCCGCCTCTTTCGTTCATGGGGGCGAGCCCAGCCGGGCGGCGCCTTCCTAGACTTGGGCGCGTGAAGGTCGACGAGATCCGCAGGACGTACCTGGAGTTCTTCGAGGAGCGGGGTCACAAGGTGGTGCCGTCGGCATCGCTGGTGCCGCTCGTGCATGACCCGTCGGTCTTGCTCACGACCGCCGGGATGCAGCCGTTCAAACGGGCGTTTCTGGGCCAGGAGGACCCGCCTGCCCCGAGGGTGGCCGACGTCCAGCGCTGCTTCCGGACGACGGACATCGAGGAGGTGGGGAATACGGCCCGCCACCTGACCTTCTTCGAGATGCTCGGCAACTGGAGCTTCGGCGACTACTTCAAGGAGGAGTCGATCGCCTGGGGCTGGGAGCTCTCGACCGAGGGATTCGGCTTCGATCCCGAGCGGATCTGGGTGACTGTGTTCGAGGGTGATGACGAGCTCGGCCTCGGCCCCGACGAGGAGGCGATCGAGATCTGGCGCCGGGTCGGCGTCCCCGACGAGCGGATCGTCCAGCTTCCGCGCTCGGAGAACTTCTGGCAGGCCGGTCCGACCGGGCCCTGCGGTCCCTGCTCGGAGCTCTACCTGGACAGGGGGGAGGAGTTCGGGAAGCCCGGCGAACGGCCTGGCGACGACACCGATCGGTACCTCGAGTACTGGAACCACGTCTTCATGACCTACGACCTGGCCGAGGACGGAAACCTGACCGAGCTGCCGATGAAGAGCATCGACACCGGGATGGGCCTCGAGCGGATGGCGGCGATCCTTCAGGACGTCGACTCGGTCTTCGAGACCGATCCGCTGCGCCCGCTCGTCGATCTCGCGGAGGAGCTCTCGGGCCGCTCGTACTCCGACGGCGGCGCCACGACTCGGGCGATGCGGATCCTCGCCGACCACTGCCGCGGCACCGCCGCGCTGATCGCCGACGGGGTGGTCCCGTCGAACGAGGACCGCGGCTACGTCCTGCGCCGGATCATGCGCCGGGCGGTCCAGCAGGGCCGCTCGATCGGTCTCGAGTCGCCGTTCATGGAGCGCTTCGCCGACCGGTCGCTCGAGCTGCTCGCGCCTGCCTATCCGGAGCTCGCCGCCGAGCGCGAGACGGTGATGCGCTGGGTCTCCGATGAGGAGGAGAGCTTCGGGCGGACGCTCGAGCGTGGGACGCAGCTGCTGGCGGACATCATCCGCCACGCGAAGGAGGACCGGACCTCCTGGATCGATGCCGCGGACGCGTTCAAGCTTCATGACACCTACGGGTTCCCCTACGACCTGACCAAGGAGCTCCTCGCCGAGCAGGGCCTCTCCGTCGACGACGAGGGGTTCGAGGAGCTGATGGATGAGCAGCGCGCCCGCGCCCGGATGGGTACCGCGACCGCGCACGGCTCCGAGGATCACCACGGTGCCGTGCTCAGCTTCGCCTCCGCGGCGCCGCCGAGCAGGTTCGTGGGCTACCAGAAGCTCCAGGCGGAGACCAGCGTTCTCGCCGCGCAGGCGGACGACGGGAGGGCCCTCGTGAAGCTGGAGGAGAGCCCCTTCTACGCTGAGGGCGGCGGCCAGGTCGCCGACTCGGGCGTGCTCCGGTGGGACGGGGGCAGCGCGCCAGTCGCCGATGTCTACCGGATCGGCGACGACCAGGCGATCGAGCTGGACGCCGCGCTCGACGGCCTCGAGCCCGGCACCAGGGTCGAGGCCGCGGTCGACCACGTCTCCCGGTTCGCGACGATGCGCAATCACACCGCGACCCATCTGCTCCACGCGGCCCTGCGGGAGCGGCTCGGCACTCACGTCCGTCAGGCGGGCTCGGCGGTCCGCCCGGACAAGCTGCGCTTCGACTTCACCCACGGCGCCCCGCTCACCGCGGAGGAGGTCCGGGACGTCGGGGATCGGATCAACGAGTGGATCAAGGAGAGCCACTGGGTCCGGGCGCTGGAGATGTCGCGCAGCGAGGCGGAGCGGCTCGGGGCGATGGCCCTGTTCGGCGAGAAGTACGGCGAGTGGGTACGCGTGGTCGAGGTCGAGGGCGTCTCCCGCGAGCTCTGCGGCGGCACCCATGTCGTGAACACCGCGGCGGTCGGGATCTTCGGGATCCTCTCCGAGGGCTCCAGCGCGGCCAACGTCCGCCGGATCGAGGCGCTCACCGGTCCGGCCGCAATCGACTGGTTCCGGTCGCGTGCGAGCGAGCTCCGCGAGGTGGGAAAGGTCCTCGGGTCCGAGCAGGATCCGGTGGCGGCCGCGGAGCGCGCCGCCGCCAGGCTCGCGGAGCTCGAGAAGGAGACGAGGAAGGCGGGCGCCGCCGACCTCTCGAAGCGGGCCGAGGAGATGGCCGCCTCGGGCCAGCGGGTCGGAGGGGTGACGGTGTTCGTCGGGCGCGGCGACGACGCCGATCAGCGTTCGCTGCTCGAGTTGGCGGACAGGATCAAGTCCCGGGCGGGCGAGGCCGCCGTGGTCCTCGGCGGCTCCGCCGACGGCAAGGTCGCCCTCGTCGCCAATTTCAGCAACGGCGTCGTCGAGCGAGGTCTGTCGGCGGCGGAGGTGATCCGCGAGGCGGCCCAGGTGATCGGCGGCGGCGGCGGAGGGCGCGATAACGTCGCCCAGGCGGGCGGCCGCGACCCGTCGAAGCTCGAC
Source organism: Solirubrobacterales bacterium (assembly GCA_036377415.1). Lineage (GTDB taxonomy): Bacteria > Actinomycetota > Thermoleophilia > Solirubrobacterales > 70-9 > DASUPK01. The sequence continues at coordinate 13,575 of DASUYK010000038.1, forward strand.
GAGGCGCTCGCCACCGCGAGGCGGGCGATCGAGGCCAAGCTCGCCGGCTGAGTCGGCGTCGCGGTGGGGCCGGTGTCGAAGCTACGAGGGGTGATTCGGATGGGGCTCGCGGTGGCGCTGCTCGGATGTGTCGCGGCTGCGGCCTCCGGATGCGGGGACGACGCGGAACCGGGCGGCGGCACGGCGACCGTCCTGCTGGCGGGCGGGCCCGGGTATCTCGACCCGCAGCTCGGGTACACGACGATGGCGGCCGAGGCGGCGTGGATCGCCTACACGCCGCTGCTCACCTACAGGCACCGCGGCGGAGCCGAGGGCACGCGGCTGATTCCGGGTCTGGCCGAGAGCCTGCCCCGGATCTCGGCGGACGGCAGGCGCTACACGTTTACCCTGCGTGACGACCTCCGCTATTCGAGCGGGACACCGGTCAGGGCGAGCGACTTCACCCACTCGATCGAGCGGGCGATCAGGCTCGGTTGGGGAGGGCGGCAGTTCCTGACCGAGAGCATCGTCGGCGCCGAGGAGTACGAGGCAGGTCAGGCTGGGTCGATCGCGGGGATCAGCACCGACGACGCCACCGGGGTGATCAGGATCAGCGTGCGGAAGCCGTACGGGTTCTTCGCGAACCTGCTCGCTCTCCCGGCGACCGCGCCGGTCCCGGGCGGTACCCCGTTCCGCGACCTGAGCAGGGATCCGCCGCCTGGGGTCGGCGCCTACGCGATCGAGGACGTCGCCCCCCACCGCGGGTGGACGATGGTGAGGAATCCCGGCTTCGAGCGACTCGACATCCCCGACATCCCGACCGGAAGCCTCGACAGGATCCGGGTGAGGATCGAGCCGAACGCCCGGGCGGCCGTGGAGGAGGTGCTTCAGAACCGCGCGGACAACCTCGATCCGGGGACGCCGCTGCCGCTGTCCATGCTCGATCGGATCGGGGCGCTCGCCGCCGATCGCTTCGAGCCGAGGCCGATCCCGTCGACGCTCTACTTCTTCCTGAACACGTCGATCGCGCCGTTCAGCAGCGAGCTCGCCCGGCGAGCCGTGGTCACCGCGCTCGACCGCCCGGCGCTGGCCGAGATCGGAGGCGGGCTCCTGGAGCCCGGCTGCTATCTGCTGCCGGAGGGGATCGCGGGTCATCCGAGCGGCCGCTGTCCATACGGGGACGCCGACGCGAGGGGCGAGCTGGCCGCGGCGCGCGAGCTGGTGGCGCAATCCGGCACCGCGGGTACGGAGGTGGTCGTTTGGGGAGAGGACAGCGCGCCGCAGCGGGCATTCGTCCGGTACTACGTGCGACTGCTGAACCGGCTCGGCTACAGGGCGACGGAGAGGCTCGTGCCGCCGTCCGAGTACTTCCAGACGGTCGGAAGCCCGGTGACGAGCCCGCAGACCGGGCTCGCGAAGTGGTTCAACGACTTCCCCAACCCGAGCGACTTCTACACGGTGCTCGACGCCCGCTCGATCGGCGCCCCCGACAGCGCCAACCTCGGCCGGGTCAGCGACCTGTTCATCCAGCACCAGCTCGACGCGCTCAACCTCGTCCCCGCGACGGACCTCGGTTCCGTTGCCGACGACTGGAAGGACCTCGACGAGTACACCGCGACGAAGGCCTATCTCGCCGTGTTCGGGGCCCAGCGGGTGCCGAAGCTGATGAGCGAGCGGATCGATTTCGACTCGGCGGTCGTCCATCCACTCTTTCTGAGCGACTGGAGCAGCTGGTCTCTGAAGGACGGTGGTTAGTCTGTCCCGGGTGCTCGCCCTTGATCACGGCACCGCGCGGTGCGGCTGTGCGATCTCCGACCCGACGGGGACCTTGGTCAGGCCGCTCCCTGCGGTCGAGCCGCCCGACCCCGCTGCGATCGCCGAGCTTGTCACCGAGCACAGCGCGGAGCGCGTGATCGTCGGTTTGCCGACCACCCTTGCCGGGGAGGAGGGCGCCCAGGCTCGCCTCAGTCGGGCCTTCGCAGCCGAGCTCAGGGAGCTTCTGGACGTGCCGGTGGAGACCTATGACGAGCGACTCACCACGCGAATGGCGGAGCGAAGCGCCCGCGAGGGCGCCCGCGCCGACCGAGACTCGCTGGCGGCCGCGCACCTCCTCGAGTCCTACCTCGCCGCCTCCCCCGACCCCGAGGAACCCGGTGACGGCTGAGCGCGAGGACTGGATCGCCGACACGGAGGGGAACCTGATCAGGGCCCCCGGCGACGGATCGAAGCCGCAAACCGACGAGTTCGGCCGGGACGATCCTGCGGCGATCGAGCGCGAGCGCAGGCGACTGGAGCGGGAGGCGCGGCGCCAGAAGACGAGAAAGAAGCCCGCCGCGAAGCCGGCGGCCGAGGCGCCTCCGAAGCCGAGCGGGAAGGAGAGGGGGAGAAGGCCAAAGCGGCCGAGAGCGGGGGAGAAGCCCGGAAGGCCGAAGCCGCCGAAAGCGGGGGGGGAGCCCGGAAGGCCGAAGCGGCCGCGGCGGCCGCGCGGCGCCTACCGCCGCCGACGGATCCTCGCGCTTGGGCTCGTTCTGGTCGGGGCGCTCGCGGCCTGGTTCCTGATCGCGTTCTTCCAGCCGCCGCCCTTCGACCCTGGTGACGGCGACGGGTCGGTCACCGTGAACATCCCCGAGGGTGCGAGCGCCGGCGAGATCGCCGAGATCCTCGACGACGCCGGTGTGATCTCGAGCGCTCGACTGTTCGAATGGCGACTGGAGATGGCGGGGAAGTCGGATGATGTCCAGGCCAGCACCTACACGCTCGCCTCGGGAATGAGCTACGGAGCGGCGATCGATCGGCTCACCGGTCCACAGACGGGCGGGGCGATCACGGTGACGATCCCGGAGGGACTCGACCGGCGCCAGATCGCTGCCGACATCCTCCCCGAGGGGGTGAGCAGCGACGAGTACCTGGAGCTGACCGAGACGGCGCCACCCGGATTCGACCCGACCCGATACGGCGCTCCGAAGGGAACGACACGTCTGGAGGGCTTCCTGTTCCCGGCAACCTATGACCTGCAGGAGGGCCAGGGGGCGGAGGCCCTGCGCGACCAGCAACTCGTCGCCTTCCGGCAGAACATCGCCCTGGTCGACCTCTCGTATGCGAAGAAGAAGAACCTCACCGCCTATGACGTCCTGATCATCGCCTCGATGATCGACAAGGAAGTCCAGGTTCCCTCCGAGCGGCCGCTGGTCGCCGCCGTGATCTACAACCGGCTCCGTCAGGGAATGCCGCTCGGAATCGACGCGACGACCCGCTACGAGACCGGGAACTACACCGAGCAGATCCCTCAATCCGATCTCGACGCGGACACCCCGTACAACACCCGCATGAACCCGGGCCTCACCCCGACGCCGATCGGGAACCCGGGACTCGCCGCTCTCAAGGCAGCCGCCGCGCCGGCGAAGGCAGACCACCTCTTCTTCGTGGTCAAGCCGGGGACCTGCGGCGAGCACTCGTTCACGGCGAGCGAGGCGGAGTTCAACCGGCTGAGCGCCGAGTACCAGCAGGCCCTTCAGGCCGAGGGCGGCTCACCGACCAAGTGCCCCTAGTGAGCGGCCGCGGAGATCCGAGGGCGCTCCGCCAAGGAGCGACCCGTGAGGTGCTGGAGGAGCCGCGACCGATGCGGGCGCGATGAAGCGGCTCGCGGTGCTCGGGCACCCCGTCTCGCACTCCCGCTCCCCGGCGATTCAGAACGCCGCACTCGAGGCGCTCGGCCTCGCTGGAGAGTGGGTCTACGAGGCGATCGACCTCGCACCCGAGGAGTTCCCTGAGCGGACGCGAGCGCTGCCCGGGGAGGGGTTCGCCGGGGTGAACGTCACGATCCCCCACAAGGAGGCAGCCCTCGCGATCGCGGACGAGGCATCGGACTCGGCGCGCCGGATCGGGGCGGCCAACACGCTCACCTTCGAAGGCGGGTCGATCCGGGCCGACAACACCGATGCGCCGGGTCTGCTCGCTGCGCTCCCGGCCCCGATCGAGGGGCGGACCGCGCTGGTCCTGGGCTCCGGGGGCTCCGCTAGGGCGGCGGCCTGGGCACTCACGGGAGCGGGCGTCCCGGTCTCGGTCTGGAATCGGACGGCCGCCCGAGCGGACGAGCTGGTTCGCGACCTCGCGGGCGTCGGGGCCGGTATGGCCGACGAGGCTCGCCTCACCCCGGTGGGCACCGAACAGGCCCGGGCGAACGGCTACGACCTGATCGTCAACTGCACGGCGGTCGGGATGGGGGACGAGGACCCATTTGAGGAGCTTCCCCTCGATCCGGAGGGATTCGACGCGCGGATGGTCTTGGTCGACTTCGTCTACGGTGGCTGCGAGACGCGCCTGATCGCCGAGGCGCGGGCGCGGAGCGCGACCGCGATCGACGGGCTCGAGATCCTGGTTCGCCAGGGTGCCGAGTCGCTGAGGATCTGGACCGGCCGCGAGCCGCCGCTCGACGTGATGCGGGAAGCGGCGAGGCGAGGATAGGCGCGGGCCTGGCCTCGGCATCCCGGGGGGCGAAGCACCAGCCGTGAACGCGGGCGGGAACCGTCGGTCGGGCCCGGGGCATCGCACCCGTGCTAACTTTTCGTTAGTGCCGGATCTGAAGATGATCTCCGGAGGTGTCGAGCCGATCGCCGATCGGGACGCGAACTCAGCCGCACCCCGCTCGGAGGAGCGGCTCCCGGACGCCGAGGCGTTCGACGCCTACTCCCGGACGGTCTCCACCGTGGCCGAGCGGCTCGGTCCCTCGGTTGCCCATCTCGCGGTCTCCCACCGCACCCGTCGCGGACGGCGGGACGGCGCCGGCAGCGCCGTCGCGATCTCCTCCGACGGCTACATGCTCACCTCGGCTCACGTGGTCGCGGGCGGCGAAGGGGCGAGCGCCTCCTTCTCGGACGGGCGGGAGGTCGGCGCCGTGGTGGTCGGGGCGGACCCGCTCTCGGACCTCGCCCTTGTCCGCGCCGAGGCGAGCGACCTGATCCCCGCCCGGCTGGGGGATGCCGACGAGCTTCGGGTCGGCCAGCTCGTCGTCGCGATCGGCAGTCCGATGGGGCTCGCCGGGACCGTGACCGCCGGGGTCGTTTCCGCCCTCGGGCGGTCCCTGCCGACCCGCGTCGGATCGGCGGGGAGGCTGGTGGAAAACGTGATCCAGACGGATGCGGCTCTCAATCCCGGCAACTCGGGTGGGGCGCTCTCGGACGGACTCGCGCGGGTCGTCGGGATCAACACGGCGGTCGCCGGCGTGGGGCTCGGCCTCGCCGTTCCGATCAACCGGGCGACCCGCAAGATCATCTCCTCGCTGATGAGGGAGGGCCGCGTGCGCCGGGCGTACCTCGGGATCGTCGGCGGCTCACGACCGCTGCCGCCGCGGGTGGCGGCGCGCGTCGGGCGCGACGCGGGCATCGAGGTGGTCGAGGTCGTGCCGGGCAGCCCCGCGGCGCGAGCCGGGCTGCGGCCCGAGGACCTGATCGTCGCCGTGGACGACGAGCCGATGGCGGACGTCGGCGACCTTCAACGCCTGATGGTGGCCGATCGGATCGGTCGGGGGGTTCAGGTGGAGCTGGTTCGGGACGGCGGATTCCTCAAGCTGGACCTGGTTCCCCGCGAGCTCGAGGCTTAGCTCCGGCCGCCAGCACCTGAATCCGGGCGGCCACCTTTCCGGTGTCGGTGAACCTGATGCCGTAGTCGGCGGCGGAGTCGAATGCGAGCTCGAAGATCGCGGGGGCGTTCGGCGCCGCGAACCCGATCAGCCCGAAAGATGGGATCTCGAGCTCCGCGGGTCTGCGTGACGTGACCGTCAGCGTGAGCCGGTCACCGACCCGGATCGGTTCGCACCCGGCGCTCCTCTGCTTCGCCGGCGGGCAGGCGACCACCGGAACCGTCTTCCCGCCGACCTTGATCGTTACCGGGAAGTGGTTGCCGATCGGCGCCGATGGGGCGGCGTCGGTCTCGGTCCGCTCGGTCGCTTCTGTGCTCGACTCGCGGAGCGAGCGCGGAGGAACGAGCGCGGCCACCAGGGTTGAGACCCCGACGAGGACGAGCAGGACGATCAGCAGGCGCCTCGCCGCCATCTAGCCGCTCTCTGCGCGCGCCGGTGGGGAGAGGTCGAGGCTCACGGGGCTCTCAACGATATGGCCGCCGCCCTGCTCGACGCCTCGCTCTGCATCCTGCTCGGAGTGGTCACGGTCGCCGACCTTCGCGAGAGGATCGTCCCTGATCGGGCCCTCGCCGTCGCTGTGGCGATCGCGATCCCGCTCTGCGCGATGGACGACCCCACGCGGCTCCCGGAGCGGCTGCTCTCCGGGACGGGCGCGGGGACCTTCCTGCTCACCGCCGCACTGGCCCGGCCCGGCGGGATGGGGCTGGGCGACGTGAAGCTCGCCGCGGTCCTCGGGATCTACCTCGGGAGCGCCGTGATCGACGCGCTGCTCCTCGCCTTTCTGACCGGCGCGATCGCTGGGCTCGCACTGATCGTCAGGCATGGTTGGCGGGCCCGCTCCCGCGCGATCCCATTCGCCCCGTTTCTCGCGCTGGGCGCCTTCGCGGCGATCGTCGCCTGAGCGGCGGCGCAACCGTCGGACCGTGGCACCGGAGCGCCCCCGTCTACGCTCCGCCCGTGACTTTGCGGTTCACAACCGCCGGCGAGTCCCACGGCCCCGGGCTCGTCGCGATCGTCGAAGGCCTTCCGGCGGGGCTGGAGCTCGACCGCGAGGCGCTCGACCGCGACATGGCGCGGCGCCAGCTCGGCCACGGCCGGGGCGGGCGGATGAAGATCGAGAGCGACGCGGTCGAGATCCGCTCGGGGGTGAGGCACGGGCGCACCCTTGGCAGCCCGGTCGCGGTCCTGGTCGCCAACCGCGACTACCCCAACTGGGAGGAGCGGATGAACCCTTGGCCCGTCGACGCCGAGGTCGAGGAGTCACACCTGCCGCGACCGGGGCATGCCGACCTGGCCGGCCTCCAGAAGTTCGGCTTCACGGATGTGCGGAACGTGCTCGAGCGCGCCAGCGCCCGCGAGACGGCGGCGCGGGTGGCTGCCGGATCGATTGCGAGGGGGTTCCTGGCCGCGCTCGGAGTCAGCGTCCACAGCCACGTGATCCAGATCGCCTCCGTCCGGGCGCCCGAGCGCGGCGTGCTCGCCCCGGGGGACTTCGCGGGCGTCGACGACTCGCCCGTCCGCTGCCTGGACCCTGACGCCTCCGAGGCGATGGTCGCCGAGATCGACCGGCTCCGAAAGGAAAACGAGTCGCTCGGGGGCAAGTTCGAGGTTCGCGCCTTCGGCCTGGTCCCCGGGGTCGGCTCGCACGTCTCGTGGAGCGAGAAGCTCGACGGTCGGCTGGCGCAGGCGATCTGCTCGATCCAGTCGGTCAAGGGCGTCTCGCTTGGTGAGGCCTGGGATGTTGCGGGCAGGCCGGGCTCCGAGGCTCACGACGAGATCTTCTTCTCCGAGGAGCGGGGCTGGTTTCGCGAGACCAACCGGGCGGGCGGCCTGGAGGGCGGGATGACCAACGGCGAGCCGCTCGTGGTCCAGGCCGCGATCAAGCCGATCTCGACGATGACCCAGCCGCTTCGGTCGGTCGACACCGAGACGAAGGAGCCGGCGCAGGCGATGCGCGAACGGACCGACTCCACTGTCGTACCGGCGGCCGCCGTGGTCGCCGAGGCGATGGTCGCGCTGGTCCTGGCGGGGGCGTATCGCGAGAAGTTCGGCGGCGATCACATCGACGACGTGCTCTCCGCGCTCTCCGCCTACAAGGAGCGGATCGGATGGCGGAGGTAGATAGACGGCGGCGGACGCGAAGCGGAGCAGCCGGCGTTTGATGGCGAAGCCGGCAATCGTCTTCGTTGGCTTCATGGCCGCCGGCAAGAGCAGGGCCGCCCGTGAGGTCGCGGGTCGGCTCGCCCTGGAGTGGGCGGACGCCGACGAGCTGATCTCCGCTGAGCTCGGCGAATCGATCTCAGCGTTCTTCGAGCGCGAGGGCGAGCGCGAGTTCCGGCGTCGCGAGGAGCAGCTTGTGGTCGGGCTGCTCGATCGAGCCAGCTCGGGCGAAGGCCCGCAGGTGATCGCCCTCGGCGGCGGCGCCATCGAGAGCGCCGGTGTGCGCGAGGCCCTCGGCGGTCATCTCGCAGTGTGGTGTGACGTCGACGAGGAGACCGCCTGGGAGCGGGCAAGCGGATCCGGGCGGCCGCTCGCGGTCGACCGAGCTGGGTTCTCGCGGCGCTTCGCCGCCCGACGCCCGCTCTACGACGAGGTTGCGCGGGCGATCCTGCCCGCGAACGCGAAGGAGGCCGCCCGGGTGGCCGCACCGTGGCTGGCCGCGATGCGCGGACTCCGTGACTCCAGGATGGTCTGGGCCCAGTCCGCGAGCGGGTCTTACCCCGCGATCGTCGGCGCGGGCGCGATCGGCCTCCTGGATGCCGCGCGAGCCACCCTTCCCGAGGCGCTTCCGGCACGGACCTTCTGCGTCGCCGACGTGGCCGCGCTCGCTCATCACGCCGGTCTGCTTCCGGACCGCGAGTCGACGATCGAGGTCGAGGGCGGAGAGACCTCGAAGACGATCGCCGAGGCGGAGCGCGTGCTTCGGGAGCTGGCCGAGGCCGGAGCGCGCCGGGACGACTGCGTCCTCGCCCTCGGAGGCGGGGTCGTCGGGGATCTGGCGGGCTTCTGCGCCGCCATCTACCAGCGCGGGGTCGCGCTCGTGCAGGCGCCCACCACCCTGGTCGCACAGGTCGATTCCGCCTACGGCGGCAAGACCGGGGTCGACCTGCCGGAGGCAAAGAACTACGTGGGCGCGTACCACATGCCGATCGCCGTTCTCGCCGATCCGGCCACACTCGAGACGCTCCCCACCGAGGAGATGGCCGCGGGGTTCGTCGAGGTGGTGAAGTCGGCACTGATCGCGGGTGGCCCAATGTGGGATCGGGTCCGCGGACTCGAGCAACTCGACCCGGCATCGCTCGGAGACGTGATCTTCGACTGCGCCCGGACGAAGATCGAGGTGGTTGCATCGGACGAGCGGGACTCCGGCCGCCGGGCGATCCTCAACTTCGGCCACACCGTCGGCCACGCGATCGAGGCCGAGACCGGCTACGGGCGTTACCGCCACGGGGAGGCGGTCGGGCTCGGACTGCTCGCGGCGCTGCGTCTCTCGGAGGCGGAGCGGCTGCGCGACGAGGTCGCGGCGCTGCTCGCGGCCCACGGGCTGCCCACCACACTCGACCCCGGCGTCGCCGTTGACGGCGTGATTGAGGCGGTCGGGCGCGACAAGAAGCGGACCAGCGAGGGGCTCGGGTTCGTACTGCTCGAGCGGCCCGGCGAGCCGCGCTGGGGGGAGCGGGTCGAGCCGGATAGGGTCCGCGCGGCGGTCGAGGAACTGAGGGCATGACAACGAGCCACAACCGCGTCGAGGTGCTGCACGGGGTCAACTTCGACATGCTCGGCACCCGCAATCGCCTGATCTACGGGGACTTCACGCTCACCGAGCTCGAGGTGAGGATCAAGCGGTTCGCGACGGAGCTCGGCCTGGTCACGACGTTCTTCCAGTCGAATGCCGAGGGGGAGTTCGTCGAGCACCTTCACCGCCTGCCCGAGATCGCCGACGCGGCGATCGTCAACGCCGGTGCCTGGACCCACTACTCCTACGGAATCCGTGACGCCCTCGAGCTGACCGGCGTCCCCACCGTCGAGGTCCACCTCTCCGACATTTCGAGGCGGGAGGAGTGGCGCCGCAGGTCGGTGTTCGACGATCTCGACCTCGTCTTCGCCCGCGTCTACGGCAAGGGCCCCGACGGCTACCGCGAGGCGCTCGAGCTGATCGCCGCGAAGTTGAACGAGGCTGAATGAGCAGGGCGGAGCGCCTCTCTGTCCTCGTTGCGGAGCGTGAGCTCGACCTGCTCTTCGTCTCCGACCTCGTCAACGTCCGCTACCTGACCGGGTTCACGGGGACGAACGGCGCCTGCCTTGTCGGTGGGGAGGAGCGGATCTTCTTCACGGACTTCCGCTACACCGAGCGCGCCGAGCGCGAGGTGGGGGAGGAGTGGGAGCGCCCCGAGGCCGAGCGGGAGCTGCTACCCCAGATCGTCGCCCGAATGCGTGGAAGGGTGGGCTTCGAGGACCACAAGTTGAGCGTCCGCCAGCTCGCCCGGCTGGAGAGCATCGCATCCGACGAAATCGGGCTGGTCCCGGCCGGTGAGCTGGTCGAGGAGCTACGGGCGGTGAAGGAGCCGGACGAGCTCGAGCGAATCGCCGTCGCGGCGGATCTCGCCGACGACGTCTTCCGCTGGGCCATCGAGCGCGGCCTCACGGGCAGGATCGAGCGTGATGTCGCCCGTGACTGCGAGTCGCGGATCCGCGAGCTCGGCGGAGAGCCCTCCTTTCCGCCGATCGTGGCCGGGGGCGAGAACGGCGCCCTGCCGCATGCCGAGCCAGGCGAGCGGGAAATCGCCAGCGGCGAGCTGGTGGTCTTCGACATGGGCACCCTGCTCGACGGCTACTGCTCGGACTGCACCCGGACCTTCGCCACCGGGGAGCCCGGCGAGGAGGCGCGGGAGGCGTACGAGCTGGTCCGGCGGGCACAGGCGGCCGCCCTCGAGGCGATTCGGCCCGGCGCGAGCGGCCGGGAGGTCGATGCGGTCCCTCGCGAGATGATCGCCGAGGCGGGCCACGGCGATCGCTTCGGCCACGGCACCGGTCACGGTGTTGGCCTAGAGATCCACGAGAACCCGCGCCTGGCCACCACCGCGGAGGAGAAGCTGCGCGAGGGGAACGTGGTCACGGTGGAGCCAGGGATCTACCTCCCGGGGCGCTTCGGGGTTCGGATCGAGGACCTGATCGCGGTCACCGCCGACGGCCACCGTAACCTCAGCGGCCACCCGAAGGAGCTTCAGCTCGTCGACTAGGCGGACGCCGGCTGGGTGACCGGCCCGGATCGCTGCTCGTCCCTGCGCAGCCGCAGCCCGATCAGCGGATAGATCAGGGTGGAGAGGATCGCCGCTCCGACGAGGCCGGCGGCCGTGTCGGAGTGCATGTGTCCGGTGTCGATCGCAACCGTCGTGATCGCGACCACGAGCGGCAGCTCGGTCGCGCAGAAGAAGGCGAGCGCGACCCGATCGCGCCCGGCGAGGATGCCCCGATAGAGGAGCAGCGCGGGAGCGCCCCGGACGACCAGGAAGAGCGCGAGGAAGAGGGGCACCTTGAGAGCGGCCTCGGCGCTGCTCGTCAGCGCATCGAGATCGAACTCCATCCCGCTGGTGACGAAGAAGAACGGGATCAGCAGCCCGTAGCCGACCGCGGTGAGCTTCGATTCGAAGACCGTGACCTCGCGTCCTCGGAGGGCGACCCGGGTGATCATCCCGGCGACGAACCCGCCGAGCAGCAGGTCGAGGCCGAGCTCCGCGGCCAGGGCGACCAGGCCGAAGACGAGGAGGACCGCGAGCCGGACGGCTAGCTGGCTCGAGGTCTCGAAGGTGCGCTCGATCAGCGGCCAGCCCCTCCAGGCCGATCGCACCGCGAGAATCCCCGTGAACACCGCCAGGACCACGAAGAGCAGGAGGACCAGCGCCTCGTGCAGCGGGTTCGTCGTCGAGAGGATCAGCGTCACCAGCAGGATCGGGCCGAACTCGCCGGCGGCCCCCGCGCCGAGCAGGTACTTGCCGAACCTGGTCCGCATCTCGCCTGCGTCGCTCAGGATCGGAATCAGCGTCCCGATCGCGGTCGTCGCCATCGCCGACCCGGTGTAGAGGTAGGAGACGATGACGCCCGCGGCCGCGAGCGCGCCGCCGAGGGCGTAGGCGAGGACGAGCGAGAGCAGCCAGCCGAGCCCGGCGAGCTGGAGCGGGCGGCCCCTGATCCGCTCGAAGTCGATCTCGTAGCCGGCGAAGAAGAACAGCATCCCGAGGCCGAGACTCCCGAGGAACTCCGTCGTCGGGTCCACCTCGGCCACGCCGATCACCTGCGGCCCGATCACGATCCCGAGAAGGAGCTCGACGACGACGACGGGGATCGTCAGCCTCGGCGCGGCGAGCATGACGAGCAGGCCGCCCATGGCCGCGGCCGCGACGATCACCAGAAGCGACGTCTCGTCGATCGGAGCCTCCACGACCGCGAGCGGGGGTCCAGACATCGAGCGGACTCTAGGCGCCGAAGCTAGTGGCCGTCTCGCTGTCGGGCCGGCGGCGCGGCGTCCCCCCGTCGCACGCGCTGGCGACCCTCACCGTAGCCGCGCGTCTCGTATGTGATCACGGTCCAGATCGGGACCACCAGGATCGCGAGGATCGCCAGGGCGGAGATTTCGAGCGCCGGCGGAATCAGCGCAAAGAGGACGATCGCGAGCCCGAGTCGCCTGCGGTTGATCGTGTGTACGTGGCGGTAGCGAAAGGCGACCAGGCCGAGCAGGAAGATTGCGACTCCGCCAAGGAGGGCGAAGGCGGGGACCACCTCGAGCGGATCCCCCGGATCGCCGAGGGTCTTCTTCAGGCCGAGGGCGAAGAGAATGATTCCGGCGACCATCAGAAGGTGGATGTAGGAGTAGGAATCGCGCGCCAGCTCGTTCCGGATCCTGCCCTCCGGAGCCCGGGCCAGCCGCCGCGCCGAGACGAGCGCGACCACGTCGAAGTACATCCACCACATCGCGCAGACGACGGCGATCCCGAGCGTCGCCGCGCCGGCGATCGCCCAGGTCAGTTCGGTGCCGGCGCCGACGCCGATCGCGACGATCGACTCGCCCAGGGCGATGATCATGATCAGGCCGTGACGCTCCGCGAAGTGCTCCGGCACGAGGCGCCAGCCCTCGGCGCCGAAGACGTACGGCTCGAGCAGGTCGAGGGCGAGGGCGAACGCCCAGACGGCGGCCTGAGGGCCGGGCTCGAGGAACGACCCGGCGACCAGCAGCGAGACGGCGACCGCCGTGCCGCCGCCCAGGCCCCAGACCGAGCGCCGCAGGTTCGGGTCGTCGCGGCTCGCGATCAGGAAGAGCGCGATGTGGGCGATCCGAACCGCGCCGTAGGCGATGGCGAACTGGGTACCCAGGTCGCCGAAGGACTCGGGCACGCAGATCGCGGCGATCAGGAACGCGGCCATCGCGGCGAACAGCGCGATCCTGACGCCGCCCTCCTCGGGGTCGACGACGCTGGTGAGCCACGCGTAGCCGCACCAGGACCACCAGAGCAGGGTCAGCACAAGCATGCCTCGGCCCACCCCTGTCCAGGTCGGGTCGTCGGCCATCAGGTTCGTGCATTGGGTGATCGCCAGGACGAAGACCAGGTCGAAGAACAGCTCCAGCGGCATCACCCGCTCCCCCTGGCGGAAGGCCGCCCCGAGGCGGGGTCCCCTCGACTCCGTCACCGTGGCCACGGTCCCATCCTGCCAGGCTGGATCTCAAACGAGCCTGCGCTCGTCCTGA
>DASUYK010000039.1:0-64423 GCA_036377415.1 Solirubrobacterales bacterium
CTCACCCATCAGCGGAATTCCTTTCGCATCGCGACGTGCTCGATTCCGGCCTCCATGAAGGTCTCCCCGTCGGCGGCGTATCCGCCGGTGGCGTAGAAGCCCTCGACCCGCCGCTGGGCGTGTAGGAGGACCGTCCGGGCCCCGGCGGCGCGCGCCTCATCCTCGGCCGCCGCGAGCAGCCGGGTGCCGACGCCCAGCCCCCGGAGCCGGCGGCCCACCGCCATCCGCTCGAGTTTGCACGCCTCGCCTACAAAACGCAACCTGCAGGTTGCGACCACGCCGGATTCGTCCAACGCAACGATCTGAACGGCATCGTCGTCCAGTCCATCGAGCTCCTCCTCGAGCGCGACGCCCTGTTCGTCGCAGAAGACTCGGACGCGGAGGTCCTGCGCAGCAGCGGCCTCCGCGGCGTCCCGCGCCGGCCGCACGGTGACGGTGGGCCGGCAGTCCGCGCTCAACCGGGGTGTGTCCCGGCGTCCCTCATCGGCCCGCCTGGGCAGCCGTCGCGCGGATCTGGGTGAAGGCTTCGATCAGATCGATCGGGAGCGGGAAGACGATCGTGGTGTTCTGGTTGACCCCCATCTCCAGCAGCGTCTGCAGGTAGCGGAGCTGAAGCGTCGCCGGGTTCTTGGAGATGATGTCGGCGGCGGAGGCGAGCTTCTCGGCGGCCTGGAACTCGCCCTCCGCGTTGATGATCTTGGCGCGCCGCTCGCGCTCGGCCTCGGCCTGACGGGCCATCGCCCTCTGCATCTGCTCGGGGATCTCGACGTCCTTGATCTCGACCGTGGTCACCTTGACCCCCCAGGGCTCGGTCTGCTCGTCGATGATCTTCTGCAGACTCTCGTTGAGGCGCTCGCGCTCGGCGAGCAGCATGTCCAGGTCCGCCTTGCCGAGCACCGACCGAAGCGTGGTCTGGGCGATCTGCGAGGTGGCGAGAAGGAAGTTCTCGACCTCGACGATCGCGTTGTTCGGGTCGATCACCCGGAAGTAGCAGACGGCGTTCACCCGAGCCGGGACGTTGTCGCGGGTGATCACCTCCTGCGGAGGGATGTTGAGAGTCACGGTCCGCAGGTCGACCCTGACCATGCGGTCGATGATCGGGATCAGGATGATCAGCCCTGGCCCCTTCTGGGCGATCAGCCGGCCGAGCCGGAAGATCACGCCGCGCTCGTACTCGCGCAGGACCCGGATCGCGGAGCCGAGGAAGATCAGCAGGAAGAACGCGACGACTACGACGACACCGATCGCTACAGCCATTGCAGTCAGGCCCCTTTCTCGACGGTTGCCGGGTCAGCGTCGGGGATCGGCTCCACCACCAGGGTGAGCCCGTCCACCGACTTCACCCGCACTCTAGTGCCTAGGCCGATCCCCCCCTCGTCCGCGCTCCGCGCCTCCCAGAGCGCGCCTCCGGTGAAGACCTGGCCGGAAGGATCGAGCGGCTCCCGCACCTCGCCGATCGAGCCGACGATCTCCTCCCATCCGGTGCGGACGGGCTCGTCACGATGGGCGGCGAGCACCTTGCGGGCGGCGAAGATCACGAAACCGCCGAGGATCAGGCCCGTTGCGATGATCGCCGCGACCGGGAGGTCGTGACCCGCGTCGCGGTAGGCGAAGCCGGCTCCGACCACGCAGGCGACCCCGAGCATCCCGAGGACGCCGCCGGGAGCGCTCGACTCGGCGATGAACAGGACCAGCGCGAGGACCAGAAGCGCGATCGCGAGCTCGGTCATCGGTCCATTATCCCGTCCCCGGGCGTTTCGCCATCAAACGGGTTTGCGCCAACATCGAACGGATCACTCCGGTCGGTGCGCCCGTCCATCAGAGCTCGCATCTACCGCGCGTAGCGCTCGATGTCGGCGATCAGGTCCCCCTCGTCGCCGTAGACGCCGGGATGGGTGAAGACGAGCTCGCCGGAGCGGTCGTAGAATGCGGTCGCCGGAAACGCCTGTGGCGGGCCCCCGAGCTCCTGGGCGATCTCGAGGTCGGGGTCGCTGAAGGACGGATAGGGCAGGGGAAGCTCGCCGAGGAAGCGCTCTGCGGCCTCCTCGGAGTCGGTCGAGTCCACCCCGAGGAATGCGATCTCCCCGCCGCGTCGCTCAGCCGCCGACTGGAACCACGGGAACTCGTACCGGCATGGCCCGCACCACGAAGCCCACTTGTTGACGATGATCGGGAACCCCCGGAGCCCGGCGATTCGCTGCTCGAAGGCGTCGGTGCCTCCATCGAGCAGTTCGTTCGCCTCCGAGCGGATCGCCGCGAGCGGCGCCGGCGCACCCTCCAGCGATGCGGTCGCCTCCTCCACGCTCAGGCGGGAGTCGGGGTTTCCCGCTCCATCCTCGCCGCCGCAGGCGCCCGCACCGGCCGTGGCGAGCGCCGCCGCGAGCGCGAGCGCAACCAGCCGCTTGGTCAGCGTGGTGTCCACTTTTCCTCTCAGGAGTACGGGTCCGCGATCAAGAGTGCTTTAATTCCTAGCGGTCCATCAAGTTCCTGGACCCAGGGAGAGCCCGGAGCGGAGAAGCCGTATCTCGGGTGTCACCCGTGATCAGGCCAATTGCGCCTCGCCATGATTTCGAATCGCGGGGAGCGGCGGATCAAAGAGCCTCAGATGGCAGAACAGACCAAGGCGGCCGCCAAGGCGGCGAAGGCGCCGAGCAGCGCCGACATCGAGCGAGCCCGGGAGTTCGCGCGAGAGCCCTTCCTGCTCGAGGGTGAGAAGCCGAAGGACCTGGCTTCGGGCACACCGCGGCGGCGGGCGCTCGACGCCGCCCTCGCCGAGATCAACGACGGTCGGGAGTCGCCGAGTGTCGAGTGGCGGCGGGATTTCTCCCTCATGCTCGGACTCGAGCGGTTGCTCTCCGAGGACGATCCCCACCTGGCCGACGGCGCGGAACTCAACGCCCACCAGGTGGACGCGCTCTCTGGGACGCTCGCTGCGCTGATCACGGACGTCCAGGAGCGAATCAACGGCCACCCATGGAAGGGCAACGGGGCCGCACCGGCCTCCGCCGAGGCGGACGAGGCCGCGGAGCCCGATGCCAGCGGTAACGGCGCAGAGGCGATCGAGGGCGACGAGGAGGAGGCGACCGAGGCGGAGGAGGCAGAGGACTGGCAGGGCGAGGAGGACGAGGACGTCGTCGCGGAGGCCCCCGAGGATCCTGGCGCCAGTCGGCGGTTCTGGTTCGAGCACGCCACCGGCGCCGGCAAGACCGTCGCCGCCGTCGGCTTCGTCGAAGCCTCCCGCACGGGCGGGATCCTGATTCTCACCCACCGCCGGAACCTCGTCGACCAGTTCATCGGCGAGATCTCCGATCGCGGCTACGCGGACCGCCTCTCGCCGCCGCTCCTCGACGGAACCGACCATCCCTACGGCCCGGTCACCGTCGAGACCTACCAGTGGTTCGTCCGCAACGCGGGACGGATCTCCGACGCCTACTCGATCGTGGTCTGCGACGAGGCCCACACCGCGCTCGGCGAGAAGACCAGCGGCTGCATCCGGAACTGGCCAGGTCCGGTCTTCATCGGGATGACCGCGACGGGCGCCCTGATCGCCCGCCACGTCGCCGATCTCTTCCCCACCCAGACCTCGCGCTTCGATCTCGCCCAGGCGGCCCGCCGCGGCGTGATCGCGCCGTTGCGCTGCGTGCGGATCCCGCCGGGCCCCGGGGTCCGGACGATCGCGAAGGTGCCGCTGCGCAAGGGCGAGGTGGATCAGGACTTCGACCAGGAGGAGCTGGCCAAGCTCCTCGACCAGACGCCGTTCAACGTCGCGATCGCCGATCTCTACCGGTCGCGCTTCCGCCGGGTCCCGGGCGTCGTCTACACGGCGGGGGTCAAGCACGCGAACAACGTCGCCAAGGCGTTCCAGGACGCCGGGATCAACGCCCGCGCCGTCTCCGGCGAGACGCCGAAGCGCGAGCTCGCCGAGATCCTCGCCGGGTTCGAGCGCGGCGAGGTCGACGTCCTCTGCAACGCGATGCTCCTGGCGGAGGGCTGGAACTCCCCCCGGGCGACGATCTGCATGCACCTCGCCCCAACCGCCTCGCGCCGGGTCTACCAGCAGCGGGTCGGCCGGGTCACGCGGCGAAATCCCGGCAAGGAAGCCGGGCTGGTACTCGACTTCGTCCATCCAGCTACGACGCACGACGAGACGATCGTCACCCTGCACAGCCTGCTCGATCGAGACGTCTACCGCGGCGGCGCGATCGTGGTCGGCCCGGTGCGCCGCGGCCGCGGCCGGCGCGTGCGTGTCGAGAAGCGGGTCGTCCCCGTCTCGGATGACTCGAATCGCCGGCTCCGGGTGCTGGAGCGGGAGCTCTGGCGGATCGCGGTCGAGAACCTGAACCACTCCGAGCAGCACGTCTGGGCGGCCCTCGCGGGGGCGCGGGTGAACCCGTCAGGGTGGCGCCGCGCGAAGGCGATGCTTCAGCACGACTCGACCAGGGAGCTCCGACGCCGGTTCCTGCTCACCTGCGTGCAGCGAAACCGCAACCAGCAGCTCCGCGCGAAGGCGCTCTCGGAGATCGCCGCGCTTCGCGATCCCGACGCGTTCGACGACGCGATCGACACGGTCGGCACCTGGTCGCGTGACGATCGCCGCGCCGGCACGAAGGTCCTCCTCGAGGCGCTCGCCGAGCGCCGGATCGGCCGCCGCGATCAGGCGCAGGCCTGGGTCTGGCGACTCGCCGAGTACACCCGCGATCTGCATGAGGAGTACGCGGTCCAGCGCTGGCCGGAGACGAAGCGGCTGCTGGGCCTGCTCGTCAACTCGTCCGGGCGGGCTCACGGGCGGAACGCCCGCCGGCTGGTCCACGCGGCCCGGAACCAGGACCGCCGGCTCGCCGCTGCCCTGCTCGCCGCCGGGGTGGCCCACACGCCCGAGGGCGAGGAGGTCCTGCGCGGAGCGCGGATGCGCGCCGCCCGCAAGCCGTCGGCGGTCGCGCGAGAGCTGCTTCGCAACTTCCCCAAGTCCGGCGGCCGGCGGCGCAGACGCAAGCGGAAGGGCGGATCCCAGGACGGAGCGGGAAAGAACGGCGGGAGGGGGAACGCGCCGGAGGAGCGGATCGACGGCCACGAGCTGGAGGACGGGCTGGAGCCCGAGGAGCTCTCTGCCCAGAACGGGGCGGGCGCGGATTCCGAGGAGCCGGGGGACGACGAGGTCGAGGCCGCCGAGGCGGCCGACGAGTAGTCAGTCCTCGATCGCCAGGTGCACCTCTCCCGCGCCGAGGGCGATCCTCTCCCCGCCGGCATCGACGACGAGGTGGCCCCGGTCATCGATCTCCTGCGCGGTGCCCGAGCCGCCCTCCCATGAGATCCGCCTGCCGCACAGCGCGTCGCGGGCGCGGTACGCGTCCAGCACCTCCTCCGCGTCGGCATCGGTCCAGCGCCCGAGCGCCTCGTTGAGGGCGGTGAGGGCCAGCGGGAGGCTCGGGGCGCTCCCGGGGCGCCGGGCATTCTTTGCCTCCGTCGGGAGCAGGGAGGTCGCCGTCTCGCGCAGCTCCGCCGGAAAGTCCTGATGAGGGATCGCCACGTTCAGTCCGACCCCGATCACCGCCCAGCCCTCGTCGGAGCGCGCCTCGACCAGGACCCCGGCGACCTTCCTCTCCTCGATCCAGACGTCGTTCGGCCACTTCACCTGGCAGCGAACCGGGGCGACCGCCTCGGCGGCTTCGCAGACGGCGAGTGGGACCGCGAGCGGCAGGAGCGGGGAGCGGTCGGGCGCATGCGGCCGGAGGAGCGCCGAATAGAGCAGGCAGCCTCCGGGTTGCGCGAACCAGGCATGCCCCCGCCGGCCGCGGCCGGCGGTCTGCTCGGCGGCTGTCACGACCAGGCCGCCGGGAGCGCCGGCTCCGGCGAGCTCCTTCGCCCGCTCGTTGGTCGAGTCCGTGCGGCGAAAGTGGCGGTGGGGACGACCGAAGATCACAGGGGACGCAGTGTGACCTCGCTGTCGCGCTCGAGGTTCATCAGGCCGGCGGCGCTGCCGCCGCTGACCGCGAGGGCCAGCGCTCCCGAGGAATCCTCGAACAGCAGGACGTCCGCCGGGCCGACGTCGGCGAAGGTCCTCGCCCAGAGCGCCTCGAAGCGGCCGTCCGGGGCCCGAACCTCGAGGCGCTCGCCCTCGCGCAGCGGTCCGTCGGCGAGCATCGAGGCGTCGAGGTTGAGCGTGACGTTGCCGTAGCCATCCGTGTGGATCGCGTTGGCGGTCACCTCCTCCGCATCGATCCGCGGTGCCGGGAGGTGGAGGGACGTGAGCGAGGCCGGGTCGATCGGCTCCCCGGCCTCCTCCAGTCTGGCGCCGAGCGAGAGGTGGGCGGCGACCGGCGCGAACAGGTCGCGGCCGTGGAATGTCGCCGAGACCGGCTCGAGCCGGAAGGGGGATCGGGAGAGCTCGACGCCATCGAGCGCCCCGCCCAGGCGGTCGAGCGCCCGGGAGAGGAGGCCGTTGTCGGGGCCGACCAGGAACCGGCCCTCGCCCGCCGCCACGGCCACCGCGCGCCGCGCCGACCCGACTCCGGGATCGACGACCGCGAGGTGTACTCCCGGGGGACACGAGGGAAGCGCGTTCGCGAGCGCGATCGCACCCTGGCGGACGTCCTGGCGCGCGATCCCGTGACTCAGGTCGATCAGAGGCGCGCCGGGCGCGATCTGGGAGATCACGGCGCGGCAGACGCCGGCGAACTCGTCCTCGTAGCCGTAGTCGGAGAGGAAGGTGATCGGCCGCGGCGTCGCCACTGGCGAATCCAATCAATCAGCCGGCGGCGGCGCTGAGAAGAGCCTCGACCAGGCCTTCGATGTCGTGACGCTCGGCCTCGATGTCGACCTGGAGGCCGGACTCGCGGATCGCCTCGCTCGTGATCGGGCCGATCGAGACGATCCGGGCCCGCTGGGGGAGGCGGCCGTCGACCGCCTTGACGAAGTTCCGCACGGTCGAGGAGGAGGTGAAGGTGACGAAGTCCGCCTCCTGGGCCCGATCGATCGCCTCCGGCGCGGGGGATTCTGCGACCGTTTCGTAGAGGGGGACGACGTCCACCTTCGCTCCCCGCTTGCGAAGGGCGTCGGGGAGGAGCTCGCGCGCCTCGGCGGCGCGGGCGACGAGCACCGGCTTGCCCTCGAGCTCGAGCCGGTTCAGCGCTTCGACCAGCTCCTCGGCGACGAAGCGCTCCGGAACGATGTCCGCGACGATCCCGTGCTCGGCCAGCGCCATCTCGGTGCCGGCCCCGATCGCGGCGACGCTCGCGTTGGCGAGCGCGCGGGCATCGCGGCCCTGGGTGGCCATCGCCTCGAAGAGGAGGCGGACGCCGTTCGGGCTCGTCAGGCAGACGAGCGTGTAGGCGTGGAGGTCATCGACCGCGCGGCGGACCTCGTCGGTGTCGATCCGCGGCTCGATCCGGATCGCGGGCAGCTCGATCGGCTCGGCGCCGAGCGCGACGAGCCGCCGGGAGAGCTCGCTCGCCTGGGCGCGGGCTCGCGTCACCACTACCCGCCTCCCGTGGAGCGGCCGCGACTCGAGCCATGCGATGCGCTCGCGGCGTGCGGCGACCGCTCCAACGATCGTGACGGACGGTGGGCGGATTCCCGCCTCCGCGGCCGTGTCCGCGATCTCCGAAAGCCTCGCGGACACCGTCCTCTGATCCGGAAACGTGCCCCGCTCGATCACCGCCGCCGGCTCGTCGGCGGATCGGCCGGCGGCGATCAGACGCTCGGCGATTCGGGGCAGCGCCCTGACGCCCATGTAGAAGACGAGGGTGCCGGGGAAGGGGGCGAGGGCGTCGTAGTCGAGCGCGGAGTCCTCCTTCTCCGGGTCCTCGTGACCCGTGACGAAGGCGACCGCCGAGGAATCGTCTCGGTGGGTGACTGGGATGCCGGCGTACGCTGGGGCCGCGACCCCGGCGGTCACCCCCGGCACCACCTCGAAGGGAATTCCCGCAGCGGTGAGCGCCTCCGCCTCCTCGCCCCCGCGCCCGAAGACGAAGGGATCGCCGCCCTTCAAGCGGACGACGATCCTCCCCTCGCGCGCCCGCTCGATCAGCAGCTCCGCGATCCGGTCCTGGGTGACACTCGCCGCGCCCGGCTCCTTTCCGACGTAGAGCACCTCCGCGTCGGTGCGCGCGGCGGCGAGCGCATCGGCCGGGATCAGCCGGTCGTGGACGATCACTTCGGCGGCGACGATCAGCTCGAGCGATCGCGCCGTCATCAGTCCCGGGTCGCCGGGGCCGGCTCCCACCAGGTACACGATCCCGGGCGTCTCGTTCATATGCGAGGGCGCTCCGTAGGCGAAGCCGAGGAGCGACCCGTTTGAGGATGGACCGCCATCTTCTCCGCCCGTTCGAGGATCTCGGCGGCCCCCGCGGCCCTCATCCGCTCGGCCAGCGCTCTGCCGATCCCCTCGGGATCGCTCGCGTCGTCTGTGAGCTCGTCGCGGAGCCACTCGCTTCCGTCGGGCAGCCCGCAGAATGCCCGGAGCCGCATCCGCCCGCCCTTCTCCAGAGTCGCGATCGCTCCCAAGGGTGTGTTGCAGCTCGCGTCCAGGGCGGCGACCAGAGCCCGCTCGCCCTGCAGAGTCGCGAGCGCGCTGCGGTCGGTGATCGACTGCACCGCAACGGCCGCCCGGTCGTTTTCGTGGAACACCTCGATCGCGAGGGCGCCCTGACCGGGCGCCGGGATCAGCTCCTCCGGCTCGATCGTAAAAGCGATCTCCTCCGCGCGCCCGAGCCGTCGCAACCCGGCGGCCGCCAGGACCAGTCCCTCGAAGTCCCCCGCTTCGAGCCGGCTGAGCCGCGTATCGACGTTGCCGCGCAGCTCGGCGATCTCGAGATCGGGCCGGACCGCGAGGATCTGGGCCCGCCGGCGGAGGCTGGAGGTGCCGATCCTGGCGCCCGCCGGTACATCGCTGAGCGAGCTCACATGACCGACATACGCGTCCCGCGGGTCCTCCCGCACCGGCATCCCGGCGATCTCGAGCCCCTCGGGCAGCTCGGCGGGCAGGTCCTTGGCCGAGTGGACGCCGAGATCGACCTCGCCGTCGAGCAGCGCTCGCTCGATCTCGCGCACGAACCGGGCCTTGTCGCCGCCGGCCCCGAGGTCGCTCGGAGCTCGGCGTGCCCCCTCGTCCCCGGATGTCCTGATTGGGACGACTTCGGCGTCGCCGAGCGCCTTCGCGACCAGCTTCGCCTGCGCGAGCGCGAGGGCGCTTCCGCGGGTGCCGAGCCTCAGCGGCGGCTCTGCCATCCCGGCCGCCTCAGCTTCGGTCGGTTCGACGTCGGCGCTCCTCCAGAGAGGCGACGTCCCCGGCATCGTCCCTCTCCGGCTCGGTGCCGGCGTCGAGGCCGAACAGCTCCCGAAGGGCACTGACGTGGAGGTAGGAGTCCTCGCGGTCGGCGAGTCCCTTGATCCTCACCGTGGGCTCGTGCAGGAGCCGGTTGGCGATCGCCCGGGCCATCATCTCGATCCGCTCCCTGTCGGTCGCCGAGAGGCTCTCCCAGCGAGTCGCGTTCTCGGAGAGGACCTGGGAGACGATCTCGTTCGCCCTCTCGCGAAGAGCGGTGACGGTCGGCATCACCTCCTGCCCGCCAAGCCACCGCTCGAACCGGGAGAGCTCGGAGTCGATGATCCCCCCGGCCCTGCGTGCCTCGGCCTGCCTGCCGGAAGCGTTCCGCTCGACGATCGCCTGCACGTCGTCGACGTCGTGGAGGCTCGCCGCATCGACCTCGCGGCACTCGGGGTCGATGTCGCGAGGCACCGCGAGGTCGATCAGCAGCAGTGGCTTTCCGTCGCGCTGGCCCATGATCAGCTCGAGCTCGGAACGCTCGATCAGGTGGTGAGGGGAGTTCGTCGTGGAGACGACGATGTCGGCGCCGGTGAGCTGGAAGGGAAGCTCGTCGATCCGGACGGCGGTGCCGCCGAAACGCTGCGCGAGCGAGATCGCGCGGTTGTAGCCGCGATTCGCGATGAAGACGGCGTCTGAGCCCCGTGCGGCGAGCGCCCGTGCGGTCAGCTCGGAGGTCTCCCCCGCGCCGATCAGGAGCACCCGGCGAGCGGAGAGATCGCCGAGGCTCCGCTGGGCGAGCTCGACGGCGACCGAGGGAATGGAGACCCCCTTTTCACCGACGGCGGTCTCCGTCCGCGCCCGCTTGCCGGCCGCGAGCGCGCCGCGGAACATCCGGTTGAGGATCGGCCCCGTCGCTCCCTCGACAAGCGCAAGCTCGTAGGCGCGCTTCACCTGGCCCTGGATCTCGGCCTCGCCGACGATCATCGAGTCGAGTCCGGCCGTCACGCGGTAAAGGTGCCGCGCCGCCTCCGGTCCTCGAAGCGAGTACAGGGGGCCGAGCAGCTCCGTGGGACGGATGCCCGCCTCCCGGGCGAGCACGCCGAGTCCCGCTGCCTCCGCTTCGACGGAGTCGGTGGCGACCAGGTAGAGCTCGGTCCGGTTGCAGGTGGAGAGCGCCGCCGCCTCGGTGATCGGCTCCTCCGAGACCAGCGCGTTCAGAACTCCCGCGGCCCGTCCCTCGGTTAGCGCCGCCTGCTCACGCAGGGCGAGGGAGGCGGTCCGGTGCGAAACGCCGAGCGCGAGCACGCCGCTCATCGGCGCGCCTCCTCCCTCACGGACTCGATCCTCTCCTCCCGCTCCCGGACCCGCCCGACGTCGCTCCCGCGCGGGGACTCGGCGAGTTCGCCGAGCGATCGGAGCTCTCGCTGAATGCGCTGGAGCTTCGAGGCCATGATCGCAACGTAGATCAAGAGGAGGAGGAGGAAGACCAGGTAGGCGCCCGCGACGTAGCCCTCCGCGCTGTCGATCGCGGCGAAGGGGATCACGCCGTCACCTCCAGCGCGCGGCGAATCCGCGCCAGGTCTCCGGACGTGCGCTTCGAATCGAGCTCGAACCAGACCAGCGTCGCCCAGAGCGCCGCCATGCCGACGAGGCAGACGAGGAACGGGAAGAGCATCGAGTCGGGCAGGCCGCCGGCCGACGAGAAGGTCCGCGGATGGATCAGCGGCTCGGCGAGCCGGACGGCGAGGAAATTGAGCGGCACGAATGCCCCGGCCGTGATCGCGAACACCGAGGCGTAGCGCGCCTGCCGATCGCGGTCCTCGATCGCGTAGCGGAGCGGGTAATAGGTCGCGTAGAGGAGGAAGACGATCAGGAAGCTGACCAGGGTGGGCTCCTTCCACTCCCACCAGACGCCCCACGACCCCTTTGCCCAGATCGCGCCGGTGGCGAGCACCGCCAGCCCGAAGATCACCGAGATGTGAATCGAGACGTAGGCGCGGGCGTCATGAACCGGGTCGCCGCTGCGGAGATGGCGAATCGCGTGGACGGCGGCGACCATGAAGCCGATCAACGCGCAGGTGGCCAGCGGTACGTGCAGGTAGAAGATCTTCTGGATGTAGCCCTGGTCGGCGTCCTCCGGCGCGGCGAAGAACGCAAGCGCGTAGCCCACCGCGAGCAGCGCCACCGTCGTGGCCGCGAGCCGGCGAAGCGTTATCGATCCGAGCGCAGTGGCCATTTCGATGTCCTCGGGCTGACTAGTCCTCGAGCAGGAAGTCGAAGGTCGCGTAGCCGACGAGGAGGAAGACCGAATCGTAGAGGCCGAGCAGCGCCAGCCACGTGCCGAATCGGCCGTAGTCCGGACCGTCGGCGGCGAGCAGGTGTTCGCCCGCCCCGGCGGTCGCGATCACGAGCGGGACCAGGAGGGGCAGGAGGATCAGCGGGGCGAGCAGATCGCGGGCGCTGGACATCGTGGCGATCGTGGAGATCACGGTTCCGGTGGCGGCCAGCCCGAGGTTCGCGAGCAGCAGCACGAGGGCGAGGGGAATCAGCCCCTCTACCGAGTCGAGGAAGAAGAGCGCGAAGATTGGAACGGCGATCAGCTCGAGGACGGTCAGGTAGATCGCGAGCGCGCTCGCCTTCGCCGCGAACAGCACCGTGCGGTCGATCGGGGCGAGCCTGACCAGGTCGAAGCCGCCCTCCTCCCGCTCGGCGACGAATAGGCGGTTGATCGCGAGGAGCGCCGCGAACAGCAGGGTCGCGACCAACACGCCGGCCGCGAGCTCGCCCTCGAGCTGCTCTCGGTCGAGTCCGAAACGGAAGATCACGAAGGTCGTCACCGCGAACAGCGCCATCGCCGGCAGCGACCGGAGGGTGCGCAGCTCGACGCGGAGGTCCTTGCGGAGGAGCGCCGCGAAGGCGGTCATCGGAGCTCCAGGACCGAGTCGGCGCCGGCGGCTGCCCTCTCGCGGTCGTGGCTGACGACGACACGGGTTCGGCCCGGGCCCGCGGCGACCAGCGGCTCGATCAGCCTGCGCGCCTCGGCGTCCAGATGGGCATCCGGCTCGTCGAGCAGGAGCAACGGCGGTTCGTGGAGCACCGCCCGGCAGACGTCGACCCGCTGCCTCATTCCCGCCGAGAGCTCCGCGACCCGGTCGTCGGCGCGGCCGGTCATTCCGACCGCCGCGAGCAGCTCCTCGATTCGCGCCGATGCGGCCGCCGGATCGAGCCCGTGCAGTGCCGCGGCGAGCTCGAGGTTCTCTCGCGGCGTCAGATCGCGATAGAGAAGGGGGGAGTGGCCGACGTAGCCGATCCGACCCCGAAGCCCGTGGGTCTCCTTCGGAAGGGAGCAGCCGAGCACCGAGACCTCGCCACCGCTCGGTCGGAGCAATCCGGCGAGAATCCGGAGCAGGGTCGACTTTCCCGATCCGTTCGGGCCCAGGACGGCGAGGCTTCGCCCCGCGCCCAGGCGGATGCTCACTTCCTGCAGCGCCGGCCTCTCGCCGAAGACCCGCCGCAGCCCGGCCAGCTCGATCGCCGGTGCGCTGCGGGTGAGCGCACCGGTGTCTGCGTCCGAAGACCCCTCGACTGCGGCGGTCTGCTCGACCATCTTGGGCGAATCTAGCTGGTGTTCGTGGTGTTCTTGGGTCATCGCAGGCATGCTTCGGCGGTCGCGCACATCCCTCACTCTGGTCGCGATTGTGGGCCTGATCTCGTTCGGGGTGATGAGTGATGCCGCCCTCGCTCCCTCGCTCGGCGCCGAGGGGAGCTCGACCGAGGTGAGCGCCTTCGAGGCGGGGGACATCCAGTGGCGGGGCTCGGTCTCCGCGGGCAAGCCCTGGCACGGTGCCTTGTTCAGAGGGGTACAGCTTCCCGCCGAGGGGGCGGACTTCTTCACCTGGGACTTCCCGCTGCGCCTCTCGCCCAACAGGCCGTGGCGACGCTGGGCGGCCGATCGGACGCTCTTCGCGCTACTCGAGGTGCTTGCGGAGTACCGCGCCGCGAATCCGGCGGCGGGCCGCGTGGGGATCGCCGACCTGAGCCGGCCGCACGGCGGCCCGTTCGGGCGGCGCTTCGGCGGTCTCGGCCATGCCTCGCATCAGAACGGGATCGACGCCGACATCCTCTATCCCCGCCTCGACCTCGGTGAGACCGCCGCTTCGAAGCCCGTTCAGATCAACCGCGCCCTCGCCCAGGAGCTGGTGACCCGACTCGTCGCCGCCGGCGCCAGATACGTCTTCGTCGGCCATCGCACCGGGTTGAGTGGACCGAAGAAGATCGTCCAGCGCCTCGCCCACCACGACGACCACTTGCACGTCCGCTTCTTCGGCGGCGGGCGGCTCGGAAACTGAGCCTTTCGGGCGCGATAGTCGATCGCGACCCGAACGCCCCTGGCGCTCAGGCACCCTTGCGAAGCGTTCGCCGGCCCACCTCCATCAGCGGGCGGATCCCGTCTCGCAGGGCCTGCAGGCGATTGCCGTTGCGGGAATAGAGGACCTGCGCGGAGGATCTGATCGCATCGGCCAGCGTGCGGTCGTATGGCTGCCACCAGATGTCGCGGGTCCAGCTGGGCTCCCAAGCGAGCTGCTTGATGTTCACGCACTCGTAGAAGCCAAACTTGGAATGCGAGCGCCCGAGGCCTGAATCCTTCACACCTCCCCACGCGCACTGACACGCCCCGTGGGAGAAGGAGTGGTCGTTGGTCCAGACCATCCCCGACTCGATCTCATGGGACATCCGCTCTCCCTTCGCCCGGTCCCTGGTCCAGACCGAGGCGCCGAGGCCGAACTGCGAGTCGTTCGCGAGCCGGATCGCTTCCTCCTCGGAGTCGACGGTCATCACCGGCAGCACCGGGCCGAAGATCTCCTCGTTCATGATCCGCATCTCGTGGGTGACCCCGGTGAGCACGACCGGGGCGATGAAGCTGCCCCGAAGCCATTTCGTGCTGGTCCCCTTCACCTTGGTCGGGCCCCCGGTGAGCTTGTTGGCGCCGTTCTTCAGGGCGTCGTCGACCAGGTCCTTGACGATCGCCGCCTGGTCCGACGAGACCATCGGGCCGATCTCGGTCGTCCACTCGCGCGGGTCGCCGACGGTGAGCCGCTCGGTCTCCCTGACCACACCCTCGAGGAAGGCGTCGGCGACGTCGCGGTGGACGTAGACCCGCTCGATCCCGGAGCAGGTCTGTCCCGCGTTCGCGAATCCGCCCCAGACCGCGCCCGAGACGGCGTTCGCAAGATCCGCATCCGCGCAGACGATCTGCGGGTCCTTGCCGCCGAGCTCCAGAACCGAGCCCTTCATCCGCTTCGCGCACTCGATCCCGACCTTGCGGCCGACCTCGACGGAGCCGGTGAAGAAGATCTTCCCGACGCTCGACTTGACCAGCGCGTCGCCGACTCGGCCGCCCCCGTGAATCGTGCGGACGAGGCCCTCCGGGAATCCGGCCTTCTCGAACGTCTGCCGGATCCGCTCGCCGATCAGCGGGGTCAGGCTCGCTGGCTTCAGGACGACGCCGTTGCCCGCCATCAGCGCGATCGCGACCTCGCCGAATGGGATCGACCAGGGGTAGTTCCACGGGGCGATCACGCCGACCACCCCGATCGGCTCGTACGTGAACTTGGCGCTCTTCGTCTTCAGGATCACGGGCATGGATAGCTTCTCGTCGGAGAGGATCCGTGGGCCGTTGTCGGCGATCCAGTTGAGCGAGTCGATCGTCGGGAGGACCTCCATCGTGTAGCTCTCGACACGCGGCTTTCCCTGCTCGTTGGTGAGCAGCTCCGCGATCTCGTCGACGTCCTCGAGCAGCGCGTCGCTCGCCCGGCGCATGTAGCGCGCGCGGTCCTCGAGCGAGAGCGCCGCCCAGAACGGCTGGACCTCGGCCACGTTGTCGACGACGCCCTGCACCTTCGCGGGGGTGAGCGTCTCGACCGTTCCGACGAGCTCGCCGGTGGCGGGGTTGAACGACTCGAGCGCCTTGACGACGCGCTTGGCGGGCTTCCCCGCGCTCTTCCCTTTGCCGTCGCTGCCGGTGGACCTCGCCTCCATGACCCTTCCTCTCGTCGCTCTCTCCATGTCGCGATTCTACGTCGGTGCTTGCCAGGGCTGCGAGTAGCAACAGGCTCGCTGTTCGTCCGCGGAGCGGCCTCCCGCCAAGGCCGCTCCTCCCTGCCCCCGATCGGAGCGGTGCTCCGAGATTAGTGGAGGCCGGGAGCAAATCCCCGAGCTCCCGACCTCCGTGTCCACTCCCCGGCTTTTTACGCGCCGGCTCCGGTCGATCCGGCGGCGGTCTTGTGGCCGCCTGGTCTTTGCCGGAGCGTCAGACTCCCCTCAGAACACAGGGTCATCGGGAAGGTTGCGGGGGTTTGCGCCGGGGTGCGCGCTTAACCTGGTGCTAACGATCGTCGTCCGGGCGCCCGCCCAGCAGCCGCCGGAGGCGCTCGAGCCGTTTGCGGAGCTCGGCCTCGAAACCTCGCTCGGTCGGCTCATAGAAGCGCTCTCCGCGCACCGGCCGGGGGGCGAGGGGCTGATCGGTGACCGCTCCCGGCTCGTCGTGCGGGTAGCGGTATCCCTCACCCCGGCCGAGCTGACGGGCGCCCGGGTAGTGGGCGTCCTGGAGGTAGGTCGGCGGGTCGGCGGCGCCGTGTTCGCGGACATGGGCGGACGCCCTGGAGATCGCCCGGGTCGAGGCGTTGGACTTCGGCGCCAGCGCGAGATACGCCGCCGCCTGCGCCAGGTTCAGAGCGCACTCGGGGAGCCCGACCCGATCCACCGCCTGAGCCGCGGCGGTGGCGATCACCAGCGCCTGGGGGTCCGCGTTCCCGACGTCCTCGGAGGCGAAGATCACCATCCGCCGGGCGATGAATCGTGGGTCCTCGCCGCCCTCGAGCATCACGGCGAGGTAATAGGTCGAGGCATCGACGTCCGATCCGCGAGTTGCCTTGATCCAGGCCGAGACGTAGTCGTAGTGCCTGTCGCCGGCCCTGTCGTAGAGCAGCGCCTTGCGCTGGAGTGCGTCCTCGACCGCGCCGGTTCCGATCTCGTCCTCTCCCGCGGCTCGGGTCGCCTCAGCCGCCCGCTCGAGGGCGGCGAGCGCGACGCGCCCGTCCCCTCCCGCCCGCGTCGCGAGCATCTCGAGCGCCTCGGCCGAGATGCCCGGCGGATCGGGGACTCCGCGCTCCTCCTCGAGCGCCCGCCGCACGAGCTCCACCAGCTCGATCGGATCGAGGGAGCGAAACTCGTAGATCTGGCATCGGGAGAGCAGCGCCGAGTTGACCTCGAAGTAGGGGTTCTCGGTGGTCGCTCCGATCAGCGTCACGAGCCCCTCCTCCACCGCCGGCAGCAGAGCGTCCTGCTGGGCCTTGTTGAACCGGTGGATCTCATCGAGGAAGAAGATCGTCCGCCGCCCCGAGGCCCGGCGCTCCTCCGCGCGCGCGATCACCTGGCGGACCTCGGCCCGCCCGGCGTTCACTGCCGAGAGCTCCTCGAAGGCGCCTTGCGCCCGGGCCGCGATGATCCGCGCCACCGTCGTCTTCCCGCTGCCGGGAGGCCCGTGGAAGATCGTGCTGTGGGGCTCACCCGACTCGATCGCGATCCGCAGGGTGGATCCCGGCTCGAGCAGATGGCTCTGGCCCGTGAGCTCGTCGAGGTCCCGGGGGCGCATCCGGACAGCAAGCGGAGCCTCATCGGGCGGAACGCCCGTCCGCCGGGTCTCGCCGCCGGTCTCGAAGAGCCGCTCGTTCACGCGTTGAAGTATGCGCGCTGCTTTACCGTTCCGCCGCCGTGGACGCGCTCGAGCTCAGCGCCGTCTTTGCCTGGTCCTTCGCGGTCTCCTTCTTCGGCGGACTGGTCGGGCTGGTTCTGGGCAACCTCCGCCTGCCGCTGATCGTCCTGGTCGCGAGCAGCCCGGCCGCCGGCGCGGGGGCGAACGTAGCGATCAGCGGGGTCGCCGCGCTCACCTCGAGCTACGGCCACTGGCGGGGCGGGCGGATCGACTGGCGCCTCTTCGGATGGATGGCGCCCACCTCGCTCGTCGGCGCGGTCGCCGGAGGGCTGATCGCCGGCGAGCTTCCCGACCGCCTCCTGCTCGGCGCGATCTCCGTCATCGTCCTCTACGGCGCGGTCGAGGTGTGGCGCTACCGGCGACCCACGGCCGAGCGGGGCACTGAGCTCCCAAGCCGGCGCTCCCTCCTGGTCAACGCCGCCCTGGTCGGCCTCGGCGTCGGCCTCCTCGGCGGCTTCGTCGGCCTGATCCTCGGCTCGCTCCGGCTCCCGGCGATGGTTCGCTGGGTCGGCGTGCGGCCCTACGCGGCGGTCGGGACGAACGCCGCGGTGGGGGCTGTCGTCGGCGTCGGGGGCCTGATCGGGCACCTGCCGAGCGGGATCGACTGGGGCATCCTCGCGGTCGGGGCGGCCGCCGCGATGCCCGCGGCCTACCTCGGCGCTCGCTTCACCGGGCGCCTGGACGAGACGCAGCTGGTCCATGCGATGGCCGCGATCCTCGTCGTAAGCGGCGGGGCGATGGCGGCTCAGGCGATCTTCGGATAGCGGGTGATCGTGGACGCTAGGCTGGGCCAATGGAGGAGGGGACCGCGACGACCGCTGTTCCGGCCGCGCTCGGCACCGCCGCGACGGTGCTGCTTCAGAGCCTGATCCGGGTCGACACCGTCAACCCGCCCGGCAACGAGCGCCGCATCCAGGAGGAGCTTCGGGCGATGCTCACCGAGGCCGGCTTCGAATGCGAGCTGCTCGCCGCGGAGCCCGATCGCCCCAACCTGGTGGCTCGCCTGCGCGGCGAGCGGGATGGGCCCACGCTTACCCTGCTCGGTCACGTCGACACCGTCCGAGCCGATCCCGAGGAGTGGGCCCAGGACCCCTGGGGCGGGGCACAGATCGACGGATGGATCTGGGGCCGGGGAGCCCTCGACATGAAGGGCCAGGTCGCCGCCGAGGTCGCGGCCTGCCTGGAGCTCGCCCGATCGGGATGGCGGCCAGCCGGCGAGTTGATGCTGGTTCTGACCGCCGACGAGGAGGCGGGTGGGACGCTCGGCGCCCACTGGCTCTGCCAGCAACACCCCGACCGGGTCAGGACCGACCTCGTCGTCAACGAAGGGGGCGGGGCCCTGATCGAGATCGGCGACCGACGGCTCTACACCATGAGCGTGGGCGAGAAGGGGATCTTCCGCATCCGGCTGAGGACGGAGGGCCGAGCGGGGCACGCGTCGCTTCCCCGGATCGGTGACAACGCTCTGCTCAGACTCTCCAGCTACCTCGCCGCGCTCGCGGAGCAGCCGCCCCCCGAGCCGGGCGCGGTCGGGGAGGCGCTGTTAGAGAACCTCCTCGGGGACTCGTTAACGGGCGCCGAGGGAGTGAGGGCGGGGCTCGAGCGGCTGCGCACCGAGCAGCCGCTTCTGGCCGACTACCTGGTCGAGCCGATGCTCGGGGTCACCCTGACCCCGACCAAGGCTCGGTCGGGGAAGAAGGCCAACGTGATCCCCTCCGAGGCCGAGGCGCTGATCGACTGCCGCGTCCCGCCGGGGTGCGGCCAGGAGGAGGCCCGCAGGCAGCTCGCCGCCCTGATCGGGGAGGGTGACTACAGGATCGAGTTCACTGAGGCGGTGGTAGGGAACACCTCGCCCATCGATTCGCCGCTGGCCGACGCGATCCGAGCGTGGACGGCGGACGCCGACCCGGGCGCCGGGATCGTGCCGACGATCATGCCCAGCTTCAGCGACAGCAACCCCTTCCGAACCGCGTTCCCGGACGCAATCGTCTACGGCTTCTGCCCGCATCGCGAGATCACCCAGATCGAGCAGGCTCCCCTGATCCACGGCGCCGACGAGCGCGTTCCCGTCGCCGACGTCGAGTTCGCGGCCGGCTTCTTCCACGAGCTCCCGAGGAGGATTCTCTCTTGAGGACCGAGCCGAGCCAGAACGGAGACCGAGCCGTGGACGAGCAGGAGTACGTGCTGCGGCTCGGCGGCATGGCGTTGCGCAACGGTCTGCTGATCCACGGGCCGACCTCGTGGGCGGCCGCGGCCAGGGACGAGGCGGGCGGGATCCAGGTCGCCTCCGGTCCGAAGCCCGGGCTCGCGCCCGACCTCGCTATCCGGGTACCTCTGCTCCGAGGGCCGCTGCGTCTCGCCGAGGCATTTCTGCTGATCCCGACCGTTCGGATGAAGCTGAGGGCCGCGCGCCTTCCGTTCGAGGACGTCCGCGTGATCGCAGCGATGCTGATCGCCTCGATCACGAGCCGGGCGCTTCGCCGCCGCCGGAGCAGCGCGGCAGGCGAGCTTGTCCAGGCCGCCCTCGGGCTGGCCCCGGCGATGGTCGCCCTCAGCGACCGGAACCTCGCCGCCTACCACGGGGTCGAGCACAAGGCGATCGGTGCGTACGAGGCCGGCTCCGACGATCCGACCACCGCCACCAAGGAGCACGAGCGCTGCGGATCCAACCTGGTCGCTCCGATGCTGATCCTCTCGGCCGGGGGCCAGCTGCTCCTCGGGCGGGCCCTCCGGGAGCCGGGACCGATCGCCCGCGCCGCGATCGGGTTGGCGAGCGCCTCGCTCGCCGCGGAGATGTTCGCGTGGAGCGAGCGGAACCCCGAGACCACCGCGGCCCGGGCCTTCCACCGGCCGGGGCACGAGATCCAGCGTCTGATCGCGACCAAGGAGCCGACCTCGGAGCAGCTCGAGGTCGGGGTCGCCGCGCTCCGAGAGATCCTCCGCGTTGAGCAGGAGGCCGATGGCGAGAGGGAGAGCGAGCCGCCGCCCGCGACCTGACCGCCGACACCTGCTCAATAGACTCATTCGCATGCTCGGCCGGATCGACCACGTCGGCGTCGCCACGGACGACCTCGAGGGCGCCATCACCCTGTACGAGAGGACTCTCGGAATGCCGCTCGCCCACCGCGAGATCGTGGAGTCTCAGGGCGTCGAGGCGGTGCTCCTCGACGTAGGCGAAGGCCACGTGGAGCTTCTGCGGCCGCTTGGCCCGGACACACCGGTGGGCAAGTACCTCGCCAAGCGGGGTCCTGGCCTTCACCACGTCGCCTACGCGGTGGCGGACATCGGCGCGACCCTCTCGCAGCTGAAGGAGGCGGGTGTCGCGCTGATCGACGAGGAGCCCCGCGCCGGGATCAGGGATTCGCGGGTCGCCTTCGTGCACCCGAAGGCGATGGGCGGGGTGCTCACCGAGATCGTAGAACCGTCGGAGGCTCATTCATGAGCCGCAGACGACAGGATGGAGAGGCCCGTTCATGAGCCGCCGTGGACGACATGATGAAGGGGGACGGTGATGGCGGGCACGGCAGAGCGTGTCTCGATCGGGTTTTCGGGGGGTCAGGTGGTGGAGGTCCGGATCACCGACGCGAAGCTGAAGGAGCTTCGGAAGTCCCTGGAGAACGCGGACGGATGGACGGACCTGGAGACGGAGGAGGGGACCGTGTCCCTCGATCTCCGCCAGGTGGTCTTCGTCCGCAGCGCCGTCACGCCTCAGCGGATCGGCTTCGCCGCATAGGCCGCTGGGTCTCATCCTCGTCATAGGCATCGGGGTCGGAATCGCGCTCGCGATCGCCGGGATCGTCCTCGCCCTGACCGGCGCCGGGCTGCTCGTCGGGCTGGTCGTGATCGCCGCCGGGGCCCTGATCGCCCTCCTCTTCGGCGGCCTGTTGCTGGCGCACGACCTCTACCGCTCCCTGCGCGAGTGGAAGGAGCTCTTCTCCGGCGGTGGGCCCGACGAGCTCCACCTGGTCTCCGCGCGCCCCCCGAAGGGCTTTCTCCTCCGCAGGCAGGCCACGTTGGTCTTCGAGGCGCGGCGTGGCGACGGCCCGAAGAAGCAGCTCGAGCGCGGGATCCCGATCCCGATTCCCCAGGCCTTCCTCTGGCGGAGCCTCGGCCGGATCCCGACGCCGATCGGCCGCCTCACCGACGAGCGCAAGCTCAACCTGGCACTGCGGCGACGGAAAGGCCCGACCAGAGGCGCTCCTCGGCGTCAAGCACCCGAGCCGCCTCGGACCTGAGTCGCTCCCACTGGCCCCGATCCAGCTCGTCCGGCTCGCTCGCGTCCCGTGCCGACAGCGCGAGCCTCGTCCAGTCCTCGGCGGCCTCCCCCGCGAGGTCCGCCTCGGCGTAGCCGGCCTCCTCGAGGAAGCGCGCGTACATCTTCCGGAAGTTCCCCCCGCCGGTCCCCCGCCGCTCGATCACCTGGTAGAGGAAGCGCGCGCACCACTGCCAGTCCTCGGTCGCATCGGGCCAGTCCCCGACCTCGGCCGCGAAGCGGCGTAGGGCCGGCAGCCCCTCGTACTCGCCGAGCGGGGGATTCAGCATCTGCTTCGCCGCCCGCTCGATCGCCCTGGGCGCGTGGGCGAGCAGATCGGCCCGGTCGAGCTCGATGCCCTCCGGGAGGTCGATAGCGTGCCCCTCGAGCTGGAAGATCGGCTGCCGGGAGTGGCGCGCCTCCTTCAGGCTCTCGCGGGAGGTCGTCTGCAGGTCCTCGAAGGCGGTGTCGGAGAGCCAAGCCAGCTCGTCGTCATAGCCGGCGAGGATCACGGCGTGCCCCGGAAAGTGTGCGGAGCGGCCGTAGTGGTCGAGGTAGTAGAGGTCGGTGAGCAGGAGAACCGGACGCCCCTCGTCGACCGACGTCCGCACCATCTCCCACGATTCCTCCGGATCCGGCTCGGTCCGAAGTCGAAGCGGGACCTCGGTCAGTTCGAGGAAGTTCTCCTCGAGGCGCGCCGCCCGGCCGTTTGTGAACCGCGAGGGGGAATGCTCTTCGAGGACGAGGTAGTAGAAGCACGCGCCCGCGCCGAGCCCGAATGCCATCTCCTCCGAGATCTCCACCCCGTGGAATCCGAGCAGGTTCCGAAGCGCCGTCGATCCGCAGTGGTTTCCCGGCACGTGCCGGTACCTCGGGACCATCACCCTCTTCGCCGTCTCAGCCATCGGCCGATTTATACGACTCGCGCAGCTTCAGGTACTCGGAGCGGCGCGCTTCCCTCCCCGGCCTCTCCCTCCAGGGCGCGGGCCTCGCGCGGCAGCCGGACCGCGAGGAAGGCCGCCGCGAGCACGACGAGGAGCGCGAGGATCCAGCGCGATCCCAAGAGCGGCAGCCCCGCCCGCCTGAGGGACTCCTCGTAGTTCCGCAGACGCTCGGAGTCGGAGGCCATTGGCAGAACCGTATTCTCCGCCGGTGCTCGGCCGCCTCGACACCCGCCTCCTGTACGTGATGCGCACCCGGTTCCACGGTCGGGGCGCCGAGGCCGTCGCCCGAGGTCTGGGCAGGGTCGGGGAATACGGCGCGATCTGGTTCGCGATCGGGATCGTCCTCGCCGTCATCGACCCCGATCGCGGCGAGGACTGGCTCGTCGCGGGGATCCTCGGCCCGGTGGGGATCGGGCTGAACTACGTGGTCAAGCTGATCGTCAGGAGGCCGCGCCCGGTGCTCGAGGGGCTGCCGCCGCTCGGCGGCGCGCCGAGCTCACTCAGCTTCCCGTCGGCCCACGCGACCTCGTCGTTCGCATGCGCGACCGCGATGACCAGGATCGCGCCGGAGGCCGCCGTCCTCTTCGTCCTCGCGGCCGCGATCGCGGCCTGCCGGCCATACCTCGGCATGCACTATCCCTCGGACGTCCTCGCCGGGGCGCTGTTGGGCACTGCCCTCGGCCTGATCGTTCCCCTCTCGTGAAGATCGGGATCATCGGCATGCCCAACGCGGGCAAGTCGACCCTGTTCAACGCGCTGACCGCCGCCGGCGCCGAGATCGGCGACTACCCGTTCACGACCGTCGAGCCGAACGTCGCGGTCGTCCGGGTGCCCGACCAGCGCCTCGAGCGGATCGCCGAGACCGTCGGCTCATCCGAGACGGTCCCGGAGACGATCGACTTTCACGACATCGCCGGGCTCGTCAAGGGGGCATCGCAGGGAGAGGGCCTGGGCAATCGGTTCCTCGCGTCGATCCGCGAGACGGACGCGATCTGCCACGTGATCCGGGTGCACGGCTCGGGTGCGGTCGCCCACCCCGAGGGTCGGATCGACCCGGTCGCGGACGCCGAGCTGATCGAGACCGAGCTGCTCGCCGCCGACCTCGAGGGAACCGAGCGACGCCTCGAGCGGGTGACGAAGCTGGCCCGCTCCGGCGACAAGGAGGCGATCGCGGAGCGCGACTGGCTCGAGCGGGTCGTCGGGGCCATCTCCGCCGGCCGGCCGGCGCGCGAGGTGTCGGTGCCCGAGGCTGCGCCGGACGCGCTCCGGAAGCTCGCGCCCTTGACCGCGAAGCCCGTCCTCTACGTCGTCAACGTCGACGAGGGCGAGACGAAGGCGCCCCCGGAGCTCGCCGCCCATGCCGAGCAGATGGAGGCGGGCGTCGTGGTGATCTCAGCCCGGGTCGAGTCGGAGCTTCGCGAGCTCGATCCTGAGGAGGCCGAGGAGATGCGCGGCGAGCTCGGGATCGAGCGCTCCGGCCTCGAGCGCCTGATTCGGGCCGCCTTCGAGCTGCTCGATCTGGTCACCTTCTTCACCGCGGACCCGGGCAAGGAGGCGCAGGCGCGCACCCTCTCGCGCGGCGGCACCGCATACGACGCGGCGGGCCGGGTGCACGGCGATATCCAGCGGGCGTTCGTCCGCGCCGAGGTGATCGCCTGGGACGAGCTGGTGGATGCCGGCGGCTACGCCGCTGCCCGCGAAAGGGGGACGCTCCGGATCGAGGGCCGCGAATACGTCGTCCGGGAAGGCGACGTCATCCACATCAGGACGTAGCGCCCGCCGGGCTCAGCGACCCAGTCCAACGACGGTCGGGAGGTCGCCGCGCAGAGGCCCGTCCTGGCGCCTTCCCCTTCGCAGGGTGCGCAGCAGACGGCAGGGATCTGCCAGCCGAGGTCCGCTCGCGCGCCGCCCGCCTCACGGCCTGATGCCGATAGGTTCTCGCCGTGCGCACCGAGGCTCGCTTCCCCCAGGTGCCGGAGAAGGCCGGCCACTACGAGAGCTTCTATCTGAAGCTCAACCAGCCGGGCGGCGGCCGGGGGGCGTGGATCCGGCACACGGTCCACAAGCGGCCGAAGGAGCCGGCCACCTGCGCGCTGTGGTTCGTCCTCTTCGACGCCGCTGCGGCCGGCCCGCGGGCCACGAAGCGGCAGTTCGGAGCCGACGAGCTGGAGGCCGCGCCCGACTGCTACATCCGTATCGCGGATGCGACCCTGACCGACGGCCGCGCGACTGGCCGGGTCGAGACAGACGTGCTCGAGGCGAGGTGGGATCTGAGCTTCTCCGACACGCACGAGCCCTTCCACCACCTCCCTCGCGATTTCCTCTATCGCGCGAAGCTCCCGAGGACGAAGTTCCTCAGCCCCTATCCCGATGCGGTCTTCAACGGGCACCTGGACGTCGGCGGCGAGCGGATCGCCGTCGAGGGATGGCGGGGGATGATCGGCCACAACTGGGGGGCCGAGCACGCGGAGCGCTGGGTCTGGGTCCAGGGGTCAGGGTTCGAGGGCCGTTCCGCCGAGGACTACTTCGACATGGCGGTGGGCCGGATCAAGGTCGGCGGGCGGATGACGCCTTGGGTCGGGAACGGGATGCTGATGCTCGACGGCACCCCCCACCGGCTGGGCGGGTTCGGCCACATCCCCAGCACCGAGGTGACCGAGGAGCCGACAGGCGCCCGATTCGAGCTCAGGGGCAAGGACGTCAAGCTCTCCGGCAACGTCAGGGCCCCCGCCAAGGACTTCGTCGCCTGGATCTACGCGGACCCGGTCGGGCCCGAGCACAACACCCTCAACTGCTCGATCTCCGACCTCGACCTCGACGTCGAGCTCGCCGGGCGCCCCGCCCAACGCCTCACCGTGAGGGGTGCGGCCGCGTACGAGTTCGGCTCCCGGGACACCGACCACGGTATCCCGCTGCAGCCGTACCCGGACGGCTGATCGCGGCGAAGCGCGCTACCAGCGGCCGACGCTCTTCAGGGCACGGAGGGCCTTGGCGGCCCTCGCCTTCGGGCTGATGAAGAAGGCCCAGGTGTCGGGCAGGTCAAGGGCGTCGCGGAGCTGAGGGCCGGTGACGCTCGTCGTTCCCTTGCTCCCGATCAGGTTGGCGCGGACGATTCGCGGCGACGTCCCGCGCTGAGTGACGGCGACGTTTCGCAGCTTCCCGCGCACGAGGCCGCCAAGCGCCGCGTTCAGCCTCCGGGGGGTGAACTTCCGTCTCCAGTGCGAGTACGGCGATCCCGCCTCGGCCTCGTAGGGGTCCTCGACGCCGCGCAGGTAGGGGATCGGGGTGCCGCCGAAGCCCAACGAGGAGAGCTCGTTGTTCTCCGTGTGGCCGCCGGAGGTCGAGAAGAAGAAGGTCTGCGCGACCTTGCCGTTGTAGAGGACGACCTGCGAGCGGGTAGCGTCCACCGCCTGGCTGGTCCTCGCGTTCTCCGCCGAGGCGCCGCCGTAGACCTGGCTGCGGGTGTCGTCGTACTGGTCGAATCCGCTCCCCCGGACCGGGGTCGCGATCGCGTAGGAGCGCGCGGCGACCGCCTGTGCCTTGAGCGCCTCGATGTGCCACGAGGCGGGCGACTCCTTCGGCACGACGCCCTTCAGGTAGTCCTCGATCCCAACCGCGTTGACGGCGTTCAGCTTGTCGGGAACCGACGAGGGCCTCACCTCGAGCGCGCCGCGGTAGGTGCCCTTGCCGATCAGCATCACGGTCGGGGCCCCCGCCGCGCTCAGCAGGCCGCCGCACTTCGCCACCCGGGTGCCCTTCTTGGTGTGGAGGATGACCCCGCCACCCTTCCGCTTCGCGACGTAGGTCTTGCCCGGCTTCAGGCCGACGCCGCAGGCGGACCCCGCCCCCCGAAAGCTGACGCTCGCGACGTAGGGCCGAAGGAGGACGTGAACGATCTGTGAGGGGGCAGTTCCCAGGGTCGTGCCCGTGTAGTAGTGGGCGAGGATCGACTGGTATCCCGCCCCGCGCTTCGCGAACGCCTGGGCGCCGTACTGGCTCATCCCCGTGCCGTGACCGAACCCGGCGCCCTTCACAATCCACTTCTTGGCGCCTGTAGCCGACGGCGCCGCGACGAGCGCGGTGAGCGCCATGGCTGCGAGCAGAAGACGGCGCGCCCGCCTGATCCGCTGACGCGGCGTCCCTCTCGGCGGCTCGGGCATACGTCAGGAATAACGGCCACCGCGGCGGGAAGTTGCGCCGCCACGAGATGGAGCACGCACGGGGCGGCTCTGGCCATCGCGTCCCTGGGGCGCGCGGACTGCGTGAGCTACGTTGTAGGTCGGGAAGAGAAGAAGAGGAGAGACGATGGCAACCGAGACGATCCAGGCCACCGATCACAAGCTCTACGTCGCCGGCGAGTGGACGGAGACCGGCGAGTGGTCCGAGGTGAAGTCCCCATATGACGGGACGCTGATCGGCCGCGTCCCGAAGGGTGACGCTGCCCTCGTCGAGCGGGCGGTCGATGCCGCCTCCGCCGCCTTCAACGCGGGCGGGTTTCCCCAGCACGAACGCGCCCAGGTCCTCGACCGGGCCGCTCGCCTGGCGGCCGAGCGCGAGGACGAGCTGACGATGACGATCGCCGCCGAGGCGGGAAAGCCGGTGAAGACGGCCAGGATCGAGGCGCAGCGGTGTGTCAACACACTCGAGTTCTCGGCCGCGGAGGTCCGCACCCTGACCGGCGAGATGGTGCCGATGGAGGGTGGCGCCGCCGGCGAGGGGAAGATCGGCATCGTCCTCCTCGTCCCGTACGGCGTCGTCGGCGCGATCACCCCGTTCAACTTCCCGCTCAACCTCGTCGCGCACAAGCTCGGCCCGGCAATCGCGGCCGGCAACGCCGCGGTGCTGAAGCCCGCTGGGCAGACCCCGATCTCCGCGATCAAGCTCGCCGAGATCCTCTACGAAGCGGGATTGCCCGAGAACTGGCTGCAGGTCGTCTGTGGGCCCGGGTCAGAGCTCGGCGACGCGATCGTCGGCCACGACTTGGTCGGCGCGATCACATTCACGGGCTCGGCGCCGGTGGGCTGGGACATCCGCGCGAAAGCCGCCCGCAAGCAGGTAAGCCTGGAGCTGGGGTCAACTGCACCGCTGATCGTGCACGAGGACGGGGACTGGGAGCAGGCGGCCGACAAGGCGAAGCTTCACGCCTACTCGCACGCCGGGCAGAGCTGCATTTCGATCCAGCGGATCCTGGTCCACGGGTCGGTCGCGGACGACTTCACGAAGCGCTTTCTCGCCAACGTCGAGTCCCTCGTCACCGGGGACCCGATGGACGAGAGCACCGACGTCGGTCCGCTGATTTCCCAGGACGATCGCGACCGGGTCAAGGCGTGGGTCGACGAAGCCGAATCCGGGGGCGGCCAGATCCTCACCGGCGGCGAATTCGTCGACGAGGACCGCTGCCTCGCTCCGACCGTGATCAAGGAGCCGCCGCGCGAGGCGAAGGTCTGGTGCGAGGAGATCTTCGGCCCGGTGGCGACGATCCACAGCTTCAAGACCTTCGACGAGGCGATCGCCCTCGCCAACGACGCCCGCTACGGGCTCCAGGCCGGCGTCTTCACCCGCGACCTCGGCCTCGCGATCGAGGCGGGCAGGCGGCTCGAGTTCGGCGCCGT
The DNA here is from genome assembly GCA_036377415.1 of Solirubrobacterales bacterium. Classification (GTDB taxonomy): domain Bacteria; phylum Actinomycetota; class Thermoleophilia; order Solirubrobacterales; family 70-9; genus DASUPK01. Next base: position 27,848 of record DASUYK010000039.1, read on the forward strand.
CCTGGTCAACGAGGTGCCGACCTTCCGCACCGACCAGATGCCGTACGGCGGCGTCAAGGAGTCGGGCAATACCCGCGAGGGCCCGCACTACGCGGTCCGCGAGCTCACCGAGGAGCGGCTGGTCACTCTGCAGGCGTAGCCTGCCTCGAAAATCATCCGTTGGCCGGGGCAGGGACTGGTGGGGAGAGACCCGTCAGTCGTGCGGGCGCGCCATCTTCCGATGGTCGAGCGCCTCGTCGAGGACCGTCTCCTCGACGCCCTTCTCGCGCGCCACCTCCCGCAGCGGCCGCCCGGAGGCGTGAGCCTCCTTGACGATCTCGGCGGCGCGGTCGTAGCCGATGTGCGGGTTGAGCGCCGTCGCGGTCGCGAGCGTCGCCTCCGCGTGGCGGTTGAGCATCTCCTCGTTCGGCTCGATCCCGCTGACGCACCTCTCGTCGAGCGCCCGTGACGCCGAGGCGAGGAGCTTGATCGAGTCGAGCAGGTTGCGGGCGATCAGCGGCACCCGCACGTTGAGCTCGAACTGTCCCTGGCTCCCGGCGAGCGTGATCGCCGCATCGTTCCCGATGACCTGATCGGCGACCTGGATGACCACCTCCGGGATCACCGGATTGACCTTCCCCGGCATGATCGACGAGCCCTTCTGCAGCTCCGGCAGGACGATCTCGGCGAGCCCCGCCCGCGGACCCGATCCCATCAGGGCGAGGTCGTTCGCGATCTTGAGCAGGGAGACGGCGACCGTCTTGAGCGCGCCGGACAGCTCCACTAGGGCATCACGGTTGCCCTGGGCCTCGAACGGATCGGCGGGCTCGGAGATGTCTAGGCCCGTCTCGGCCGCGAGCTTCTCCCGGACCCTGGCGGCGAACTCGGGGTGGGTGTTGAGCCCGGTCCCGGTCGCGGTGCCGCCCAGCGGGATCTGGCCCACGCGGCCGAGGGTCGAGCGGACCCGCTCGGCGCCGAGGCGGATCTGCGCGGCGTATCCCGAGAACTCCTGGCCGAGCGTGACCGGGACCGCGTCCATCAGGTGGGTGCGGCCCGCCTTGACGATCTCGCTGAACTCGTCGGCCTTGCGCTCGAGCGCCGAGCCGAGCTCGTCCAGAGCCGGCAGCAGCTTGGAGTGGACCTCGCCGAGAGCGGCTAGATGGACCGCCGAGGGGAAGACGTCGTTCGAGGACTGGCCCATGTTCACGTGGTCGTTCGGATGGGCCTCGTCGCCCGCCAGCTCGGCGATCACCTCATTCGCGTTCATGTTCGAAGAGGTCCCCGACCCCGTCTGGAAGACGTCAATGGGGAACTGATCGTCGTGCTCGCCGTTCGCCACCTCGTCGCCGGCCTTGGCGATCCGCTCGGCCAGCTCCGAGTCGAGCTTGCCCAGCTCGCCATTGGCCCGGGCGGCTGCCGCCTTCAGTCGGCCCAGCCAGTGGATCACCGGCGCCGGGATTGGTTGCCCGGAGATCTGGAAGTTCTCGACGGCCTTCGTGGTCTCGCCACCCCAGAGTTCGGTTCTCGTGGCCATAAAAGCAGCCTAACTAGCCGGATTGGAGTCCGGCGGTGTACCCCAGACCGAATGACCGCTGGAACTGCGGCGGCAGTGTCTCCCCGGTCTCGCTGAATTGGGCCGAGGAGTCGAGCCGGCGGACGAGGTCGGTATGGATCGAATCGGCTCCCTTGCTCACCGCCCCGATCAGATAACCGAGCCGCACGGCCGCGGCCCCGCCCGGGTTGGCGCGGGCCTCGGCGTTGAGCGTGCTCGCGGTGACGACCAGCTCTTCACCCACGTTGGCGAGCTCCCCTCCATCCTGTGACGGGACCAGACAGTCCGAGATCGGCACCTCCCCATCCAGGCGCACCTGGTCCGGTGCGCTCTCGAGCGCCCGGAGATACGCATCGCTGCTCGCCACGCAGGCAGCCGGCGCCCCTTCGTTCGAGTCGGAGCCGCAGCCGATCGCGGTAGTGATCAAGGCGGCCGCGGCGAACGCGGCGACACGGTGGATCGCGGATCGGCCGGGCATCGACGAACGATCCTAGGGACGGCGGGGCGGAACCGGCTTCCTGCGCCGATCGCGTCCGCCGCGACCCATAACTTGATCCCTCGTGAGCGACGAGGCGACGCCCCTTCGCCCCATCGATCCGCTGGCGCATCGCGCCCTCGAGGCCCTTGTCCGGGCGGAGGCGAATCTCACCCGACGGCTTGCAGCGGACCTGGAGAGGATCGGAGTCTCCGCGACCGGCTTCACGATGCTCGTGTTGCTCACCAGCGCAGGCGGGAACCTGGAACTGAGGACGATGCGCCGCCGCCTCGGTGCGTCGAAGGCGACCGCGACCGAGGTGCTGGACACGCTCGAGAACCGTGGTTTCGTCAGCCGCAGCAGGCTCGAGAGCGACCGCCGCGCCGTCGCCGTCGCCCTCACCCAGGCGGGCTACAACCTCGTCACTCACACGTTTCCCGCCCACGCGGAGCGGGTCCGCGAGGCGTTCGGCGTCCTCGACGAGACCGAGAAGCGCCAGCTCGCGGATCTGTGCCGCAAGCTGGACCGCGCCGCCTAGGCGGCGACCTTCCCTCCGGCTAGCCCTGGCTGCTTGGTCAAGCATCGCGCGGCTGCGCGGCGCGTCATATGATCGAGGCCTTGGAGCAGCGCCTCAGCCTGATCACGCTCGGCACCTCGAACCTGAATCGCGCTCGCCGCTTCTACGAGGCACTCGGGTGGGCGACGGGGGCCGGGGACGACGATGACGTCGTCTTCTTCCAGGCCGGTGGGATCGTCGTCGCGCTCTGGGATCGAGCGAAGCTGGCTGACGACAGCGCGGCCAGCGACGGCGGCGGATGGGGAGGCGTGACGCTCGCCTACAACAGCCGTTCGCCGGAGGAGGTCAACTCCGTGATCGAGGAGGCTCGCGCCGCCGGCGCCGCGATCGGCAGGGAGCCCGACGAGACCTTCTGGGGCGGCTACTCGGGTGTCTTCATCGACCCCGACGGCCATCCGTGGGAGGTCGCCCACAACCCGCGCTGGACGATCGAGGACGACGGTTCGGTGACCCTGCCGGATTAGCTGTGGGCGGGCAGCGGTCGGCGGTCGGCACGGGCGGGAGCCCGGCCGACCGTAGAATCGCCCGCTCATGGCGAGATTCACGCCAGTCGACCCGAAGCAGTCGTTCCCCGAGCTCGAGCAGCGAGTGCTCGAGCGCTGGCGCGAGCGCGACGTCTTTCATCGCTCCCTGCGGAGCCGCGAGTCCGCGCCGCTCTGGGGGTTCTACGAGGGGCCTCCGACCGCGAACGGGCGACCCGGGTCCCAGCACGTCTTCTCCCGCGCCTTCAAGGACATCTACCCCCGCTACCGGACGATGACCGGGCACTACGTGCCCCGGAAGGCGGGCTGGGACTGCCACGGCCTGCCGGTCGAGCTCGAGATCGAGCGGGAGCTCGGGATCTCCTCGAAGGAGGAGATCGAGGCCTACGGGATCGCCGAGTTCAACCAGCGCTGCCGGGAATCCGTCTTTCGCTACGTCGAGGACTGGAACCGGCTCACCGAGCGGATCGGATTCTGGCTCGACCTCGACGACCCCTACGTCACCCTGACCAACGACTACATCGAGTCGGTCTGGTGGGCGCTTCGGAGAATGTGGGATGACGGTCGCCTCTATGAGGGTCACAAGGTCGTCCCCTACTGCCCCCGCTGCGGCACCGCGCTCTCCTCGCACGAGGTCGCCCTCGGCTACCACGACGTCGAGGATCCCTCCGTCTACGTGAAGCTCCCGATTCGCGACCCGGCCCCCAGCGACCAGATTCCCGAGTCGCCGGTGGAGCCCGGTGACAAGCTCCTGGTCTGGACGACGACCCCGTGGACCCTGATCACGAATGCGGCGGTCGCCGCCGGCTCGCAGATCGAGTACGTCCGTGCCCGGCTCGGGGACGAGGTATTCGTCCTCGCGCGCGACCGGGTCGGGCACGCGCTCGGGGAGGAGGCGGAGGTGCTCGCGCACTTTCCCGGGGAAGCGATCGCCGGCACCTCCTACGAGCCGCCGTTTGACTACATCACCGATTACGGGCCCCGCGGCCACACCGTCCTGCTCGCCGACTTCGTCACCACCGACGAGGGCACCGGTCTGGTCCACACCGCGATCGCCTTCGGCGAGGACGACTTCCGGCTCGGCGAGCAGTACGGGATCACGCTTCAGAACCCGGTGAAGCTCGACGGGCGCTTCGATGAGCGGATCACGGACTTCCAGGGGAAGCTCGTGAAGGACGCCGACCCGGAGATCGTCGAGGCGCTCGAGCAGCGCGGCAAGCTGCTTCGCGCCGAGTCGTATCTGCACGCCTATCCGCACTGCTGGCGCTGCGACACGCCGCTCCTCTATTACGCGAAGGCGAGTTGGTACGTGAAGACCACCGAGGTCCGCGAGCGGCTGCTCGCCGCGAACGAGGAGATCGGTTGGCACCCCGACCACATCAAGCACGGCCGCTTCGGCAAGTGGCTGGAGGGGAACGTCGACTGGGCGCTCTCCCGCGACCGCTACTGGGGGACGCCGCTGCCGATCTGGGAGTGCGACGCGTCCGGCTGCGAGGAGCGCCTCTGCGCCGGTTCGATCGCCGACGTCATCGAGCGTGGCGGCGAGGTCCCGGAGGACCTCCACCGGCCCTACATCGACGAGGTGACCTTCCCGTGCGAGGCCGAGGGCTGCGAGGGGACGATGCGCCGCGTCCTCTCGGTGATCGACGCCTGGTTCGACTCGGGCTCGATGCCCTGGGCGCAGTTCCACTACCCGTTCGAGAACGAGGAGCTCTTCGAGCAGCGGTTTCCCGCGGACTTCATCTGCGAGGCGATCGACCAGACCCGGGGCTGGTTCTACACGCTGCTCGCCGAGGCGGTGCTCCTTTTCGACACCTCGAGCTACCGCAACGTAGTCTGCCTCGGCCTGATCCTCGATCCCGAGGGCCAGAAGATGTCGAAGAGCCGCGGCAACGTGGTCGAGCCCTGGGACGTGATCGACCGCCACGGCGCCGATGCCTTCCGCTGGTACTACTTCGCATCGCAGCAGCCCTGGGCCGGATACCACTTCTCCGTTGACACGGTCGGCGACGCGGTCCGCCACTTCCTCCTCACGCTCTGGAACACCTACTCGTTCTGGGTCACCTACGCGAACGCCTCCGGGATCGAGCCGGGAGACCTGCCCTACGTCCCCGAGTGGACGTCCCGATCCGGTGAGGCGAGCGAGCTCGACCGCTGGGCGGTCTCGCGGCTTCAGCACACCGTCGCCACCGTCCGCGAGCAGATGGACGGCTTCGACTGCACCGCGGCCGCACGGGCGATCTCGGACTTCACCGAGGAGCTCTCGAATTGGTACGTGCGGCTCACCCGCCGCCGCTTCTGGGAGGGAGACCGCGCGGCGATCGAGACGCTTCGCTTCTGCCTCGGCGAGACGGCGAAGATGCTGGCGCCGTTCACGCCCTTCATCGCCGACGAGATCTACGCGAACCTGCTCTTCGGCGACGACCCGGCCCTGGAGGCGCCGGTCGCCGACTGGAGCGCCGAGCACCCCGACTCGGTCCATCTCTGCGACTTCCCCGAGGTCGACGACGACTTGGTCGACCCCCAGCTCGAGGACGGGATGGAGGCCGTCCGGCGCACGGTCGAGCTCGGGCGCGCCGCTCGCGCCCAGGCGAAGGTGAAGCTACGCCAGCCGCTTCGGAAGGCAGTAGTCGTCGCCTCGGACACGGAGCGGGCCGCGATCGAGCGGCTCTCGGGGGTCGTCGCCTCGGAGCTCAACGTGAAGGAGATCGACTTCGTCCACACCGAGGCGGAGCTCGTCTCCTACCGGGTGAAGCCGAACTACCGCTCGCTCGGACCGCGGTTCGGGAAGAGCATGCCCCAGGTCGCCGCCGCCGTCGAGGCGCTCGACGCGGCCGGCGTCGCCGGACGGCTCGAGGCGGGCGACGAGGTCGGGATCGCGGTGGACGGCTCCGAACACACCCTCTCCGCCGACGACATCAATCTGGTGATGGAGCCGCTCGAGGGCTACCAGGTGGAGGCGCAGGCGGGTCACGCGGTCGCCCTGGAGCTCGAGCTCGACGACGACCTCCGCCGCGAGGGGCTCGCGCGCGAGGTCGTCCGTGCCGTCCAGGATGCGCGAAAGCGGGCCGGCTTCGACGTCTCCGACCGGATCTCGCTCGAGCTCCGCGGCGACGACGACCTCCTCGCCGCCGCCCGCGAGCACGAGTCCTACATCGCCGGCGAGACCCTCGCGACCTCGGTCGCCTTCGGAGGCGGCGAGGGCGGCGAACAGGCGACGATCGAGGGGCGCGAGCTGCTGATCAGCGTCACCAAGGCCTGAGTGTCGCTCCGTTCGCAGGCCGGACCGGGGATCGCCGCCGTCGTCTTCGACCTGGATGGGGTGCTGATCGACTCCGAGCTCGTCTGGGCCGAGGTCAAGAGAAGCGTCGCCGAGGAGGCAGGTGGGCACTGGCACGTGAACGCCCAGCGGGAGATGCTGGGAATGAGCTCGCTCGAGTGGTCGAGCTACATGCGCGATCGGCTCGGGGTATCGATGGATCCCGACCGGATCTCGTCGGCGGTCGCTGAGCGGGTCGCGACCCGGTACCGCAGGGAGCTCCCCTTGCTTCCCGGCGCCGTCGAGGCCGTTCGTTCCCTCGCGCCGTCCTGGCCGCTGGCGGTCGCATCCTCGGCGAACCGCTCGCTGATCGACCTGGTGGTGGAGCTCGCCGGCCTCGCCGACGCCTTCCAGGCGACCGTCTCCTCCGAGGAGGTAGGGCGCGGGAAGCCCGCGCCCGACGTCTACCTCGAAGCGGCCAGGTTGCTGGCCGTGGACCCCGTCGCCTGCGCCGCGGTTGAGGACACCGCCAACGGGATCCGCTCGGCGCATGCGGCCGGGATGGCGGTGATCGCGATCCCCAACCGCGACTTCCCGCCAGAACCCGAGGCGCTTCGCCTTGCCTCGCGGGTGCTCGACTCGCTCACCGAGCTGACACCCGGCCTGCTCGCCAGGTTCGTCAGCGAGCAGACCCTCTGACGTCATAGCTCAGCCCGACCATCCCGCTCGAGAACGTACGGGCTCCGGTGAGCTGCATCGGCCCGCCCGGCAGCCGGGTGTTGAAGAGCGGCTTCCCGGAGCCGAGCACGACGGGGACGAGCGTCACCTCCACGCGGTCGAGCAGGCCGTGGTCGGCGAATTGGGAGGCGACGTTGCCGCCGCCGACGATCCACAGGTCCCATTCGCCTGCGGCATCGAGCATCTCGTCGATCAGCTCAGGCACCTCGGCCTCGACGACACGGACATCGACCTCCTCGTCCTCGGGCTGAGAAAGCTGGCGCGAGCTGAGCACCCATGTCGGCTTGCCCCGATAGGGCCACCCGCGGCCATGCGCGAGGATCCACTCGTAGGTGACCGACCCCATCACAAGGGCTCCGATCCCCTCGTAGAAACTCTGGTACCCGCCCATGTCCTCGGCGGAGTCCGCTCCCTCGAACGTGCCCTCGTACTGGAGCAGCCAGTCCAGGGAGTCGTCGGACTCGGCGATGTAGCCGTCGAGGCTGGCGGCGCAGTAGTAGCGGACGAGGCTCATGCGCTCACTCTAGGCAGGAGGCGGGCAGACCCCTATCCGATCAGCGCCTCCGCCTCGATCTCGACCTTCCACCGCGGGTCGAGCAGGCCGGCGACGACCACCATCGTCGACACGGGGCGGACGGCGCCGAGCACCGCGGCGTGGGCCCGCCCCACCGCTTCGGCATCTCCCGCGGCGGTGATGAACATTCTCGTACGCACCACGTCCTCCGTACGGGCGCCCGCCTCCGCGAGCGCCTCGAGGATGATCTCGAGGCACCTGCGCGCCTGCTTCTCGGGATCCGGATCACATGAGCCGTCGGGCAGGACCGGGGCCGTCCCCGACACGAGCACTCGATCTCCGACGCGGAGGGCGCGGCAGAATCCGACCGTCGGCTCCCAGGAGGAGCCTGAGCTGACCCGGTGACGCTCCGGGCTCACGCCTATCGAGTCGCTCTACGCGAGGACCGGCTCCAGCTCCTGCTCGAGCCGCGCCTTCGGCCTCGCGCCGACCAAGCGGGTCGCCACCTCGCCCCCTTTGAAGACGATCAACGTCGGGATCGAGAGAACCTCGTACTTCGCGGCGGTCTGCGGGTTCTCGTCCGTGTTCAGACTGACGATCGTGAGGTCATCGCGCTCGGAATCGATCTCCTCCAGGACGGGGTGGACGACGCGGCAGGGACCGCACCAGGGAGCCCAGAAGTCGACGAGCACCGGCCTGTCGGCCTCGAGGACGTCGGACTGGAAGGTGGCGTCGGTTACCTCGTTGAGCTTGCCCGGCACTATCGATCCTCTCCTGTCGTGGTTGAAGATCTGAACCGTGTCTCGGTTCGGACTCTAGGGTTACTATACAAAGTGAAGCAAGTCCCTCCGCCGGCTCGGCGAGGAGGGGCCAAGCATAGTCCCGGGTTGCCCGCCTCACCACCGCCTGAATCGCATCGCCGGCACCCGCCAGATCGCCTCGGCGACGATCGCCTTGCTCATCTTCGAGCTTCCCTCGCGGCGATCTCGGAAGACGATCGGGACCTCGACGACGCGGAAACCCAACTCGAGCGCCCGGTAGGTCGTCTCGACCTGAAACGCGTAGCCCCGTGCCTCGATCGAGCCGAGATCGATCGCCTCGAGGACCTCCCGCCGGAAGCACTTGAAGCCGCCGGTGAGGTCGCGGACGGGCAGCCGGAGAGCGATCCGAGCGTACGCGCTGCCCCCCCGGCTGATGAAACGCCGCACCGGACCCCAGTCGGTCACGCCGCCTCCCTCGACATAGCGGGAGCCGATCGCCAAATCGGCGTTCTCGGTCGCAGCGATCAGCCCGGGGAGATAGGCGGGATCGTGGGAGAAGTCCGCGTCCATCTCGATTATTCGCTCCGCGCCTGCATCGAGCGCAATCCGGAACCCTGCCAGGTAGGCGGGGCCGAGTCCCTCCTTCCGCTCGCGGTGGAGCACCCTGATCCGCTCGTTCGCCGCCGCGAGCCGGTCGGCGATCTCGCCGGTGCCGTCGGGGGAGTTGTCGTCGACGACCAGGACGCTGCCGGTCGCAGGCAGTTGTTCCAGCACCGCGTCGGCGATCCGCTCGAGGTTCTCGGCCTCGTCGTAGGTGGGGAGGATCACCCAGGCTGCGGGGGTCTCGGGCATCCCGCGACGATATCCGCGTGCTGGGGCGGGCGGATGCTCCGGTCAAGCCGCAGGCTAGCTTTGGGGAATGCGCAACGCCGAGATTGCAGCGGCTCTCCGGGAGCTCGGGATCCTCTACGAGCTCGACGGGGCGGACCGCTACCGGGTGCTCGCCTACAAGGAGGCTGCCCGGACGGTGGCCCAGAGCCCGATCTCGGTCGAGCAGCTCGCCGAGGAAGGGCGACTGACCGAGCTGCCGGCGATCGGGAAGACCCTGGCGGAGAAGATCGAGACGCTGATCGAGACGGGGAGCATCCCCTCCGCCGACAAGCTGAAGGCGAAGTTCCCGGCGACGCTCGTAGAGGTGACCCGGGTCCCCGGGCTCGGAGCGAAGACCGCGCGGCGGATCTACGACGAGGTCGGCGTCGAGAACCTGATGCAGCTCAAGGAGGCCGCCGAGCAGGGGCGGCTCGCCGGGATCCGGGGCCTCGGCGCGAGGACCGAGGAGAACATCCTCTCCTCGCTCGAGGGAGTGACCGAGGACGGAATTGGCGAGCGGCTCCTGCTCTCCCACGTCCTCCCGATCGGCGATGAGATCTGCAGCGACCTGAAAGAACTTGGTGTCGCGAACCGGGTCGAGCTGGCGGGCTCCGCGCGGCGCTGGGCGGAGACCTGCAAGGACCTCGACCTGATCGCGACGACCGACGACCCGGCCGCTCTCGCGGAGGCGCTTGCCACCCACGGCCTCTCGGCGGAGACCCGCCGCGGCGGGGACGCGGCCGCCAGCGTCCTCACCCACTCGGGGCTGCAAGTCGACCTGCGCATCGGCACCGAGGAGACGTTCGGCAACCTGGTCCAGCACTTCACCGGCTCGGCGGCCCACAACGTCCAGCTCCGGGAGCGGGCGCTGGCGCGCGGTCTCTCGGTCAGCGAGAACGGCGTTGCCAAGGTGGAAGGCAGGAAGGTCCACAAGTTCGCCGACGAGTCCGGCGTCTACGAGCTGCTCGGGCTTCCCTACATCGAGCCGGAGCTGCGGGAGGGCAGGGGCGAGATCGAGGCTGGGGAGACCGGGGAGCTGCCCGATCTGGTGACGGTCGAAGACATCCGAGGCGACCTCCACTGTCACACCACGCTCTCCGATGGCCGGAATTCGCTGGAGGAGATGGCCGAGGCGGCGCAGCGGCGCGGCTATGCCTACCTCGCGGTAACCGACCACTCGGCATCGCACGGGTTCGGCAACGACGTCAGCGCGAGTCAGCTCGCGCGGCGAATCGAGGAGATTCGGGTTTGGAACGAGTCCGGGCCCCGGGGCTTCCGCCTGCTCGCCGGTTCGGAGGTCAACATCGGCACTGATGGCTCCCTCGACTATCCGGACGAGCTCCTCGCGGAGCTCGACTGGGTGGTGGCGAGCGTCCACACTTCCTTCGCGATCTCCGAGAAGGCGATGACCGAGCGCGTGATCGCCGCGATGGAGCACCCGCTCGTCGACTGCATCGGCCATCTCACCGGGCGGCTGCTGCTGCGCCGCGAGCCCTACGGCATCGACATCGAGCGGATCGCCGAGGCTGCGGCCCGGACCGGGACGATGCTGGAGATCAACGGCAACCCGAACCGGCGCGACCTGAACGAGGGCCATGCCAAGCTCGCCGCGGAGGCAGCGGTGCGGATCGTCTGCAACACCGATGCCCACGGCAGCGACACGCTGGAGAACATGAAGTACTCGGTGGCGACCGCGCGGCGCGCCTGGCTGAGCGCGGATCAGGTCGCGAACACCCGCGCGTGGCGGAGCTTCGCGCCGCTCCGCAAGCGAGTGAGGAGGAACTAGTTAGACGATCGCCTTCGGCAGCTTGCCGCTGCCCGGTGCGCGAAGGCCGTCGAGGATGATCTCGACCAGTCTCGGCCAGCGGCCAGTGCCGGGGCCGTCCTCAACCTGCGTGATCCGGCCAACCCCGCAGGCGATCATCGGAACGTCCTCCCACTCGACATCCCCGCGCAGCTCGCCCGACCGCTGTGCCCGCTTGACCAGCTTGTCGCAGAGCTCAGGGAGCCCGGCGGCCTCCGCCGCGGCGCCCATCACGTCCGGGCGGGAGCCCATCACCTCGCAGAGGCCGCGGTCCTCCGCCTGGATCTCGGCGGAGAATTGGATGAACTCGCTGAACCCGGCCCAGGCGTCCTCGGCCTCGAGGGACTCTCGCCCCTTCTCCGCGAGCCGCTCGAAACGCTCCTCGGCGAGGGCTGCGATCAGGTCCTCCTTGGCCGGGAAGTGACGGTAGACCGTCCCGACGCCCACCTTCGCGGCCTTGGCGACGTCGGGCATCTGCGCGTCGAGGCCCTGGTCGGCGAACAGCTTCTTGGCCGCCGCGATCACCGCTTCGCGGTTGCGGCGAGCGTCGGCCCGGAGCAAGGGGCCCGCTGCCGGTGGGTCGAGTTCTGTGACGTTGCTCATTCTTCGCCCTTTGTCGCCTGGGGGATCCTGCAAACGGAATCGAAATTCCGTATAGTTTCAACCGAAACCGGAATTCATGTTCCGATTGTTAAGAAGCATAGCTCACCTGTCCATCCGAACGCCACTCGTTCGTCGTTAGGGCAGGAGGCGGCAACGGGGCCGCCGCGACAGAGGGAAAAGGAGCCAGAGATGACAACGCAACGGGACTACACGGAACGACGGTGGCTCGCACTGGCGCTGCTCTGCATGGCACAGTTCGTGGTCGTTCTCGACGCCTCGATCGTCAACGTCGCGCTCCCCTCGATCGGCGAGGGGCTCGCGTTCTCGGAGGAGAGCCTTCCCTGGGTGGTGAATGCCTACGTGCTCACCTTCGGCGGGTTCCTCCTGCTCGGCGGCCGGATGGCGGATCTAATCGGACGCCGCCGCGTCTTCATGGCGGGCCTGGCGCTGGTTGCGGTCGCCTCGCTGTTCGCCGGCTTCGCCGAGAACCAGGGGCAGCTGATCGCGGCGAGGGCCGCTCAGGGCCTCGGCGCGGCGATCATCTCGCCCTCGGCTCTCTCGATCGTCACGACCCTCTTCAAGGACGGTGCCGAGCGGAACAAGGCGCTCGGTGCGTGGGGAGCGGTCGCGGGTTCCGGCGGCGCGGTCGGGGTTCTGCTCGGCGGCGTTCTCACCGATGGCCTCGGCTGGGAGTGGGTCCTGTGGGTGAACGTGCCGGTCGCCTTGATCGCGCTCGCCCTCACCCCCGGGCTGATTCCGGAGAGCCGCTCGGAGTCGGCGACCCGGCACTTCGATGCGGCCGGCGCGGTCACCGTCACCGCGGGTCTCTCGGTCCTGGTCTACGCACTGCTCGACGCGAGCAGCGCGGGCTGGGGATCGACCCAGACCATCGGTCTGCTCACCGTGGCCACCGCTCTGATCGCGTCGTTCGTGGTGATCGAGAAGCGCTCGAAGGCGCCACTCGTCCCGTTCCGGATCTTCCGGATCCGGACGCTGACGGGAGCCAACGTGGTCGGGCTCCTGCTCGGAGCGGGATTGCTCTCGATGTTCTTCTTCATCACCCTCTACATGCAGCAGGTGCTCGGCTTCAGCGCGATCGAGGCCGGACTCGCCTACCTGCCCCTGTCCATCGCGATCATCGCCTCGGCGGCGATCGGCGGGCAGCTGGTCACCCGCATCGGCTTCAAGCCGATCCTGGCCACGGGGATGCTGTCCATGGCCCTGGGCCTCGCGTGGTTCAGCCAGGTCGAGGCCGATGGCAGCTTCATCTCCGACATCCTCGGACCGTCGCTGCTGGCCGCGGTCGGCCTCGGGTTCGGGTTCGTCACCTCGACGATCGCCGCCACCACCGGCGTCGATGGCCGGGAGCAGGGGCTTGCGAGCGGGCTGATCAACACCTCGCAGCAGATCGGTGGGGCGCTCGGCCTCGCCGTTCTGTCGACGATCGCGACCTCGCGCGCCGATGACGCGCTCGCGAGCGGCGGCGCGAGCCTCCCGGATGCCCTCACCGAGGGGTTCCAGGCCGCTTTCCTGGGCGGCGCCGTGATCGGGCTCCTGGGCTTCGTCGCGACCCTGATCCTGATCCGGAACCGCGACAGCCGGGACCACGTCGAGATGTCGAGGGCCGAGGCGGAGGCGGCCCCCGCCTGAGCGACTGCGACTGGTGGCATAGCGATCTAAGCGGCGGATGGCGGCGGTGGCGGGTGCCCGGGCGGCGTGCGGTCGCGGCGCAGCCCGGGCGACCGCACCAGCCTGACCGGCTGGAGGGCGGAGCCGGGCTCGACATAGAAGCGGACGCCGTCGCGCTCCTCGATCGCCGATACCGCTCCGTCGCGCCCGCGCCAGTCGAGGGCGGCGCCCAGGGCGAATCCCGTTCCGATCGCGGCCACCCCCGGGAAGACGAATCCGAGACCGCCGGCCACGAGGGCGAAGACCCCGACCGGCCAGAGGCGGGCGAGAGCGGCCAGGGCGGGATTCTCGAGCGAGGGGAGGGCCGCGGCGGTTCGGGCCTCGGCCAGCAGCGGCTGCATCGCCGAGCGGGCCCGCTCGGGCCGGCCCAGGATCATCCCGCCGACCGCGGCGATGATCCACCAGGCGCCGGCGACGAGGAGCGTCAGATCGTCGTCCGCGCCGGTCGCGGCGATCACCGTCACGGCTGCGAGCACGGTGGCGGCGCCCCCGGCGAGCAGCACCGTCGTCCGCAGCAGGTCGCAGAAGGCCATCGAGGTGGCCTAGTCCACCGCGAGCGCCTCGAGGACGGCGACGAAGCCGTCGGGCCCGGCGACCGCGACGTCGGCCTCGCGGGCGACCTCCGGCGGCGACTCCTCCGAGGTCACCCCGACGCAGACCGCGGTTGACAGCTTTCCGTCAGCCTTGAGCGTCCGCAGCGCCGTGAACGCGTCGACGTCCGTCCGGTCGTCGCCTGCGTAGAGGGCCGCGTCGACCGGTCGGACCGGAACGAGCGCGGCGACCGCGATTCCCTTGTTGATCGGGACGTTGGGACGGACCTCGAGCACCTTGCGTCCGTGGTGGGTGACCAGCCCCTGTGACTCGGCCTCGCTCGCGATCTCGCGGGCGAACGACTCCGCCGCGCCCTCATCGGGGGCGCCGCGCCAGTGGAGGGCGACGATCGCTCCCTTGTCCTCGGTTCGGATCCCGACCCGCTCCAGCTCGCCGCGGTCGAGCCCCTCGACGAACCGGGGGGCGTCGCCCCCATGCCGGTCGAGCGACGGATCCGGCCGCGCCTCCTCCTCACCGGGGAGGAGAAGCTCGTAGCCGTGGTTCCCGGAGTACGCGACCCCGTCGACGCCGACCACCCGCCTTGCGTCGAGTGCGCGCCGCCCGCTCAGGCAGCCGACCAGTCCGTAGCGCTCCGAGAGCGCTCGGAGCAGGCCGCGGGTTCGCTCCGGGACCGCTGCCTTCTTCGGGTCGAGCACGATCGGTGCGATCGTCCCGTCGACATCGGTGAGGATCGCCGACCGGCCGGGCTCCTCGCGCAACGGCGCGAGCAGCTCCCCGAGGTCGCGCGAGGGCTTCTCCTCCTGGGCCGGGCCGTTCATCGCGCACTAGTATCGCCCGCCATGCCACGGACCCTGAAGCTCGCGGTGGTCGGGACTGCCGCGGGCGCGTTCAGCGGCCTCCTCGGGGTGGGTGGAGGGAGCGTGATCGTGCCGCTGCTGATCATCTGGCTGGGTTACGGCGAGCGCGAGGCGACCGGGACGAGCATGATGGCGATCGTCGTGATCGCGGCCCTCGCCGTCTCGCTCCAGGCGGGCTACGGGAACGTCAATCCGGGGAATGCGGCCCTGGTGGGGATCCCCGCGGTCGTCGGCGTGGTCGCGGGGACGGCCATCCAGCAGCGCGTGCCCGAGCGAGCAATCTCGTTGGTGTTCGCCGCCCTCCTGGCCGTGATCGCGATCGAGCTGATCGTGTCATGAGCGAGATCGCCGCGGCGATCCTCGGCTTTGCCGGCGGCCTGCTCGGCGGCCTGCTCGGTGTGGGCGGAGGGATCGTCTTCGTCCCCGCGCTCACGCTCTTCCTCGACGAGACCCAGGTGGAGGCCGAGGCGGCCTCGCTGCTCGCGATCCTCCCCGTCGCGATCGTCGCCGTCTGGAGGCAGCGGCGCTACGGGAACGTCCGGATCCGCGAGGGTCTCATGATCGGGGCGCTGTCTCCGGCGGGGGTGGCGGTCGGAGTGGTCGTCGCGAACGAGGTCTCCCAGCGGGCGCTCGAGCTGATCTTCGCCGGGCTCGCGCTCCTGATCGCCGCTCAGCTGGCGCATCGGGGGCTGCGCGCGGCGGATCGGTCCCCCGGCTAAGCCGGCCGGTGGGGCGCTACAGGCCGTGCTCGAGCGCGCCCTTGACGCCGGCGTCGAGGGCGTTCAGCCGATGGAGGGCAAGCGCCTCGGGGGTGCCGAAGCCCCGTCCGCCGGCCTGGCGGCCGCCGTCGGTGCCGTGGTGGGAGAGGATGCAGTGAAGGAGGGCGGCGCGCCGCACGGACGGCAGCTCGCCGGCAGCGGCGCCGACGATCTCCGCCCCGAGGGCGAGGTGTCCGAGCAACCGCCCCTCCTCGGTGATCCCGAACTCGGCGCCGTAGCTGAACTCGCGCACCTTCCCGACGTCGTGTAGGAGCGCGGCGGCCATCAGCAGGTCCGAGTCGAGGCGGGGATGTAGCTGGCAGGTCTCGCCGACGAGCGTCCCAACCGCGACCGTGTGCTCCAGGAGGCCGCCGACGTAGGCGTGGTGCCCCGCGCGCGTGCAGGGTGCCCGGCGGAAGCCGGACGCGACCGGCTCGCCGAACAGGACCCGTTCGACCACCGCCCGCAGGGGCACATCGTGCACCTCCCGGGTCAGGTGCTCGAGGAAGCCCTCGAGCTCCTCGGAGTCCCGATAGGCGGTTGGGAGGAACCCCGTTGGATCGAGCTCGTCCTCCGAGACCGCCTGGATGTCCTCGACCTCGGCCACGAGCTCGCCGCGGAACCGTTCCACCCGGCCCGAGACGCGGATCGCCTCCCCGCGCTCGAACCGAGCCGCGAGGCGGTCGACGTCCCGGAAGGCGCGCGCCGTGATCGAGCCGGTTCGATCCCGGAGCTCCAGCGACAGATAGATCGACCCGTTCCGCGCCGAGAGGCGATCCTTCCGCACGCACGCGTAGATCCCGCTGAACCGCCGCCCGGGCGCCAGTTCGGCGATCGTTGGAGCTGTCGTCGCGGTCTCCATGCCCTGATGTTCGCGGCATCGGCGGACGCCGCGAAACCCCCCCTGGCCACCCTTGTCGAGCCAAGGCGCTAGTCTCGGCTGATGGACGCGCTCGCCTGGGAGGCCGAGCCTCCGCAGCTTCGGTCCCCTGTCCTCGTCTGTGCCTTCGCGGGGTGGAACGACGCTGCGGGGTCGGCCACCACCGCCCTGACCACGGCGGCGGAGTCGCTCGACGCCGAGGTGTTCGCGCAGATCGACCCCGAGGAGTTCTTCGACTTCCAGGCCAACCGGCCGACGATCAGGCTGAACGAGGGGCAGACACGGGAGATCGAGTGGCCCGGCAACGTCCTGCTTGCCGCGACCCCGCGCGGAGCGGAGCGCGACCTGATCCTGCTGGCGGGCACGGAGCCGAACCTGCGCTGGCGCACGTTCTCGGACGGGATCGCCGAGGTTGCGGAGCAACTGGGCGTGGAGATGGTCGTCACACTCGGGGCACTGATCGCCGACGTCGCCCACACGCTTCCGGTGCCGATCACCGGTCTCGCCTCCGACGAGGCGCTGGTCGAGCGCCTGGACCTCACCCGCTCCACCTACGAGGGACCCACCGGCGTCGTCGGCGTCCTCCACGACTCCTGTCGTCGCCGGGGAATCCCCTCGGCGAGCCTCTGGGCCGCCGTCCCTCACTACGTGGCCGCGGTCCCCAACCCGAAGGCGGCCCTGGCGCTGCTTCGCAGGCTCGAGGGCTTGGTCGGCGTCGCCGTCGAGGCATCCGGCCTCGAGGAGGAATCGGAATCCTACGAGAGCCAGGTGAGCCGCGCGGTGGCCGCCAACCCGGAGATCGAGGAGCTGGTGAAGCGGCTCGAAGAGGAGCAGGCCGACCGGCTCGACGTTACCGAGGACGTTCCCTCCGGCGAGGCGCTGGCGCGGGACTTCGAGCGCTACCTGCGCCAGCAGGGGAACGGTTAGCGAACTCAGCGCCCCAGCGCTCGCGATCGCGAGCGCCAGGTGGACGCAGGCGCTCATGCCTCGGATGCGGGACAGATCAGTCTGAAGTCGCACCAGGAGCAGATCTCGGGGGATGGGCGTGGCTCGAAGTCCTGCCCGAGGATCCCCTCGCCGACCTCGAGGACGACGCCCTCGACCCGCTCGAGGTCATCGGGCGATCCACCCACCGCGACCTTCTCGTCGGCGAGGACGTACCAGTAGGTCCCCGCGGCTCCCTCCAGCCGCCAGGCCTCCCTGGCGGCGAGCCTGTAGATCGCGAGCTGGACGTCGGACTCGAGCTCGCGCTGCGGCTTCGGGTCGCCCGTCTTGTAGTCGATCAGCTCGTAGCCGCCGCCGGGCAACTGGTCAACGCGGTCGACCCGGCCGCGGAGGTGATGCGGTCCAATCCGGAAGTCGAACTTGCGCTCCACCCAGCGGGGGCGGGCGCCACTCGACACCTCCCTCGCGTGGTAGCGGCGCAGCGCCTCGATCGCCTTCTCGCGGAACTGGAGCTCGTCGTCGGACTCCCCGAACCCCGACCGTCGCCAGGCCGCCGCGAACAGCGCCATCAGCCTGTCCAGGCTCCCGGCGTCCGCTTCGCCGGTGGATCCGGCGGCGGTGTTTGTGGCCGCCGTTGATGAGTGGAAGCGCTCGAGCACCTGGTGGATCACGATCCCGAAGCGCTGGTTGATCGTCGTCTCCTGGGGAATCCCGAAGACGCGCGCGAACTTGTACTTGAGCGGGCAGGTCCGGTAGAGGTCGATGTCGGTTGCGGACAGCGCGAGGCCCTCGCCTCGGCGGGGTAGGAAGGCCTCGAGCGAGGGCTCGTCACGCAGCTCGATCAGCTCACGGCGGCGCTTCGCCGCCCCCTCCTCGTCGAGGAGGTACGCGTCGAGGCCGGAGTCGGCGAGCGCGGCGCGCTGCTCCGGGGAGATCGCGTTGTCGAGCAGGTCGTTGATCGCCGCCAGCGCGTCGGCGACCGGCTCCTCGCTCGATCCCTGGAGGAGGCCGGCCAGCTTTACCAGCTCGAGGAAGCGCGCCACCGCACGGGTGACGTCGACGTAGGTGTCGAGCCGGGGTTCGCGGAGCTTTCCTCCCGCCCGCCAGGCCTCCTCGAGGACCTCGTCCTGGATCATCCGATAGGTCGCCTGAAGGCCCTCGGCGGGCCCGAACAGCTCCTCGGCGTGCTCCTGCTCGCCCGCGTCGAGGACGGCGCGGGCGTCTTCGTAGAAGGGGGAGGGGCGGACGCTCCCTGACTCGGTCGCGGCGGGCCTCGAGAGGACGAGCTCGTCGGTCGCCCGGGTCATCGCGACGTAGAGCAGCCTTCTCGCCGCGTCCTCGTGCGAGGGATGATCGCCGGCGAGCTCGGCGGGGACCATCGGCATCCCCGCCGGCTTCGCTCCCGGGATAGCCCCCGCATGCATTCCGACCACGTACACGCGCGAGAGCTCGAGCCCCTTCAGGCTCTCGAGCGGCATCACCCGAACGGCGGCCGCCATCGGATCGCTCGGCTCCTCGACCGGCGCGACGCCAGCCTCGGACACGGCGACCAGATAGCGGACGAAGTCGCGGTTTGAGCCGGTCGGCTCGCGCCGGACCCAGTCCGCGGCGAGCTCGCCCAGCCGGGAGAGGTTCCGGAGGCGCTCGGCCGCCTCCGGATGCGCGGCGAAGAGGCGGTGCCGGCGAAAGCCGATTCGCTCGATCAGCCGGCGCACGAACACGTCGGCCCGCATCTCGCCCATCGCCCGGGCGGCGGCACGATGAAGGGAGAGGAAGCCGCGGATTCGATCCCGGGCCTCCGGCGGGATCTGGGGGCTCTCGAGGGATGCCTCGAGAGCCGAGACCATGTCGAGCTTGCGCCGCCGCGCGATCGTCGTGCAGCGCGCCAGGTCCACCGAGCGGAGCTCGACCGGGGGTCGGCTCAGCGCCCTGACCGCTGCCGCCGCGTCGGTGGGATCCGCGAGCAGGCGCAGCCACGCGATCACGTCGCGGATCTCCGGGCGCTGGAAGAAGGCCCCCGGCCCGGTCAGCCGGTAGGGGACCCGGCGCTCCTCGAGGGCCGCGGCGATTGCCCGGGCGCGCCCGTCGCCTCGAGGTACCGCGACGCAGATCTCCTCCATCCGCACCTCACCGGCGGCGAGAGCGCTCTCGATGTCGCGGGCGACCGCCTGGGCCTCGGCGCGCTCGTTGGCTCCTCGCCAGAAGCGGACGCGCGTCGGCGGGCCCGCGGCGCGACGAGCCGGCGCGGCGCCCCGCTCGGCGCGGCCGACCACCGCGTGCGCGGCATCGAGAAGATCGCCGCCGTACCGCCAGGCGGGCTCGAGCGCGAGCTCCGCCGCCCCGAGTGCCTTACGCGCCCAGCGGGACGCGGAGCCGCACTGCGCGCGCGCCTGCTCGTCGTCGCAGGACACGACCGCGGTTCTGGCGCCCTTCGCGATCGCCTCGATCAGGGACCGCTCGGCGGGGCAGGCGTCCTCCGCCTCGTCGACGATCAGGTGCGGGAATCGCTCGGAGATCGCCGCCCCCAGCGCCGGCCGCTCCCCGAGCAGCCTGGTGAGCTCGAGAACAGCCTCGCCGTTGTCGATCGCCCCGGCTGAACGCAGCATCGAGTCGTGGAGCTCGTAGATCTCCGCGAACTCCCGCTCCCGAGCGGCCGCATCTCGCTCGGACCCGCTCTCGCCCGTGGCGCGCTCAGACCACTCCCGAAAACGCTGCGCCGTGACGCCCGCGGACTTCAGCGCGTCGATTCGATCGACGATCCGGGCGAGCAGGCCGGCCGGGTTCCCCCGGATCTCGTGGCGGCGGAGTGGAAGCTCGTCGACCCGCTCGAGGAGCATCGCGAGCCGCTCGGCCGGACTGAGGGACTCGCAGAACGGGTCGAGCCCGGCCTCGATCGCATGCTCCCGAAGGAGCCGAACCGCCGCCAGCGGGTGCCGGTGGACGACGAGCTCCTCGAAGGCGCCCTTGATCGCCTCCTCCGCCCGGCTCCTGATCCTGTTCGCCGCCGCGCCCGAGCGGGTTAGAACGAGCGTGCCCTCCCGTTCCTCGGTCAGCCGCGCGAGGCGTCGCGCGAGCGACTCCGTGCGGCCGCTTCCCGCCACGCCGAGAAGCAGCATGGCGCCCGCGTCGTGGGCGATCACCGCCTCCTGCCCCTCACTCGGCCTGAGATGGTCTCGATCGCTCTCGGCGGCCATCGAGGTCAGGCTAGTGCACACATCCGCCGCTAATCTGGCCGCGTGATCGCCGACGGCGAGTGGATCGAGGCGTTTCGCCGGGCGGTCGCCGCCCATCGGCGGATCTTCGACGAGCACCGGGGAATCGAGGCACGGACCGTCTACGAGGGGCTTGGGGAGGGAGGGGATCGCACCCTGCTGATCGACCGGCTCTGCGAGGACGCCGTCTTCGACGAGCTCGACGCCCTGCACGGGCAGGGCCACGAGTTCACGGCGATCTCGGAGGAGCGCGGCACGGTCGGGTTCGGTGGCGGCTCATCGGAGGTCCGCGTCGTGATCGATCCGATCGACGGGTCCCTGAACGCGCGGCGGACGATCCCCTGGCACAGCCTCACGATCGCGGTCGCCGATGGGGACTCGATGGCCGACGTCACCCTCGGCTACGTCTACGAGTTCGGGGCCGGTGAGGAGTTCGTCGCGAGCGGCGGCGGGGGAGCGACCCTCGACGGAATGCCTATTTCCGTCGCACCCGGGGATGGTCTGGAGGTGATCTCCGTCGAGTCGAACAAGCCGGAGCGGCTGCTTGCCGCCGCGCAGGCGCTGGTCGGCCGGGCCTATCGGGTCCGGACGCCCGGCTCGATCGCGATCTCCCTCGCCTACCTGGCCGCTGCTCGCTACGACGGGATGGTAAGCGCGAGGTGCCGCTCGGTCGACGCCGCCGCCGGGCAGCTGATCGCCCGTGAGGCGGGAGCACTGGTCAATTTCGGAGAGGGCGGGCTCGAGGATGCCTCTCTCGATTTGTCCGCCCGCTACGACATCGCGGCGGCACGGACCGAGGCCGACCTGGCGTCTCTCGACGAGGTGAGGAGGGCGATGCCTTGACGGATGCTCCGCCCACGATCGTCGACTGGAACCTGGCGGAGCGGGTGGCGCTCGCCCTGGCAGGCTCCGGTTCCGGCTGGACCGGCAGCGAGGAGGAGCTCCGCTCCGAGTCCGAGCGAGCCGCCGAGCTCGTTCGCCGCTACACCGGGCTGAAGCCGAGGGGCCGCCTGCCCGAGGCCGAGCTCGTCGATCGCTCCGAGTGGGCGCGGGTGAACATCGAGTCCTTCCGCGGACTCTCCTCCAAGGTGGAGCGCGAGCTGCAGGGCCGGATGGAGGGACGGGGCCGCAGCGGGGGCCTCCAGCGGACCCTGGTCAGCGCCGCTACCGGCGCGGAGGTGGGCCTGGCCGTCGGGTATCTCTCGCAGCGGGTGATCGGCCAGTATGACGTGGCGCTGATCGGGCCGGCGAGGGCGCCACGCCTGCTGTTCGTGGGGGCGAACCTCTCCTCCGCCCGAAGGCGACTCGAGGTCGACCGGGACCTGTTCCTTCGCTGGGTCGCCCTCCACGAGACGACCCATGCAGTCCACTTCGCTGCGGTCCCCTGGTTGCGGGGGCACATCGGGGGGATCGCCGAGGAGCTCTTCGAGAAGGCGGCGGTCGAGGTGAAGCCGGGCGAGCTGATCGGGAAGCTGGTGCGCCTGAACCCAAGGGAGCTGATCCGCTCGGCGACCAGCGGAGAGCTCGCGACGCTGCTCTGGCCCGAGCCGCAGCGCAAGCTTCTGGAGCGGCTGACGGCGACGATGACGATGGTCGAGGGCTACGCCGAGCACGTCATGGACGCGGTCGGCGACCAGCTCGATCCGCGCTATGCCGACCTGCGGCGAGCACTCGACCGCGACCGTGATCGGCGGGGACTGCTGGACTCGATCGTCTCGAAGCTCCTCGGTCTGGAGATGAAGCTTGCCCAGTACCGCCGCGGCAAGGCGTTCGCCGACGAGGTCGTGCGGACCCATGGGATCAGGACCCTGAACCGAGCGTGGCATGACCCCGAGGCACTTCCCCGGGCGGAGGAGCTCGACTGCCCCGCGGAATGGGTCGAGCGCGTCGGCGCCGCCCGCGAGCGCCGTTTCTTCGCGCTGTTCAGATGAGCCATTTCACCCGGCTGAGTCCCCGGCGAAAGAGGTTTGTAACCGCCTCGGGGTCCGGGGGTAGAACATGTGTTCGCAAACGTGTGTTCGGTGCTAAGCTCTGAACATCCTTAGATCTAATAGGTCCGCCGAAAGCAAGCTGAAGGGATTTGAAGCCGAGATGCCCGCAAAGAGCGCAACGAAGAAGACCGAAGAGACCACCGAGGTGACCAGCACCGCCCGCAAGCCGTCCGAGCAGGCCCTCCAGGCGGTTGATGTCGCGGTCGGCGCCGTTCCGACCGTTGCCGACGCCGTTCGCCGGACCGCCGATACCTGGCGGAACCCCGAGACGCGTTCGCAGGAGATCGAGACCCTGCGGAGCCGCCTCGGGACCGAGATCGAGAGGGTGGAGGCCAAGGGCGGCGACGTCCGGCGCCAGGTGACCGAGCAGCTGATCGGTCAGGCTCGCAAGGCGCGCGAGCGCGTCGAGCCGGTCTACCGCGATCGCGTCGAGCCGGTGGTCAAGGACCGGGTCGAGCCGGTCATCAAGGACCGCTTTCAGCCGGTTTATCGCCAGCGCGTCGAGCCCGTCTACCGCGACCGGGTCGAGCCGGCGGTGAAGCGGGTGCGCGAGCGCATCTGATTCTTACCCCGGGCGTCCCTGAGAGGTGGCGCGCCCGGAGAAGCTCTCTCGCATTGGCCCGGCCGCCGTTTTGTGGCGGCCGTTGATGTGGGCGGGAAGCAGCACCTCTCCTCCCTCGAAAACCGGGCCACGTGGCCCGGTTTTCACGTCTGCGTACACTTGAACCCGTGCCGACCAAAGAGCAGGTAACCGAGAAGCTCACCGCCGTCATCGATCCCGAGCTGCGGCGCTCGATCGTCGAGCTGGGAATGGTGCGCTCGATCGAGATCGCCGACGACGGCCGGGTGGCGGTGGTGGTCTCGCTCACAACCCCGGGTTGCCCGATTCGCTCCCACTTCCAGCAGGCGGTGGTCCAGAACATCTCTCAGCTCGAGGGGGTGAGCGGAGTGGAGGTCGGCTTCGATGTCCTCTCCGACGGGGAGAAGTCGGAGCTCCAGCAGAAGCTCGGCCGTCCGAAGCTCCCCGAGGGGGCTCTCGCGCAGGTGAAGAACGTGATCTGCGTCGCCTCCGGCAAGGGTGGGGTTGGGAAGTCGACGATGACCGCGAACCTGGCGGCGGCCCTGGTCGCCGAGGGCCATAAGGCGGGCGCTCTCGACTGCGACGTCTATGGCTATTCGATTCCCCGGATGCTCGGCATCAACAAGAAGCCCGACGTCTCGCCCGAGCGCAAGATCATCCCCCCAGTCTCTCCGGCCGGCCCGACCGTGATGTCGATCGGGTTCTTCGTCGAGGAGAACGCAGCGGTCGTCTGGCGGGGCCCAATGCTCCACAAGGCGATCCAGCAGTTCCTCGAGGACGTCGCGTGGGAGGAGCTGGACTATCTCCTGCTCGACCTGCCACCGGGCACCGGCGACGTCTCGATGACCCTTGCGCAGCTCCTTCCGCAGGCGAAGATCGTGATCGTCACGACTCCTCAGCCGGCCGCGCAGAGCGTGGCGCGCCGCGCAGCCGAGATGGCCACCAAGGTCGATCTCGAGGTGCTCGGGGTGATCGAAAACATGTCGGCGTTCACGGGGCCTGACGGGGAGCGGGTCGCGATCTTCGGCGAGGGCGGCGGACAGCTGCTCGCCGACGAGCTCGAGGTGCCGCTGCTCGCGAAGGTGCCGCTCTCGGGCGAGCTTCGCGAGCATGCCGACGAGGGCACCCCCCTCGTCATCGAGGATCCAGATGCACCCGCCTCGCAGATGATCCGGGAGGCGGCGCGTGGCATCGTCGCCACGACACCCGTCGAGCTGCCCGTGATGCAGGCGGTCCCCGCCGCCGCGCAGCCGAACGGCGGCCGGGTCAGCGGCACCGAGCTGCCGATGGTGCAGTAGAAGTCTCCCCGCTGTGCGGGCGGGCCTGCAGATCTCGTGAGAGGCCGCCGACGCGCTCTCGCTGCGCTGCTCGTCTGCATCCTGCACCTGGCGGTCTTCGCTCCCAGGGTGGGCGAGTGGTCATCTGTGCTGGTCAACGACTTTGCCCCGCAGGCGGAGGCGATCGAGAGCGGCGACCGCCCGTACGGCGATCAGGATCTCGAGTACCCGCCGTTCTCGCTCGTGCCGCTGCAGGCTCCGGCCCTGTTCACGGACGGAACCGACGGATATGTCGAGGCATTTCATTGGGAGATGATCGTCTTCGACCTGGCGATCGTCCTCTTACTCGCGCTCGCCCTTCCCGGCCGGTCCAGAGAGGTGATCTCGGCGCTCGCCGTCTACACAGCCGGCGTGCTGCTGCTCTCGGGCGTCATCCTCGACGACTCCGCGATCGATCAGTCCCCGCTCGCTCTCTCCCGTTTCGACCTTGTGCCGGCATTCCTGGTCCTGGCCGCGGTCCTCGCGCGCGACGCCGCCCGCTCGGCGACCTGGTCGGCACTGCTCTCGGTGGCCACGATGGTGAAGGCATTCCCGGCGCTGCTCTATCCGGCCCTGCTGCGTGGCGAGAGGAGCTGGGGCCGGGTCGCCGTCGCCACCGCGATTCCCCTGCTCATCGCCGCCGTCGTCATGGTCGTCTGGGGCGACTCTTTCATCTCGGCGATCACCTACCACACCGAACGCGAGCTCCAGATCGAGAGCGTCCCATCGACCCCGTTCGAAGTGGCGAGCGAGTTCGGGGCAGGGGCGATCCCTGTCCCAGGTCACGGGGGCTTTGACCTGGTCGCTTCGGGCGCCGGGGTTGCGAAGTGGATCTGGGTCCTGCTCGGAATCGGCGTCTACGTGATGGTCGTCCGCGCGGGCTGGCGATCGCGGATCTCGAACCTGAGGCTGGTGACTGCCTTGCTGGCGGTGCTGGTTGTCTTCGCCACGGTTCTCTCCCCCCAGTTCCTGCTCTGGCTGCTTCCGCTCTCCGCCGCCGCCTATGGGCTCGGCCGCGAGAACATCGTGCTGCTGGTGGCGGTGATCCTCACGCAGGTGATGCTGCAGAACTACGGTGAGGCCTTGGACGGGGAGTTCGGCGCCGCCTTCGTCTGGCCACTGGCGGCGCGAAACGTCACCCTGCTGGTCTACCTGTGGCTGGTCTGCGTCCCGGTCCTCCGGTCCAGCTCGGAGACGGGGGATGCAGGCCTCGGCGACCCGGCCCGTACGGAGTTGCCGTGGCATGCGAGCAGCACCCGGCCGACCCGGACCGCCTAGCGCCTTCGTTCCCGCCGCCCTAGCCCTTCGACTTGTAGTACTCCAGGTTGATCTGCGTGAACTTCGCCCACTCCTCGGGGAGCTGGTCCTCCGCGAAGCAGGCGTCGACCGGGCAGGCCTCGACGCAGGCGTCGCAGTCGATGCACTCGTCGGGATCGATGTAGAGCTGCTCGACGCCCTCGTAATCGGCCTCGTCCGGGGTCGGGTGGATGCAGTCGACGGGGCAGACCTCGACGCAGGAGTTGTCCTTGGTGCCGATGCAGGGCTCCGCGATGACGTATGCCACGGCGCTCGATCCTTTCCGGAGTTCGGTTCGTGGTCGCGGCGCCCATTGGGGCGCCGCGGAAAGCGACATTCTAGTGATGACGCGGGCCGCCGGGCCTGCGCGACAGCCCGACCCGGGTGGCTAGCTACAGTGGCGGCGTGATCCTGCTCACGGGGGCAACCGGGGTTATCGGCGGGGAGCTTCTTCCCGCGTTGCTCGCCGAGGGGCACCAAGTGCGGACGCTGGTCCGCGACCCGCGCAAACTCGGCGAGCACAGGGTGGACGTCCAGATCACGCTCGGCGACCTCGCCGATCCGTACCCCGTTCGGCACGCGATGCGCGGGATCGGCACGGTCGTCCACCTGGCGGCGACGATCCGCGATCAGCCCAGCGGCACGATCGAGGAGTTGAACGGAATCGCGACGGCCAGGCTCCTCCGCTCGGCCGAGCGTGCCGGCGTCGAGCGGTTCGTCTTCTTCTCGGCGATCGGAGCGAGTGGATTTCAGCGAACGCGGTTCTTTCGCTCCAAGGCGATCGCCGAGCGGGCCGTTCAGGAGTCGCCCATCGACGCGACCGTCTTCGCGCCCTCGATCGTCTACCGGCCCGGCGATCCCTGGATCACCCTCCTTGAGCGGCTCTCGATCCTGCCCGCGATGCCAGTCTCGGGATCCGGAGGTGCGCGTTACCAGCCGATCTGGGCGCGGGACGTCGCCCGCTGCGTCGTCGCCTCCCTGAACGGAGCGGAGCAGCGGAAGCGGTCCGAAGGGGAATCCAGCGACCGTTACGAGCTCGCGGGCCCGGACGTCCTCTCCTATGAGGACATCGTCGAGCTGGTGCTGGAGGCGAGCGGGCGCCGCCGGCCGCTCTTCAACGTGCCCCTGCCGGTCGTCCGTGCCGGGCTTCGGACCCTCGAGCTCCTCGCGGGACCGTCGGTCTTCGCCACCTGGGAGGAGGCGGAGCTGATGGAGGTACCGATGACGACCGAGCGCGGCACCGAGGACGCCGAGCGGCTCGGGGTCGAGCCCCGGCCGATGGGCGCCGTCCTCGGCGTCTAGCCCCATTGTCCGGAACGACAGAGGCCCGGCTTTCGCCGGGCCTCCTGAAGTCGCCCGCGATCATGCGGGCACTCGCCTGTTACGGCGAAGCGTAGTCGGCTGGTAGCCGACTACATCATCCCACCCATGTCGGGCATCCCGCCACCGGGCATGCCGGCCGGCTCCTTCTCGGGCGGCTCGGCCACGATCGCCTCGGTGGTGAGGATGTTCTTCGCGATCGAGGCCGCGTTCTGCAGTGCCGAGCGGGTGACCATCGTCGGGTCGATGACGCCGGCGGCGACCAGGTTGCCGTACTCGCCATCGTCCGCGTTCAGGCCCTCGCCGGGCTTCAGGCCGCGGACCTTCTCGACCACCACCGATGCCTCGAAGCCCGAGTTGTCGGCGATCTGCCGGATCGGAGACTCGAGCGAGCGCTGGATGATCGAGGCACCGGTGCGCTCGTCGTCGTCCTCGTAGGAGTCGAGGGAGATCGCGTCCTGGGCGTTCAGCAGCGCGACGCCGCCGCCCGGGACGATCCCCTCCTCGAGCGCGGCGCGAGTCGCCTGCAGCGCGTCCTCGACCCGATGCTTCTTCTCCTTCATCTCGGTCTCGGTCGCCGCACCGACCTTGACGACCGCGACGCCGCCGGCCAGCTTGGCCAGCCGCTCCTGCAGCTTCTCGCGGTCGAAGTCGGAGTCGGTCGACTCGATCTCCTGCTTGATCTGCTTGATCCGGCCCTTGATCTGCTCGGATTCACCGGCGCCGTCGATGATCGTCGTCGTGTCCTTCGAGACGACGACGCGACGCGCCTTGCCGAGCTGGTCGAGCTGGGTGTTCTCCAGCTTCAGGCCCATCTCCTCGGTGATCACCTCGCCGCCGGTGAGGATCCCGATGTCCTCGAGCATCCGCTTGCGGCGGTCGCCGAACCCGGGCGCCTTGACCGAGACGCCGGTGAAGGTGCCACGGAGCTTGTTGACGACCAGGGTCGCGAGGCTCTCGCCCTCGACGTCCTCGGCGATGATCACGAGCGGCTTGCCGCCCTGCATCACCTGCTCGAGCACCGGGAGGATGTCCCGGACCGAACCGATCTTCTGGTTCGCGATCAGGATGTAGGGCTCCTCGAGGGCGGCCTCCATGCGGTCCTGGTCGGTGACCATGTAGGGCGAGATGTAGCCCTTGTCGAACTGCATGCCCTCGGTGAACTCGAGCTCCATCCCGAAGGTCTGACCCTCCTCGACGTTCACCACGCCGTCCTTGCCGACCTTGTCGATCGCGTCGGCGATGATGTTGCCGATCTCATCGTCGGCCGCGGAGATCGCGGCGACGCGGGCGATCTGCTCCTTGCCCGCGATCTCCTTCGACTGCTTCTCCCGCAGGTCCTCGACCACGGACTCGACGGCCTTCTCGATCCCGCGGCGCAGCCCGAGCGGGTTCGCTCCGGCGGCCACGTTCTTCAAGCCGTGGCGGACGATCGTCTGGGCGAGCAGCGTCGCCGTCGTGGTGCCGTCGCCGGCGACGTCGTTGGTCGCGGTCGCCACCTCGCGGACCAGCTGGGCGCCCTGGTTCTCGAAGACGTCCTCGACCTCGATCTCGCGCGCGATCGTGACGCCGTCGTTGGTGATCGTGGGGGCGCCGAACTTCTTGTCGAGAACGACGTAGCGTCCCTTCGGGCCGAGGGTCACCTTGACCGCATTGGCCACGGCGTCGACGCCGGCCTGCAGTGCGCCGCGCGCCGCCTCGTCGTACTTCAGCTCCTTGTGAGCCATATCGGTGGTTCCTCCTTTCCTAAGTCCTGTTAGCCGACCTTCGCGAGCACGTCCGATTCGCGCAGGACGAGCAGGTCGTCGCCGTCAACGGTGATCTCCGTGCCTCCGTACTTGGAGTAGAGGACCTCGTCGCCCTCGCTCACGTCGAGGGGGCGGCGGCTGCCGTCCTCCTGGATCGCACCATCGCCGACGGCGAGCACCTTGCCCTTCTGCGGCTTCTCCTTGGCTGTATCGGGGAGGACGATTCCGCTCGCGGTCGTCTCCTCCTCCTCGACCGCCTGAACGATCAGGCGGTCGCCAAGCGGCTTCAACTTCATTCGCATTCCTCCTGAACTGGTCGAGGTTTGATTCGCAAAGTCTGTCACTCGGTTTGGCACTCTCGGTGGGGGAGTGCCAAGACAGCAGGCGTGATTGTAACCGGGCAGACTGAGCGACCGCCGCTCGGGGGCACCGCGACAGCTAGCCGAGTGCGAGCAGCCGCGCGCCGAGCAGTCGCGCCAGGCCCTCGCCGCCGTTCCTCATCACGTAGTCGTGATTGACCGCGAAGATCGGGCGGGCGATGGGGGTCAGCAGGTTCATCCAGGCCCTTGTCGTGCGGACGTTCCACTCGTAGACGACGGCGGTGATCCCGTCCTGCTCGAACAGGCGCCAGCGACCGGTCCCCGCCAGCTCACCGTTCGCCTCACCTTCGAGGACGTGCGGGCGCTCGACGCGCGTGGTTCGCATCTGAAACTCGAGCTTGTACGGGAGCTTCGACTTCCAGACGTAGCGACCGACCTGACCGACGCCGTTCTCGTCCCCCTCGGCGAGACGCTCGGTCTCGAGGACTCCCCTCCACCACTCGGGCCAGTGCTCGGATTCGTAGATCGCGTCCCACACGCGCTCCCGAGGCGCCTCCAACACCCAGGTGGTCAGGAAACGGTAGTCGCCCAAGCCGCGCGCCTAGCGCTCAGTTGCGGGACGGCGATTCACCATTGCCGAATTGAGTGCTCGGCCGTTCGACGATCTGGGAGAAGCGTATGACCGTGACGGTGTCCTCGTCCGAGATCGACCGGGTGTAGATCTTCTCGAGGAACGCGACGGTCTCCTCCTGGCGGCGGAACTCGGGGTTGTCGTGCTCGATGTCACGGGGGGAGAGCTCGGCGACCTTCTTCACCTCGACGTCGTCGATCACGGCGGCGAAGATCTTCTCCCGCGGCTGGTGCCGGTAGCCGATCGTGATCCAGACGAGCTGGCCGCGGTTGTACTTGCGCGACTTGTCGCCCAGCCGGATCGTCGCCGTCTTCCGGCCGCTTCGCAATTGGTCCACGAAGACGGGGGAGTAGAAGTTGAGCACGTAGAGCGCGGAATTCACCGGCCGAGCCTACTTCAGGCGCGGCCACGGGGGCCGCTCATCATTCGGGCGCATCGAACCCCTCGGCCCCGATCAGCGGGACGAAGCGGCAGGGCCCGATCGTCTCCTGGCGCAGGTCTCCGTTCTCGCGGGTGAACGCGGTGAGCAGGTCGGCTGTGCCGGTCGCGATCGGGACGACGAGACTTCCCCCCTCCGCGAGCTGACCGAGCAGGCTGTGGGGCGCCTCGGGGGTGGCGGCGTGCACCGCGATCGCGTCGTACGGCGCGCCGGGCGAATGCCCCTGGCTGCCGTCGCCGATGATCACCTCGACGTTCCGGACCCCCATCTCCTCGAGTCGGGCCCGGGCCACCTCGCCCAGCGCCGGCACGCGCTCGACGCTGATCACGCGATCCGACAGCTTCGCGAGGACTGCGGCCGAGTACCCGGATCCGGTCCCGATCTCGAGGACGTTCTCGTCCCCGTCCAGGTGAAGGGCCTGGCAGATCGCAGCCACTACCCAGGGCTGGGAGATGGTCTGCTCGTGACCGATGGGAAGCGCCGAGTCGTTGTAGGCGCTCTTCCGCACGCGCTCGGGGACGAACAGCTCGCGGGGCACCGACCCCATCGCGTCGAGCACCGCCTCATCGGAGATCCCACGCCGTCGGAGCTGGCGCTCGACCATTCGCTGCCGCTGCTCGGCGAAGTCGGGCGAGCGGCCAGAGGGTGTCATGCCCTCGCCGTCAGCGCCTCAGAAGATGTATGCGTCGAGCCGTTCGGGCTCGATCACGGTCACCCGGCCGCGTCCGACCTGAACCACACCCGCGCGCTCGAGCGTTGCCAGAAAGCGGCTGACGCTCTCACGCGAGGTTCCGGCCATCTGAGCAAGGTCGGCTTGCCGCAGCCGGATCGTCACGCCGTCGCGGACCAGGGGGGTGACTGCCTCCTCGGCGAGCAGCTTGTTGAGCACCCCGGCGACTCTGCTCGGGACCGTCTGGAATGACTGGCGCGCGATCCGCTCGTTCGCCTCCCGCAGGCGCCTGGTGAGCGCGACGACCAGCTTCTCGGCCATATCGGGGTGCTCACGGATCAGAGCGCGCATGTCCATCGCGGGCAGGGCCAGGAGGTCGGTGCTCTCGACCGCCTCGACGCTCGCCGAGCGGCGCTCTCCGTCGAGCATCGCAAGCTCCCCGAAGATCGCTCCCGGTCCGAGAGTCGCGAGCGTGATCACCCTGCCGTCCGAGTGCTGGCGGGTGACGCGGCAGCTGCCCGAGCTGACGATGTAGCAGGCATCCCCGGGATCGCCCTCGTGGAAGACCCGGGTGTCGTGCGGAAAGCTCCGTGGAATCGCGACCTGGGCGACCCGCTCGAGCTCGGAAGCTGAGAGCTCCGAGAACAAGGGCACCCGGCCGAGCAACCCGACCATTCGTTGACTCGCACGGCTCTCCACGCCACCGACGATTATCCGGGATCGACCGAAAAGTGTTCGAGTCAAATGGTCCTCAGCCGCGACGCTGACAGCTTGGGCACCAGTAGCTGACCCGGGCCGAGTCGCCCTGCGCCCCTGAGCGGATCGCAGAGCCACAGCGCCGGCACGGCCGGGCGGCCCTCCGATACACGGAGCCGGGCTGCCTGCCCGACTCGACCGCCGCCAGCATCAGCTCGCGGGTCAGATCGAGGACGGATCCGAGCTCTGGGTCGGAGAGCGAGCCGAGCCGTGCACGCGGATCGATCCGGGCGGCAAAGCATCCCTCGCTCTTGAAAATGTTCCCGATCCCTGCGACCAGCGTCTGGTCGAGCAGCGCGTCGCCGAGCTCGGCCGTCGGCCCCACACCCCGCATCCGCCGGATCGCGTCCTCGACGTCGAAGTCGTCCGCGAGCAGATCCGGACCGAGGCGGGCAAGCCTCGGATCGCGGCGGAGCTGGGACTCCCTCGCGATCCGCATCGTCGATCCGCCGAAGTTGACTGCATCTATCCGCCCGGTTGACAGGGTGATCCAGGCCTGTGAGGCCGGGCGCCGCCAGCTCTCCCCCTCGGCGTACAGATGCCAGGTCCCGCGCATTCCGAGGTGGCTGTGTAGGGCGAGGCCGTCGGCGAAGTGGAGGATCAGGTGCTTGCCGCGGCTCTCGGCGCTCTCCAGGAGCCCGCCGTCGATCGCTGCGCAGGGCAGGCCGGCGGGCCGGCGGGCGCCCGGTGTTCGCACCGTGACACGCTCGCCCGCGAGCCCGTCGTGAATCCGCCTCGCGAGGCGCAGGATCGAGTCGCCCTCCGCCATGACTAAACGGGTCGCTCCTCCGACATTTCACGAGTCGCGCTGTCGCGCGCCCCCACATCATCGGGGCGCCGTGGCATCAGGCGACGAGGCGCCTCGGCTGTCGCCTGAATCCCGCCTCGATCAGTGCCGTCTCCATTCCCGAGCCGATCACCGGCTCGCCGTCGAGCCGCTCGATCGTGAGCTTCTCGATCAGCCCATCGCGGGCGGCTGCGGCCAGCTCGGCGAGGGCTGCGGTGAGCTCCTGCTCGCTCAGCTTCCGAAGCCGGAGGATTCCCTTCCCGCTCCGCTCGACGTAGAGGAGCGCCTCCCCATCGCGGAGCATCACGTAGGCCCCCGCGGTCCGCGCCGGGCGCCGCTGGCCTTCGAGCTTTGGCCAGGGGAGCGTGGCGCCATACGGGTTGGCGGGATCGGTCGCCGCCAGGACCTGGAGCGATCCATCTGCCCGCGGCAGGCTGCGGAGCCGCTCGACCGCACCGGGAAGCGCGAACTGGGCACCCCCGAGCCCCTCGACGAAGTAGCCCCGTCGCGCGGTCCCGAGGAGCTCCAGGTTCTGGAGCTCGCCATAGATCGAGGCGAATCCACCGGGGATTCCCTCTGCGATCGCGGTCTCACGCGCGATGATCCCGTGGCGCTCGAGCAGGAGCTCCGCCAGCGCCCGCATTCGCGGGCCGGCGGAGGGGGCGTCCTCGAAGAGCGGCGCGGTGAGCGACCAGCGCCCGATGACGGTCCCCGAGGCGCCGGCCCTCCTCCGCGCGAAGCGGCGGCCGGAGCGATCGGAGCGCTGCGCCGCGCGCAGGCGGGGGGCGCGGAGCGGGGCGAAGGCGTCGTTGGTCACCTCTCCCGACCAGGCGAGGTCCCAGAGCGCCTCGTGCAGCTGCTCTGCCGAGCCCTCGAGCTCGAGCAGGTCGAGCCAGAAGCACGGCCCCCGAGCGAGGCGCTCGCGGATCGCGTCCTGGATCTCGCCCTCGGGGCGATCGAGTTTCGCGTTGGCCGGCGGCGGCCCGGCGAGGCGGACGTCCTCGCGGAAGTAGAGCGCCACCCTGCCGTCGCTCCTGCCGATGGCGCCGGCCCCGATCCAGACCAGCTCGCCGCTGGTGCAGAGCTCGTCCATCCAGGAGGGGCTGTAGGCCCCGAGCCGCCGGGGGAGGACATCGCGCTCCCATGTCTTCGGCGTGAGCGCGATCCCCTGAAGCGGGATCAGCGCCTCGCGGAGACGGTCGGGTCCCGCGCCGGTTCGCGCGTGGGCGTCGACGTTCTGCCAGCTTGGGAGGAAGCGGGCGAGCTCCCGCGGATCGGTCGCCTCGACCTCCCTGCGAAGCCGGGCGAGGCTCGCGCGCCGCAGCCGCCGGAGGACGTCCGCCTCGCACCACTCGCGGGTGGTCCCGCCGGGAAGCAGCTCCCCCCGGACCACCTCTCCGGCGCGCTCCAGCTCGCGGAGCGCAGGGCTCGGGTCGACGCCGTAGCGATCCGAGAGCTGTTTGGTCGGGAAGGGGACGTGGGTCGCGGCGTAGCGCCTCACGAGGGAGACGAGCGCATCGTCGACGGGCTCGATGAAGCTCTCCGGCAGTCCGGCGGGCGGGGGGACGCCGAGCGCATCGCGATAGAGCCCGGCGTCCTCCGCTGCGATGTAGCGCTCCTCCCCGGCGACCCTGACCACGGCCGCGCGGCGCTCCTTGACCAGCTTGTTCAGCATCGAGGCGGCCGAGTAGCCCTCCTCGACCCGCCGCTCGCACTCATCCGCGGTCAGGTCGCCGAGCCTCCGCAGGATCTGCTGGAGGCCGTCGCGGTCCTTCGCCCGAGCCGACTCCGTCAGGTGCTGGAGCTGCTCGGAGACCTCCTCGAGCGCCTCGGGGTCGATCAACTCCCGCAGCTCCTCCTGCCCGAGGAGCTCGGCGAGCAGGTCCCGATCCAGTGCGAGGGCGGCGGCCCGCCGCTCCGCGTTCGGCGTGTCGCCCTCGTACATGTAGGTGGCGACGTAGTCGAAGAGCAGCGAGGAGGCGAACGGCGATGCAGTCGGGGTCTCGACCTCCACCATCGTGATTCGCCGGGAGTGGAGGTCGCGAAGGAGGTCGCGGAGTGCCGGCAGATCGAGGACGTCCCGCATCACCTCGCGGTAGGTCTCGAGAATCACCGGGAAGCGTGGGAAGTCGCGGGCGACCTCGAGCAGGCTCTGCGACTTCAGCCGCTGCTGCCAGAGCGGGGTGCGCTTTCCCGGCCAGGCGCGTGGGATCAGCAGGGAGCGCGCAGCGTTCTCCCGGAAGCGGGCACCGAACAGCGCCGATCCGGAGAGCTCGCGGATCACCAGATCCTCGAGCTCGTCGGGCTCGATCATCACCAGGTCGGCGGGCGGCGGCTCGTCCGCGTCGGGCAAGTGGATGACGATGCCGTCGTCCGACCAGATCGCGTCCGCCTCGAGCTCGCGATCGTCGCGTATCTTCGCCGAGAGGGCGAGCCCCCACGCCGCGTGAACCCGCCCGCCCCACGGAGAGAGGACGCAGAGCCTCCAGTCGCCGATCTCGTCGCGGAAGCGCTCCACCACGATCGACTCGTCCGACGGCACGACCCGGGTGGCGGCCTGCTGCTCGGTCAGGTAACTGACGAGGTTCTGAGCAGCGAGTTTGTCGAGGTCGTTCTCCTTCGCGAGCTTCTTCGGGTCGGCGTTCACCGCTTCCCTGGAGAAGGCGCCGATCGCCTTCCCCAGGTCGGCAGGGCGGCCGATCCCGTCCCCGCGCCAGAAGGGCACCGCTCCGGGGGTTCCCGGTGCCGGGGTGACGATCACGCGGTCCCGGGTGATCTCCTCGATCCGCCAGGTGCTTGCCCCCAGCAGGAAGGTCTGGCCGGGGCGGGCCTCATAGACCATCTCCTCGTCGAGCTCGCCGACCCGGCGGCCGTCGGGAAGATGGACGCCGTAGAGGCCGCGGTCCGGGATCGTTCCGGCATTGGCGACGGCGAGCTGGCGGGCACCGGGGCGTCCGCGCATCTTTCCCTTGGTGCGGTCCCAGACGATCCGGGGCCGGAGCTCGGCGAACCGCTCGGAGGGATAGCGACCGTCGAGCATGTCGAGCACGTTCTCGAGCTGCTCCCGGGAGAGCCCGGCGAAGGGCTGGGCGGAGCGGACGAGCTTCTCGACCTCGTCTATCTCCCACTCGTCGAGTGCGGCCATCGAGACCAGATGCTGGGCGAGCACGTCGAGCGGGTTCTGGGGGATGACGGTCTCCTCGATCTCCCCGGTCCGCATCCGCCTCGCGACCACCGCGCACTCGAGCAGGTCGGCCCGGAACTTCGGGAAGATCCTCCCCTTCGATACCTCCCCCAGGGTGTGGCCCGCGCGGCCGACGCGCTGCAGGCCCCTGGTCACCGACTTCGGCGACTCCACCTGGATCACGAGGTCGACCGCGCCCATGTCGATTCCCAGCTCGAGCGACGAGGTCGCCACCAGACAGGGGAGCTGCCCCGACTTGAGCATCTCCTCGACCAGCGCCCGCTCCTCGTGTGAGAGCGACCCGTGGTGTGCCCGCGCGATCTCGGGCGGCGACTCAT
This sequence comes from Solirubrobacterales bacterium, assembly GCA_036377415.1. Taxonomy (GTDB): domain Bacteria; phylum Actinomycetota; class Thermoleophilia; order Solirubrobacterales; family 70-9; genus DASUPK01. The sequence continues at coordinate 63,731 of DASUYK010000039.1, forward strand.
CCTCATTCTTGGTGTTCCCGGCATGCTCCGTCGCGGGGAGCTCGTCCGTGAGCCCGTCGCCGTTCATCTCGTTCAGCCGCTTCGCGATCCTCTCGGCGGCGCGGCGGTTGTTGACGAAGACGATCGTCGAGGTGTGCTCGCGGACGAGCCGAAGGAGCTCGGGGTAGATCGCCGGCCAGATCGAGCGGGTGTTGGTCGCCGGATCGAGGGAGGCCTCGATCGGCCCGGGATCGATCCGCTCCGGGGAGTGGTCTTGATGCGAGGGCGCGCGTGAGCGCGACCCGTTTGCTGGTGGGGTCTTGCCGGTGTCGGCCCCGTCGCGCCGCTTGCTCGACAGCGGGCTCGGCTCCACCATGTCCTCGACCGGGACGACGATCTCGAGGTCGAGCTCCTTCGGCTCGCTTGCGTCTACGACCTCGCAGGTGCGGCCGCTGCCGACCAGGAACTGCCCGATTCGCTCCAGCGGTCGCTGGGTGGCTGAAAGCCCGATTCGCTGAATCGCCTCGGCCGAGGCGGATCGGCTGACGAGGTTTTCCAACCGCTCCAGCGTCAAAGCCAGGTGGCTGCCGCGCTTCGACGGGGCGACGGCGTGGATCTCGTCGACGATCACGGCCTCGACGGAGCCGAGTATCTTGCGGGCCTGCGAGCTGATCATCAGATAGAGCGATTCCGGAGTCGTGATCAGGATGTCGG
>DASUYK010000040.1:0-26261 GCA_036377415.1 Solirubrobacterales bacterium
GTGACTTGATCGTCGCCGCCGCGCGGCCGTCGCCGCCGGACTCGATCACGTCCGAGTAAAGCGTCCCCTGCACCAGGAACCGCGCGTCCTCGACCTTCGAGGCCTCCTCCTCGAAGACCCGGATGAACTCCTCGCCGATGACCTTCCTCTTCGTCTCGGGGTCCTCCACCCCGGCGAGCCGGTCGAGGAAGCGGTCGGCGGCGTCGACGTGGACCAGCTGGATCCCGTGGTGCTCGCGGAACGCGGTCACGACCTGCTCGGCCTCGTCCTTGCGCATCATCCCGTGGTCGACGAATACGCAGGTGAGCCGGTCGCTGATCGCCTGGTGGACGAGCAGCGCGGCGGTCGCCGAGTCGACGCCCCCGGAAAGGCCGCAGATCGCCCGGGCGTCGCCGACCTGGGCGCGGATCGCCTCCACCTGCTCGGCGATCAGCGACTCCGGCGACCAGCGCTCCCGGCAGCCGGCCACGTCGCGAAGGAAGCGGGTGAGGATCTCAGGTCCATACGGCGTGTGGACGACCTCGGGGTGGAATTGGATCCCGTAGAGGCCGCGGGAGGTGTCCTCGCACGCCGCGACCGGCGACTCGCTGCTGGAGGCGAGAGCGGCGAAGCCCGGCGGGGGCTCGTAGACGGTGTCGCGGTGGCTCATCCAGCACTGCTGCTCGGCCGGAAGGCCCCCGAGCAGAGTGCCGCCCCCGTCGCTCAGGGTCAGGCGGCTGCGGCCGAACTCTCCGGCCGGCGCCTGCTCCACGCGCCCGCCGAGCTCGTGGACCATCAGCTGCATTCCGTAGCAGATGCCCAGCACCGGGATTCCCAGCTCGAGGAGCTCCTTCCGGAGAGCCGGGGCGCCTTCCGCGTAGACGGACGCGGGGCCGCCCGAGAGGACCAGCCCCCGCGGCCCGCGCTCGCGGATCCGCTCGATCTCGCTGTCGTGCGGGAGGAGCTCGCTGAAGACCCCGCACTCGCGAATCCGGCGCGCGATCAGCTGCGAGTACTGCCCGCCGAAGTCGAGGACCAGCACCTCCTCGGTTGCCTGAGCAGGCCCGGTCTTCTCGACCTCGCGGAGCTCGGGCTCGGCGCCCGGCACGCTCCGCTCCGGCACATGAATTCGGTCGGCGGTTCCCTCCGCCCTAGTCATCCGAGACGGCAACCGCGACGTCCACCGTCGCCCGGCCGTTCGATCCCATCCCGACCGACTGCTCGCGCTGGAGCTGCTTGCCCTCGGACTGGAGAGCGGGCGCAACCATCACCTCGGCCCGGTGGAACTCCGGGATGTTCTCGTATCCGGTCGTGGCCATCGAGGTGCGCAGCGCGCCCATCAGGTTGAAGGTGCCGTCGTTCTCCCGGGCGGGGCCGAGCAGGATCTGCTCGAGGGTGCCGTCCTGGGTCGTCGCGACCCGTGCGCCCCGGGGAAGCGAGGGATGGAAGGTCGCCATCCCCCAATGAAAGCCCCGACCCGGAGCCTCCTTCGCGCGGGCGAGCGGCGAACCGATCATCACCGCGTCGGCCCCGACCGCGATCGCCTTGGAGACGTCGCCGCCCGTCCGCATCCCCCCGTCCGCGATCACGTTGCAGTACTGGCCCGTCTCCATCATGTGCTGGCTCCGGGCCGCGGCCACATCCGCGATCGCGGTCGCCTGCGGTACGCCGATACCGAGGACGCCGCGGGTCGTGCAGGCGGCCCCGGGACCGACGCCGACCAGGACCCCGACGGCGCCCGTGCGCATCAGGTGAAGCCCCGTGTTGTACGACGCGCAGCCGCCGACCACGCAGGGGATGTCGAGCGTGGCGATGAACTCCTTCAGGTTCAGCGGCTCGGTCTGGGTCGAGACGTGCTCCGCCGAGATCACGGTGCCCTGGATCACGAGGAGGTCGAGCCCGGCCTCGAGCGCCGCGTCGTAGAACTCGGTCACCTTCTGCGGGGTGAGCGATCCGCAGACGACCGCGCCGTCCGCCTTTATCTCCTCGATCCTCCGCGCGATCAGCTCGGGCTTCACCGGCTCCGCGTAGATCTCCTGCATCAGGCGCGTCGCCTGCTCACTCGGCGCCGCCGCGATCTCGTCGAGCTTCGCGTCGGCGTCCTCGTAGCGCGACCAGATCCCCTCCAGGTTGAGCACGCCGAGGCCGCCGAGCTTGCCGATCAGAGCGGCGGTCCTCGGGCTGACGACGCCGTCCATCGCGGAAGCGAGCAGCGGAAGCTCGAACCGATACGGGCCGAGGTTCCAGGTGATGTCGATGTCGTCGGGATCGCGGGTCCGGCGTGAGGGGACGATCGCGATCTCGTCGAAGCCGTACGCCCTGCGCCCCTTCTTCCCGCGGCCGATCTCTACTTCCATTGCCCCACCCTACGTTCGTTCGCGGACGAAAAAACCCCGCGTCGCGGGGCCGGAAATGCGGTGCCAGCGGCGTTTCGGAGGTCCATCGCCAACGCCCCGCCAAGGATAACAGCGGTCAACTCGCTCTTCACGATCGTGGCCAGGCCCGAGCCGTGCTGACGCGTTCCTCGCGATATCCGCGAGCGTGCGCCCAGGGCGACGGGCGCGATCTAGACCGCGGCGCGGGGCGCCTCGAGCTCGCGCGCCTCGACGCCCTGGAGCAGGCGCTCGACCTCGATGGGATCGATGCTGCCGGCTCCGAAGTGCTGCGTGGATTCCGCCCCGCAGGCGACCGCGAAGCGGAGGCAGTCCTCCGCCGAGCGGCCGTCATAGCGGGCGGCGACGAAACCGGCCAGGAACGCGTCGCCCGACCCGACGGTCGCCACTGGCTCCACCGTGGGCGCCATCACCTCGTAGGCCCGGCGCTCCTCGCGATCCTCGCCGACGAGCAGCGATGCGACACAACCCTCGGGCCTCGTTATCACCGCATCGGCGGCGCCGAGCTCGACGAGGCTGCCGAGCCCGAGCAGGAGGTCCTCCCGATCGGTGAACTCGTGCCCGACGGCGCCCTCGGCCTCGCGGACGTTCGGGGTGACGGCGGCCGGCTCCGCGCGCAGCGAGGCCAGCAGCGGCTCGCCCTCGGTGTCGACGATCGTCTCGACGCCGAGGGCCTTCAGCTCCTCCACCATCCGGGCCGAGAAGGAGGGCGGCACCGACGGGGGAAGGCTGCCCGCGATCGAGCAGATGCGCGCGCCGCGCGCGAGGTAGAGCAGCTTCTCCAAGAAACGCTCCAGCTCCTCGGCGCTCACGTCGGGGCCGCGCTCGTTGATCTCGGTCTGCTCGCCGGAGGTGGGATCGACCACGGCGAGGTTTGTCCTTGATTCGCCGGAGATCCAAGTGAAGTCGGTGAGGATGGACTCCTCGGCGAGGCGCTCCATCAGCCGGGCGCCGGTGGGCCCTCCAGCCAGGCCGGTCGCGATCACTGGCCGCTCGAGGATCTTCAGGGCCCGCGCCACGTTCACGCCCTTGCCGCCGGCGACGGTGCTCGCCTCGACCGCCCGGTGGCGGTGCCCCTGCCTGAAGCTCGGAACCGCCACCGTCCGATCGATCGCGGCGTTCAGGGTTACCGTGAGGATCATCCGGTGCCTCCTTCGCGCTCCGTCCTCTGGCGCCTCCTGCGCATTCTCTCCTCGTGCATCCTGCGCCTCTCCTCCGGGGTCCGCTGTCTGGGAGCCTGTTGCTGGGATCGCCCGGCTCGCTCGGAGGACGTCTCGGGATTCCGTCCTCCGCGGCCTCTGAGCGCCAGCAGTGTCCCTACAAGTATCACGATCGCGCCGAGCGCAATAAGCACGAACGGATTCTGGACGACTGATTCAGCCTTGTCGAACAGGGTCGCGGCTTCGACGGAATGCGCCGCCACCAGCGGGCTCGCGGCCGCCCGCTCGCCGTCCACCGTGACCGTCACCTTCCCGAGCACCTGGCCCTCCTCGACCGCGCCGCTCACCTCCTCCGGTGCATCAACGCGGGTGTCGACGCGCTGGCCCTCCCGCACGTCGACCCGCAGGGCGCGCTCCGCGACCAGCGGGAGATTCTCGCTGCGGTAGTCGAGCTCGGAATCCGCGAGCTGCTCGCCCCGGTCGACGGGCTGAACCGGGTCATACAGCGAGAACCCGTAGCTGAGCAGCTCGAGCGTCGCCGCGTCCCGGGCGGCCTCGCTCGAGGTTCCGAGGACGGCGGAGATCAACGTGGTCCCGTTCTGTGTCCCCGACCCGACCAGCACGTATCCCGCGCCCAGCGTGTGGCCGGTCTTCACCCCATCCACCCAGGGGAGGCGGTCGAGCAGGCTGTTTCGCGTGGTGACCTGGCGGGTCCCGTCCTCGCTCCGGACCGTCGCGCTCGTCGAATCGACGATCCGGGCGAAGAGTGGATCGCGCAGCAGGACGCCGGCGAGTGTGACCAGGTCCTGGGCGCTCGAGTAATTCGAGGGATCGTCGAGCCCGATCGGATTCGCGTAGCTCGTGTCCGCGAGCCCGAGCTCCTGCGCGGCCCGGTTCATCTCGGTGACGAATGCGGGCACCGATCCCGAGACGCCGTACGCCAGGGCGTGAGCGGCGTCGTTCGCGCTCGGCACGAGAAGGCCGTAGAGAAGGTCGCGCGTCCGGATTCGCTCGCCCCGGCTGAGCCCCAGCGTGATCTCGGCGGCGGCGCTCGGCTGGTACGAGGGGGCCCTCACGACCTGTCCTGGCTTCAGGTTCTCGAGCGCGAGGTAGGCAGTCATCAGCTTCGTCGCACTCGCGATCGGGAGGTGCTTGTTCGGGGAGTGGCTCGCGAGAATCGCGCCGTCCCGCGGATCGACGAGGATCCATGCCTTCGCCGCAAGCCGAGGCGGTCCCGCCTGATTCGGCTCGGCGCCTTGGGTGGCGTCGCGGCCGCCTCCGGGAGCGTCCCCCTTCTGAGCCCCGGCGGGAGCTCCGGTCAGCCCGGCGAGAATCGCGATCCCGGCGAGCCCGATCGCCAGACGCGAAAGCCGCCCGCCCCACCTGAATCCGCGCCCCGACACGTTCAGCGCAACGCTATTCGCTGGCCCTCTTGCAGGGCCTGCGGGTCCAGATCGGGGTTGAGCTGGATCAGCACATCGATGTCGATCTCGGTCACCGCTGAGATCTTGCCCAGAGTGTCTCCGGAGCGAACGATCCAGACACCCTTCTTCATCGCTTCCGCCCCCCTCCGGCTGGGGACTTGCGTCTTCTCCTGCGCGCTGCCGCCGTCTCCGTCCGAGTCCCCGCCCGAGGTAGCGATCACGGTAACCACGAGGACGAAGGCCGCGATCAGAGCCATCACGGCGAACGCGCGGACGATTGGGTTCGGCGTGTAATCCGGCATTCGCGGGGCGCGATGGTACCCGGGCGACAACCTGTACTCGCCGTTTCCCTCCCAGGGGGGCGTCGCCGGCGCAGGTGGCGTCAGCCGGCGAGGGCCCAGACCGAGGCGCGTAGTTCCTCCGCCGCGGCAGCGGGATCCTCGGCTCCGGCGATGCTGCGGGCGGCCGCGACCAACACCGAGGCGGATCGCCCCGCCGCGAGCGCGGGAGCCACGTCCTCAGGCCGTCCCCCCTGCGCCCCGATTCCGGGAATCAGGAAGACCGAATCGGGCATCAGCTCCCGCAGCCGACCGAGGTGCTGCGGCGCGGTCGCCCCGACCACGGCGCCGAGACCCGAGAGACCCGAATCCCCGGTCAGCTCCCCGGCCCGCTCCGCGACCAGCGCGGCGAGCTCCTCGTGGACGGGGCGAGAAGCCCCCGCCGCCCCCGGACGCGAAGCTGAGGAGGGGGCGGTGATGCTGGCGTCCTGGAGCCGCGCCGCCCCCGGATTGGAGGTCCGGACCAGCAGGAAGATCCCGGCGCCCGCGCTGCGCGCGGCGTCGACCAGCACGTCGATCGCGTCCTCACCGAAGAGGGGGTTGGCGGTGAACGCGTCCGCGCCCAGTCCCGGGACCGTCCCCCACGGCGTCTCGGTCTCGCCCACCAGGGCCTGGCCGTACGCCCGAGCGGTTAGGGGGACGTCGCCGCGCTTTCCGTCGGCGACTACGAGCAGGCCCGCTCGCCGCGCCGCCCGGCAGACCTCCGAGAGCGCTCTCCATCCCGGTGCGCCGAGTCGCTCGAAGCAGGCGAGCTGCGGCTTCACCGCGACGCACGCGGGTCCCGCCCTCTCGATCAGCCACTCGCAATGCTCGGTGACCGCCGTGGCGGCGCGGTCGGCGACGCCCCCCGAGTCCGCATCGGGAGCGGAGTCAGGAGAGAGGTTCGCCGGGTCTGGGTCGAGCCCCAGGCAAACTTGACTTCGGCGCTCGTCAACGAGCGCCGCGAGCCGGTCGGCAAATGCTGCCCGAGTCAGCCGATCGATCGCGCGACCGGGCTACTCGCCCGAGCCGCCGCCCCCGCCCTTGACCTTCTTCTTCAGCCCGGAGCCGGCCGAAAAGCGCGGCACCTTGCCGCCGGGGATGAAGATCCGCTCCCCGGTGCGCGGGTTCACACCCTGACGGGGGCCACGCTCGGCGACGGCGAACTTGCCGAAGCCGGTGAAGTTCACCTCGCCGCCGCCCTGGAGGACGTCGGTGATGGCGTCGAGGACCGCGTCGACGGCCTGGCCCGCCTCCTTCTTGTTGCCGATTCTGCTGTCGCGCGCGAGCACGTCGAGGAACTCAGCCTTGGTCACGTCTTCCCTCCTGAGGATTGGAGTGCGCGGCGAGCCTAACAGCGCCCCCCGGCGCCAAATCCGGGCTCTTGTGCGTGATCGTCACAAACCCGCGTCTTGCCCCGCAGACCCGCGATTTCTCAGCGGGTGGTGCGAGTCCGCCGCGGTGGTCCGGCGACCTCGATCAGCCGTGACGCTGCCCCGAACAGCGCCTCGCCCTCGGGCGTATCGGCTGGAAAGGCCGCGCTCCGGCCGCCGCGATAGTAGGTCCGCGCGAACGGCTTGCGCAGGTGCCGGCGCCTTCGCAGATAGGCGGCGGCCTCATCGGCGTAGCCGGAGACCCGCTCGAGAAGGAGGCGATGCGGCTTGGTGGTCACGTCCCGACGCCGGCCGCGGCGAGCTCGCGAAGCGCGATCCGCATGTCGAAGAGCATCAGCGAGGCGAGCGCGAACCGGTCCGTCACCGCTACCGCGGCGAGTCCGCTCTCCCGGATGCAGAACGCCTCGCCATCGCCGCTCGCGACGTGGGAGTGCGCGACCGGCTCGCCCCCGGCCGCGTCCGCCGCCGCGATCAGTTCGCGCCCGGCGCTCCCCCATTGGTCGGGATCCCCGCTCGCCGCGAGTACCTCACCCTCGGCCGAGAGGATCGCGCACCCCCGAACCTGTGGCGAGATCTCCTCCAGATAGGAGACGGCGCGGCCGGCATCCGTGAGACTTGCCGCGTCGATCGGGGCGTTCATCGGGGCCCGGAGATCAGTCGGCGGCGCACTAGGCCAAAATAGCGAGCGTGACTCTCGAGCAGGGCTCCTGGCTCACGGTCGTCGTGATCTGCGGAATCGCGGTCGTGCTTCTCGCGATCGGCGGCTACACCGGCTACAGCATCGTCGTCGCGGCGGTCGGGCTGGCGGCTGCAGTGAACCTCTAGCCAGCTCGGTACGGAGGAGGTAACTCCGCCGGATCATGGCGGGAGCTCTCCGGCTCGACGTGGATCAGGACCTCGGCGTCGCCGAGCTCGGCTTCGATCGCGTCCCGGAGGCCGTGAGCCAGGGTGTGCGCGCGCTCCAGGGTGGTGCCGTCCCTGAACTGGACGTGCAGATCGATGTAGCGGCGCCGGCCGGTGGTCCGGGCACGGAGCTTGTGGTAGCCGACGACCTCGGGCGCGCCCGCCCGGGCCCCGGCGATCGCCGCCTCGATCCTGTCCATCTCCGCGGCCGGCGGCGACTCGTCGACGAGCGCCGGTGTCGACTGCCGCAGGATCCGGACTCCGGCGAAGACGATCACGACCGCGACGGCGATCGCGACGGCGGAGTCGATCGCGTCGGCGCCGGTCACCTGAACGAGGACTAGTCCGAGCAGCACGCCGAGCGAGGTGAGCGCGTCGGTGCCCAGGTGGGCGGCGTCGCCCGCGAGCGCGGGCGAGGAGTGGCGGCGCGCCTGGCGACGCAGGAAGATCGAGACGGCGCCGTTCGCGACGGCGGAGAACCCGATCACCGCGATCCCGAAGCCGAGGCTCTCGACTCCCGCTCCGGTGGCTAGCCGGTGGACGGACTCGTAGATGATCAGCGCCGCGCCGACCAGGATCAGCATCCCCTCGATCGAGGCCGCGAGGCTCTCGACCTTCTCGTGTCCGTAGGGGTGATCGACGTCTGCGGGCACGTCCGCCCGCCGCACGGAGACGAACGCGATCACCGAGGCGATCAGGTCGATCATCGAATGAAGCGCCTCGCTCAGGATCGCGACCGATCCGGTGACCGCGGCCGCGGCCAGCTTCAGAGCGATCAGCACCGAATTGGACGCGATCGAGACCGCGGCGGCACGTGGCTTCGTGATCCCGGCCACCGGGCCGACGCGGCCCGCGACCGTCATCACGTCACCTCGACGTCGAGATATTCGGCAAGCGCCCGGGCGGCGCGGCCCCGGTGGCTGATCGCGTGCTTCTCGGCGGGGTCGAGCTCGGCCATCGTCCGGGCGTCATCGGGCCCGGTGTCCTCCGGGATGAAGGCGGGGTCGTAGCCGAAGCCGCCGCTTCCCCGCGGCTCGCTTGCGAGGACCCCCTCGCAGCGGCCCTCGAACCGGGCCTCCGCCCCGTCCTCGCCCACCAGTGCGATCACGCAGACGTAGGCCACGCGGCGGTTGTCCGTGCGCCCGACCTCCTCCAGGAGCTTCGCCAGGTTCTCCTCGTCGCTCGCCCCCTCGCCCGCATACCTGGCCGAGTGCACGCCGGGTCTGCCGCGGAGCCCGTACGCCTCGATCCCGGAGTCGTCCGCGATCGCCCCGCGCCCGGTCGTCGCGTGTGCCGCCCGAGCCTTGCCGAGCGCGTTCTCGGCGAAGGTCCTCCCCTCCTCCGGGGGCAGCTCCACGCCGGTCGGCAGCGGCTCGATCTCCACACCGGGCAAAGCCTGGCGAAGCTCGCGCAGCTTGTGCTCGTTGCGAGTTGCGAGGATCAGCGCCGACATCGTCGGCTCAGGATCTCAGGCGGGAAGGGCGCCCGCCGCGGATTCCTGTGCGTCCTTGAGCCGGGCGATCCCCCCCTCGGCGAGGGAGAGGAGCTCGTCGAGCGACGCGCGGGAGAGCGGGGTCCGCTCGGCGGTCGTCTGCACCTCGACGAGCCCGCCGTCCCCCGTCATCACGACGTTCGCGTCCACCTCCGCGGCCGCGTCCTCGCCGTAATCGAGATCGCAGAGGGCCCGCCCATCGACCACCCCGACGCTCACCGCGGCCACGGACTGATCGAGCGGCAGCCGCGCGATCGTCTCGTTCTCGACCAGCTTCGCGAGTGCCAGCTGCAGGGCGACGAACCCGCCCGTGATCGCGGCGCACCGGGTCCCACCATCGGCCTGGAGCACGTCGCAGTCGACGTAGACCGAGCGCTCGCCGAGCGCGTCTGCGTCGACCACCCCGCGCAGCGAGCGGCCTATCAGCCGCTGGATCTCGACCCCGCGGCCATCCTGCTTGCCGCGGCTGATGTCGCGCGGCTTGCGATCCCCCGTCGAGGCCGGAAGCATTGCGTACTCGGCCGTCACCCAGCCGCGGCCCCGGCCCTCGATCCAGCGCGGCACCGAGTCGTTCACCGAGGCCGTGCAGATCACCCGCGTCTCACCCTGCGAGATCAGGGCGGAGCCGTCGGCGGTGCGCACGAACCCGGGCTCGATCGTCACCGGACGCAGGTCGGTTGGCGCGCGGTCATAGCTGCGGCTGGCGGGCATTGCCGCCAGTCTCTCAGAGCCCGGGTGCGGAGCGTCGGGGCCGGAGGATGAGCGGCCGATCAGGCCCGCGCCCGGGCTGAGCCGAGCGCAGGCCGCAGCGATCTCACTCGAGACCGTCCCTACCTGAAGCTGACCTGCTTCACCGCCTCGCGGATCTTGTCGACGATCGTCTGGGCAAGCTCGAGCCCCTGCTTTCCCTGAAACCCCTTCATCGCGGCGACCATCCCGACCATCAGCAGCGCGACGAGCAGGATCAGGCCAACGTACTCGACCGTCCCCTGGCCGCCCATCGCCGGCTGGCCGAGCAGCCGCCGGCTCACCTGGAAGCAGGCGACGTGGGCTCGGACAAACAGTTCTCGCATCAACCAAAACCTCCTCGGATCGTTTCGCGGAGGGTCCGGAAAGGCGGCGCGCGAGACGAGGCCCGGCTGTCGCCGAAGTCGAATGGATCAGTGCCGATTCAAGGTCTTACCGGCGACCCTCCCCGACGGTTCCGCCGCCGGTCGTCCCGCTGACACGTCACGTAGAGTGACCGGCTCGATGACCGAGCGCCAAGGTCCGAATCCGGACTCGCCGCGAACGGCCGAGGGGGCAGGTTCGCAGCGCAGGGACACGCCGCGCCGAGAGGGGGGGCCCACGCCCGAGCAACGCGACCGCGAGGCGGCGCGACGCCAGGCCGAGGAGCGCGCGACAGCGGAGATCCTCGCTCTCGAGGACGACCTGGATAGGGAGCGTGAGCGGGCGGGGAGGTCGATCGAGGAGATCCAGCGTCGGCTGGAGGAAGCGGAGGCCCGGGCAGCCGGCGATGTCACCGTCACCGACGCCAGGGCCCGGGAGGACGCGGCGAACCGGCTGCGAGAGCAGCGCGGCGACGTCCCTCGAGAGGCCGAGTCCGAGCGACGGATGCCCGCCCGCGAGCGGGAGCTGATCGCCGAGCGCGACGAGACGGCCGAAGCCCTGGAGAACGCGCTCAAGCGGCTAGGTGAGCACGCCCAGCAGCTCAACGCCCAGATCGAAGCGCTCGAGGCGGAGACCGACGCACGGGTCCAGGAGATCAAGGAGTCCGCCGAGACCCGCGCCCGCGAGGAGTTCGACGCCCTACGCCGGGCCGCCGAGCTCCGCCTCCGGTCCGCGCTGACGAGCTCCGAGCGGTCGCTGCGAAGCGAGCGCGAGGCCGCCACCGAGGCAGCCGAGGCTGCGCAGCGCCGGCTCGACGAGATCGCCGAGCAGATCGAGGCCGGGGGCCAGCGCGTGGAGGGCGCCGAGTCGCGACTCGCCGATGAGAAGGCGACACTTGAGGACGAGACCGAGAAGCGCCTCGAGGCCGAGCTGAAGCGGCTCGAGGCGGAGGCCGACAGCCGGTTCGATCACCGCCTCGCGAAGGTCGTCACGAAGACCGAGACGAGGATGCAGGAGGACGCGCAGCGGCGCCTGCGCGAGCAGGAGGAGATGCTCCGCGCCGAGGCTGAGGAGCGGGTCCGGGTCACCACCGAGACGGTCCGCGATGAGACCGCGCGGCAGACCCGAGAGGAGCTCGAGAGGCTGCGCGCAGAGCTCGAGGAGGAACGCGACTCGCGCGGGAAATTGATCGAGGAGGCGGAGCAACGCGCGAGGCGCGCCGAGGCCGAGGTGGCGGCGGCGCGTCGCGGGACCGCCCAGGCGAGGAAGGACGCCGACGACGCGGAGACCGACGAGCAGGCCGCGGTCGGGCGCCCGAAGGGGCGGCGTGGGTTCAGCCTGGGCAGGTTGAGGCCGAGGCGCCGCCGGAAGGCCGTCGAGGAGGCGGACGACGCCGCCGTCGCGACCGGGGACGAGGCCGAGAGGAAGCCCGCGGGCGCGGACGATGCCGGCGCCGAGAAGGCGGGCAAGACAGGGGAGATCGACGTGAACGAGGCCACCTTCGAGCAGCTTCGCGACCTCGGCATGTCGGTCACCCAGGCGACCCGGGTGATCGCCTACCGCGAGCGCGAGGCAGGGTTCGACTCCGTGGACGACCTCGATTCGATCCCGGGCATCCCCAAGCCCTTCGTGAGCGAGCTCAAGGACCGGCTGACCGCATGAGCCACGCGGACGCCGCTACCGAGCTGGCCGAGATCGGGCTCGAGTACGTCGAAGACGACTAGATCCGCGGGGCTCCAGGACCTTGCCGACTTGCTGTTGCACAGCAACAGCTGATGGCAGGTTGCCGGGTCAGCGACTCAGCACGGGCCAGAAGCTCGCGTGGTGGCGCCGGTACGAGGCAGCCGGAGCCTCCGGCGCCTCGCGCGGCGGACGGTCATCGGAGAGCGCCTCGAGGGTCGCTACGGTCGACCTCGCGAGCGGGGCGAGCGCGTAGCCGCCCTCCAGGCAGAGGAGCACCGGTGCGCCGAGCTCGGCCCCGAGCGTCCGTATCGTCGCCGCCATGTCCGCGTAGGCGCCCTCGTCGAGGGCGCAGTTCGCGAGGGGATCGTCGCGATGGGCGTCGTAGCCCGCCGATACGCAGAGCAGCCCGGGCCGCCAGTCCCGTCCGATCGGGGCGACGACATGCTGGACGAGGGAGAGGAACTCGTCCGGCCCGCTTCCGGGCGGGACCGGCAGGTTCACGGTGTGGCCCTCCCCCTCCCCGCTCCCGTGGTCGGCGATCGCGCCCGTCCCCGGATAGAGCGGGCTCTGATGGATGCTCACGTAAAGCACCCGAGAGGAGTCGTAGAAGATCGCCTCGGTCCCGTTCCCGTGGTGGACGTCCCAGTCGAGGATCAGGACCCGGTCGGCACCGCACTGATCGACCGCATGGGCGGCCGCGACGGCGACGTTGTTGAACAGGCAGAAGCCCATCGCCCTGTCCCGCTCCGCGTGGTGGCCCGGCGGTCGCAGGCCGCAGAAGGCGAACCCACCCCACTCCAGAAGCCGCTCGACACCGTGAATCGCCCCACCCGCCGCGTGAAGCGCGGCCTCCCACGACCCGGCGCTCGCCACCGTGTCGAGATCAATCGCGCCTCCGCCCCGGCCGGCGAGCTCCTCGATCCCCGCGACATGGCTCTCGCCGTGGACGCGATGGAGCTGATCGCGCTCCGCCGGCGGCGCCTCGACCAGTTCCATGCCGAGCCAGTCGCGATCCGACATCGCCTCCTCGATCGCGATCAGACGGCGCGCGTTCTCCGGATGCCCGCCGGTGTCGTGCTGGAAGGAGCTCGAGTGGCGGATGTAGAGGCCGACGGTCAAGGGGTCCGCATTCCAACAGGTCCCCAACTCGGAGCCCGGTGCCAGTACGGTTCGCGGCTCTCATGGCGCGGGGTGCCCAGGACCAGCTCGACGTCGTGGTGGTCGGCGGAGGCGGAGCCGGCCTCTACGCCGCCCTGACCGCCGCCGACGCCGGCGCCTCGGTCGCGGTCGTCTCGCGGAAGCCGCTCAGGGAGAGCTCGAGCTTCTGGGCTCAGGGGGGCCTCGCCGCAGCGATCGGCGAGGACGACTCCCCGGAGCTGCACGTTCAGGACACGCTCGCGGCAGGCAGGCACTCGTGCCGTCGCGCCGCGGCCGAGCTGCTTGCCCGCGAGGCGCCCGGCGTGGTCGCTGAGCTCGAGCGGCGAGGGGTCGAATTCGACCGCGATCCCGACGGACGGCTGTCGCTGGCCCTGGAGGGGGGCCACACCCGGCGCCGCGTCGTCCACGCGGGTGGTGCCGGGACAGGGCGCCGGATCACCGAGCGACTCGCCGCACTCGCCGCCGCGGACGAGCGAATCGACGTGATGGAGGGGCGTTCCGCAGTCGCCCTGTGGAGCGACGGTGAGCGCTGCCACGGGGTGATCACCGACCCGGGAGAGGTCGCTGCGCGAGCCACGATCCTCGCCACCGGGGGCGCGGCCGCTCTCTGGGCTCGGACCACCAACCCATGGGGCGCGATCGGCGCGGGAGCGGTGATCGCACACGCGGCGGGTGCGCAGCTCGCGGACCTCGAGCTGTGCCAGTTCCATCCCACGGCCCTCGCCGCGCCCGGCTCCGAGGAAGACGGGCTCCTCGTCACCGAGGCGGTGCGAGGCGAGGGGGCGACGCTCCTCGATGCCCGCGGCGAGCGGTTCACCGACGAGCTCGCCCCCCGCGATGAGGTCACCCTCGCCGTCCTCGATCGGATGCGTGCAGACGGAACGGACCACGTGACCCTCGACATGCGGGGGCTGAGCGAGGCCCGCTTCCCGAACGTCTTCGAGGCCCTGCGCCGGACCGGTCACGACCCGGCCACCGAGCCGGTCCCGGTCTCGCCCGCGTCGCACTACGTGATGGGAGGGGTCGCGACGGATCTCGACGGGCGCTCGTCGCTGGCAGGCCTGTTCGCGGTCGGCGAGTGCGCCTGCACGGGCCTGCACGGGGCGAACCGGCTCGCCTCGAACTCGCTGACGGAGTGCTTCGTCCTCGGCGCGCGGGCCGCGATCGCCGCGGCCGCCGAGCCAGCCGCGGGCGTCGCTCCGGATCCGCCCTCGTGGCGATTCGAGCCCCCCCCGGCCGAGACTCGCGATGCCGTCTGGCGGCTCGCCGGACCGCTCAGGCGCACCGATCAGCTCGAGGAGCTGCTCGACGACCCCTATCCGCTCGCCCGGCTGATCGGCCGTTTCGCGCTCGAGCGCAGGGAATCCCGTGGGTCGCACCGCCGGGTCGAATTCCCCGCCCCTGATCCCGCTCTCGATCGCCGCCACCTCGTCTGCGCGCGCGGCGAGCTCAGCTGGGAAACCTGGGCATAGGCCTCAGCTGACGGCTTCAAGGGCACGGAGGACCCCAAGAACAAGGCCTCAGGGGGGTAAAGGAGGGATCCGGATGTATCAGACCAGTCGTTCCATCTATCGGGACCTCGCTCCTCGTATCGACGCGTCGGGGGGCGCGGAAAGGACGCTGGCGGCGAGACAGCGTCTGCTGGAGGCGCGTGAGAGCACGGTCCAGCGGCTGGTCACGGACCGGCGCTACTTCGCCCGCCCGGCGAAGACCCTGTTCACCGAGGTCCGCGAGTATTTCGTCCTCGCCGAGCAGGTCCGCGTGTACATGGTCATCGAGCGGCACATCGAACTGATCCAGGAGTTCCTCGATTCGCTGCCGGCCGACGTAGGGAGGGGTGACACCGGGGATCGGTGCGGATGCGCCCGACCGGGCGGGGGTGCCCACCGTTCTCGCCTGATGTAGCGTCGCTCCCCATGCTGCTCGGCGTCGACGTCGGTGGGACCTTCACCGACGCCGCCCTGCTCGACGGCGAGCGCCTCCACACAGCGAAGGTGCCGAGCACTCCCGAGAACCAGTCGCGCGGGGTCGTCGCCGCGATCGAGGACGTCCTCCGCAGGGCCGGCGCCCGACCCACGGACGTCCGGGGGTTCACGCACGGGATGACGGTCGGGACGAATGCGCTGCTCGAGGAGCGCGGCGCGCGGACCGCGCTCGTCGCCACCCGGGGCTTCGCGGACCTGCTCGAGATCGGACGACAGAACCGCCCGAGCCTCTACCACCCGTGTCGTGGGCGGTCCCGCGCGCTCGTCGACCGAGACCTCCGCTTCGAGGTCGCCGAGCGGATCGGCCCGGACGGGGTGCTCGACGCACTGACCGACACGGACCTTCGCGGGCTCGTCGAGCGGGTGCGAGGGTCCGGAGCGGAGTCGATCGCCGTATGCCTGCTGTTTTCATTTCGCGAGCCATCGCACGAGGCGCGGATCGCTGGCGCGCTGCGGGAGGCTCTTCCGAGCGTGCACGTCTCTGCCTCCCACGAGGTCCTCCCGGCCTTTCGCGAATACGAGCGGTTCTCGACCACGGTGATCGACGCGTACCTCTCGCCGCTTCTCGGCCGCTATCTGACCAGCCTCGCCGAGGCCTGCCGCGCGCTCGAGATCCCCGAACCGG
Organism: Solirubrobacterales bacterium; assembly: GCA_036377415.1. GTDB lineage: Bacteria > Actinomycetota > Thermoleophilia > Solirubrobacterales > 70-9 > DASUPK01. The sequence goes on from DASUYK010000040.1 coordinate 15,624, forward strand.
TGGTGATGCGCTCCTCTGGCGGCACGGCCGACGCCGAGGAGGCCGCTCGGGCCGGGGCCTGGAGCGTGCTCTCGGGGCCGGCCGGCGGCGCGGTCGGCGCGGCGCTCCTCGCGGAGGCCGCGGGACACGGTGACGCGATCGCGATCGACATGGGCGGCACCTCGTGCGACGTCTGCGTCGTCGAGGGCGGGAGGGTCCGCCGCACCGACTCGAGGGAGATCGACGGCCGCCCGATCCAGCTGCCGATGGTCGACGTCCACACGGTCGGGGCGGGCGGCGGATCGATCGCCTGGCGCGATCCGGGCGGAGCGCTGCGCGTCGGGCCGCGCTCCTCCGGCGCCGAGCCGGGACCGGCCTGCTACGGCCGCGGGGGCACCGAGCCCGCCGTCACCGACGCCAACCTGCTGCTCGGCTATCTCTCCCCCGGCTCCGACCTCGCAGGCGGCGTGGCACTGGACGAGGCCGCGGCGCGACGGGCCGTCGCCGCGCTCGGCGCCGAGCTCGGCCTCGACGAGATCGAAACGGCCGAGGGGATAGTCCGGGTCGCGAACCAGGAGATGATTCGCGCCCTCCGCGTCGTCACGGTGGAGCGGGGCGTGGACCCGAGGGGCTACGCGCTGCTTCCCTTCGGCGGGGCGGGCCCGATGCACGCCGCGGCGCTCGCCGCCGAGCTCGAGATCACGCGGATCATCTGCCCCAGGGCAAGCGGGGTGCTCTCCGCCCTCGGGCTGATCGCGGCGGGTCGGCGCAGGGACACCGCCCGGACCGTCCTCCTGGCGGGAGAGGAGATAAACGCCGAGCGGATCGCCGAGGAGGTCGCCGCTCTGAGCGGGCCGCTCCTCGCCGGAATGGAGGGGGCCGAGATCGAGGTCGTCTACGAGCTCCGCTACCGGGGACAGGCCTTTGAGCTGCCCATCCCGGGCCCGCCGGAGCCGGACCCGGCCAAGCTGGCGGAGGACTTCGCTCGCGAGCACGAGGCCCGCTACGGCTACCGCGACCGCGAGGGTCGCCTCGAGCTGGTGACGATCCGAGTCTCGGCGGTCGAGCGCGGACCCGAGCCCCAGCCGCGCTCGGCCGCGGACTGGTCCCTCGAGGAGAGCGAGCGCGAGGCCCGGTTCGACGGAGCGTGGATGCGAACACGGGTGCTCCGCGGCGAGCCGGGGGACGGTGTCACGGCCGAAGGACCGTGCGTGTTCGAGCTGCCCGAGGCGACCCTCGTCCTTCCGCCGGGCTGGACCGCCTCCGTGGACGAGGCCGGGACGATTGACGCGAGGATGATGCAGCAACCCGTTTTAGGGCGAAGCCGATGATCGACCAGCCGACACTCGACCCCGTTGCGCTCCAGGTGATGAGCGGCGCGCTGCGGGCCGCATGTGACGAGATGGGGGCGGTGCTGATCCGCTCCGCGCATTCGCCGAACATCACCGAGCGCCACGACTGCTCCACCGCCCTGTTCGACCCCGCCGGCGAGCTCGTCATGCAGGCCGAGCACATCCCGGTCCACCTGGGCTCGATGCCGGATGCGGTCGCGGCGATCGTGGGCGAGGAGCACCATGAAGGCGATCTCTGGATCCTCAACGACCCCTACCGCGGCGGCACCCACCTCCCAGACATCACGCTGATAAGCCCCGTGCTCGAGGACGGTGAACTGCTCGGCTTCGCCGCCTCCCGCGCCCATCATGCCGACATCGGAGGACCGACCCCGGGAGGCATGCCGGCGCTCTCGGTCGCACTCGACGAGGAGGGTGTCGTGATTCCGCCGACCCGGGCCGACGACGCAGTCCTCTCCGAGCTCGCGGGTCGGATGCGCAGTCCCGAGCAGAGGCTCGCCGATCTGCGCGCTCAGCGGGCGGCGAACCTGACCGGGATCCTCCGGGTCCGCGAGCTCGCCCGCCGGCACGGGATCGAGCTCCTCCGGACGGCGACCGGCGAGATCCTCGACTACGCCGAGCGCCGGACTCGGGCCGCGCTGTCCGAAATGCCCGACGGCGAGAGCGTCGCGGAGGACGTGCTCGAGGGCCGCGATGGCGACATCGGCCTGCGGGTCGCGGCGACCGTTCGCGGCAACGCGCTCGCACTCGACTTCGCCGGCAGCTCCGATCAGGTCGCGGGAAACCTCAACTGCCCGCTTTCGGTGACGAAGGCGGCGTGCTTCTACGCGGTTCGCGTCGTCTGCGACCCGGACGCGCCGCCCTCCGCCGGCGCGTGGCGACCGGTGGGCGTCGACGCTCCAATTGGATCGCTCCTCAACGCCCGGCCCCCCGCCGCCGTCGTCGGCGGCAACGTCGAGACCTCGAGCCGGGTCGCCGACCTGGTCCTCGAGGCCCTCGCCGCGTTCGCCCCCGTCGGAGCCCACGGACAGGGCACGATGAACAACCTGACGCTGTCCGGAGAGGACTGGACCTACTACGAGACGATCGGCGGCGGCCAGGGAGCGTGTCCGGACGCGGACGGGCCGAGCGCCGAGCACGTCGCGATGTCGAACACGCTCAACACCCCGATCGAGGCGCTCGAGAGCGACTACCCGGTGCGCGTCCGGGAGCTCTCGGTGAGGCGGGGAAGCGGCGGAACCGGCGGCGCCCACCGGGGCGGCGAAGGCATCGTCCGCGAGCTGGAGGCGACCGAGCCGATGCGCTACACGCTGATCGCCGAACGCCGCAGGCATCCGCCCCCGGGCCGGGCGGGCGGCGAGGCCGGTGCCCACGGCCGCGACCTGCTCAACGGCAGGCAGATCCCGGCGAAGTCCGAGGGCAGGCTCTCCCCCGGCGATCGGCTCCGGATCGAGACCCCGGGCGGCGGCGGCTACGGCAGCCAGCGTTCGGGGGCGAATGATTAGCGGTCGCTTGCACGAATTCCGGACGTTGCGAGATTGGCCGTGCAGCCAGTGCGAATTCCGCATGACAATGCGCTTCCTGGTACTTACCAGTAAGCCTTTGCGCTTGTGACAATTGCGCACAAGCCTTGTATTGCGCGAACTCGTCTACTAGACTGCGCGACCCCGAGGGGGCTCCCGGTGATCCGACAACATGACCCGTTAGAGGAGCATCCCGCCCCCAGCGACGAACCGAATCTGACTACCTAACTCTCTATGCCGATTGCTTTCAAAGAGTGGGCCGTGACCGTGCGGGCCTTGGCCGAGGGCGAGCAGCTCGTCGCCCTCAGGAAGGGCGGAATCCGCGAGGAGAACAAGCACTTCGAGGTCGAGCACGACCAGTTCTTCCTCTATCCGACCTTCGACCACCAGCGGAACGACCTCGTCCGTGAGTCCCATCATCCCGAGCTCCGTAGGGCCCTCGAAGAGGGCGTCTGGCCCGACGAGGAGCCGCCCCCGCGGGCGCTCCTTCAGGACGGCGGGATCCCGCAGCCCGACAGGGTGAGAATCCGCGCCTGGGCCGAGATCACCGATCACTTCACCACGGACGATCACCGCGTGGTCGAGGCGCTGACCCCGTTCCACATCTGGACCTCCGACTACGCAAAGAAGCGTCTCGCGTGGAAGCGGATGCATCCGCTTCACGTGCTGCTTCTGCGGGTGCATCGGATTCCGAGGCCGGTCACCGTTCGGGTGAAGGACGAGCACCACGGCTGCCGCTCGTGGGTCGAGATCGACCGCGATCTGCCCTTCGAGGGGACGCCGGTGATGGCCGACGAGGAGTTCGACCGGGCCGCGGCGGCGATCCGCGAGATCTGCCAGGGCGAGCTCGTCCCGGCCTAGTGCGAGGGTGCTCCGAGGCGTAGCCGAGAAGCAACCCGTTTGATCGCGAAGCCGTGACTCTCGCGGCCCTGAAGGGGGCTCGCCGCGCCCTGCTGATCGGCATGGGCGGCGGTGGCGACGTGGTCGGCGCGCTCTCGCTGACGCCCCTGGTCGAGAGGCTCGGGGCCGAATGGGTCCTCGGCGGGGTCGCCTGGGAGCGCACCCCGATCGACCCTCGTCCGGGCCCTCGTTCGCTCGAGGAGATCCGCGGAGGCCGGCCCTGCGGGACCGCCGCGGTCCTCGCGGACGCGGCGACGACCAGCGAGGACGGAGTCGAGTTCGCGGAGTCGCGAATGGCCGGCCATCTCGGGCGCCCGGTCCTCCTTCTCGACATCACCGGCGGACCGCGCGCGGTCGCTCACGGGCTGTCCGAGGCAGCCGCCGAGCTGGGGTGCGATGTCGTGGTGATGCTCGACGTCGGTGGCGATGTCCTCGCCCACGGAGACGAGCCGGGCCTGGCGAGCCCGCTCTGCGACGCGATCATGCTCTCCGCCGCCGCTTCCCTTGCCGACCCCGGGACGAGCGGGCAGGGCGGAGAGCAATGGCGCGGCCCGGTCGTCGCAGCGGTGTACGGCCCCGGCTGCGACGGCGAGCTTTCCCCCGACGAGGTGCTCGAGCGGATCGAGGGGCTGAGCGCGGCCGGCGCCCTGCTCGGCGCCTGGGGCCTCGAGCCGTCCGCGTGCGAGCTGGTGGAAGCGGCCGCGCAGGTCGTCCCCACCGAGGCCAGCCTCCAGGCCGTCCGCTGCGCTCGCGGCGACCGCGGCGAGGTGGCGATCCGCGGCGGCCGGCGGACGGTCCGGCTCACCCCCCTCGGCGCACTCACCTTCTTCTTCGACCCCGTCGAAACGGTCGCCTCCGCCGCCCCGCTCGCTGCGGCCGTCGGTCCTGCTACCAGCCTGGAGGACGCCGATCGCGCCCTCGAGTCGCTGGGGGTCGGCACCGAGCTCGAGCTCGAGCGCGCCCGCTCACGCGAGATTGACGCCGGGGTGCACGAGTAGCCTGGACGGGCGGCCCTCCGCTTGCGATGACCTGGATCGAGACCGACTCGCTCAGCTTCACCGCGCGCCATGACGACGCCGACCTCGCCTGCGCGCACCGGGTCCTCGACTCCCTCGAGGACCTGCGGTTGAAGCTGGAGGACCGGTTCGACGAGGTGCCCGGAGGCGTCACGGTGATCCTCCACGACAACCCGGCCTGGCTCTCCTTCGCCCACCCGCTCCTTCCCGCCGTTCGCTGGTCCGCCGCGCCGGCCGCGAGGCGCTACCTCGCGGGCTGGCCGATGGCGGGTGAGATCCACACGCTCAACGACCACTGGATGGATCGGCGCTCGGCAGGCGAGGACTCGCTCCGGGCGCTGCGCGGGACCGCGGAGCGCATGTACTGCCAGATTGTCCTGGCCGCCAACAACGAGAAGCTGCCGCCGATGTGGACGCCGCGGCGCTTCCTTACCTACCTGCACTGGGCGTGGATGATCGAGGGGGCGGCGCAGTACTTCACCGGGCAGACCTCGCTCTTCCGCGCCGCGGTGATCACCCGGCTGCGCGAAGGGGAGCGTCCGACCTTCCCGCCCAACCGCCGCGATGCGCTGATCCTCGGAGGGACCGTCTTCGACCTGCTCGATCGCCATGTCGGCCCGGACGCCTGCGTGAGGATGGCGTCCCGGCTACACCGCGAGGGGCCGAGGGGCAACCTGGAGCTTGCCTTCGACGTGACGATGGGCGAGATCGAGCGCGCCTGGCGCATGCACCTCGACGAGATCCTCCATCGCCAGGCCGACTCGCTCGAGACCCCCACCTTGAGCGACGCGCTGGAACAACCCGAGATCGACCTCGAGCTCGGGCGGCCGCCGGAGTTCAGCTTCGACCCGACCCGACCGCGCCACTCACCCCGCGAGCGCGTAGGTGAGGAAGACGATCAGCGCGGCAATTCCCACCGACACGATCACGCCGACCGCGAGGCGAAGCGGCGAGCCGATCCCCGGCAGTGAGTCAGGAGGGGTTTCGGCCGTCAGCAGGTCGGCGTCCCGGAGGAGCTCCCGCGCCGCCTCATATCCGGACTCTGGGACGAGCACGTCCCGGGGGCCGGCCGCGAGGAAGTCCGGGACGTCGAAGCCGCGGGTCCGGCGCAGCACGGACGGGATTCCCTGATCCAGCAGGATCCCCTGGATCAGCTCGGAGTCGGCGAGGTTCCGCCCCCCGGTGACCCGGACGAGCTCGCCACGGGCGTACCGGGGCCGGACCTTCCGAGCCCGCTCGTGGGCGTCGGTGATCGGCTCCTCCTCGCTCGTTCCGCTGTAGACGAGCGGCATCCCGCAATTCCGGCAGAAGCGCTCATCGAGTGCGTGGGCGAGCGCGCACCGCGGACAGGCGAGCGGCTGCCCGGAGGCCCCCGCGCTCATCGCGCGCCGCGGATCACTCGACGGTCAGCTCGACCTCGCTGACCTCGCCATCCGTGATCGTGAACCCGCGAAGCGGTTCCTCGCCCTCGGCGAGCGTGACGATCAGGTAGAGGGCGTCGGGATAGGCCGCGAGGTTGATGTCCGTCTGCGACGGATAGGCCGGGCTGGCGGTGTGGGAGTGGTAGATCGCCGACAGGTCCTCGCCCCTCTCCTCCATCTCGCTCATGATCCGGAACTGGTCCTGTGGATCGAGGTTGTAGCGCAGCGGACTGGCCTCGGCATTCCGCGCGCGGTAGACGGTCCGGGGCTCTCCATTCCGTCCCCCGATCAGGCCGCAGCACTCGTTCGGCACCTCCGCCCGGGCGTGGTCGAGAAGCTCCTCGTAGATCTGCTTCGGGATCCGCATTTCTTTCGATCAAGTGTGGACGGGCTAGTAGAAGACGACGCCCTCGCGGCGTGGCGGCTCGGTCAGATCGCCGCCTTCGGTGCCGAGCAGGTCGGCGTCCTCGCGGCCGCGCTCCCAGAGCAGGTCGTCGAGCACCGGCGGGGCGATCCCGGCCTTCTCGGCCACCCGCTTGAACGCATCGCGGGTCGCCTCGCGGACCTCCTCGGTGTCGCCCTGCTCGACCAGGCCTGAGCGCAGCGCGAGTCGCATCAGAACGTTGTCCGCGGAGACGTCCCAGTTCGCCGGATCGGAGACCCCGAGCCAGCCGCGCCTCTCCCAGATCTTGCAGACCAGGAGCGCCTTCTTGCGGAGCGGATCGGCGAAGGCGTCGAACTCGCTCAGGCGTACGAGCGACCCGCCGGGACCGGCGAGCTTGCCGCCCGACGCCTCGATCAGCTTCTCGGCCTGGCCGCCGTAGCTCTTCAGCAGGCCCTTCGCGAGGTCGTCCCACAGCTTCGCCCGGCGCTCCGGGTCGAGCAGGATGTCCTGGTCGGCACGGAACACCGCCGCGATCGCGGCGGGGTCGACGCCGATCAGCGAGCGCGCGGTGAGCGCGCCGGGCGCGCGGCGCTCCGCCCGCAGTCCAAGCGCCCAGAGCAGCGCGCTCCCCTCATACGGTCCCTTTCCGTCCACCTCGTGCGGCTCTGCGTAACCGGTCTGGTGGTCGATCGCCGCGAGGAAGAGCGCCGCGTCGGGATGCGGGACCTCCTCGAAGGTGGGGGGCTCGTAGTCCGCCGCGAGTTCCTTGACGCGCGCGGCGACGCGCTCGACTGCGTCGGATCCAGGGGTCATCGGAGGGCGAGGAGCCTACAGGCGCACTACCACCAGACGGTGGAGTCGATGTCCTCGAGCTCCTCGATCGGCTTCGTGTAGACGCCGCTGGAGAGGTACTTCCAGCCGTCGTCGGGCACCAGGAAGACGACGTTGCCCTCGTCGAGCTCGCCGGCGATCCGGTTCGCTACGTAGGCGATCGCACCTGAGGACACGCCGGCGAACATCCCCTCCTCGTGGAGGAGCCTGCGGGTCCAGACGATCGCGTCGCGGTTCGCGACCATGATCTTCCGGTCGAGGATCGAGAGATCGATGATCGGCGGGATGAACCCGTCGTCGAGGGAGCGGAGCCCCTCGACCAGCTCGCCCTGCATCGGCTCCGCGGCGACGATCTTGGTGTCCGGGTCGTGCTCCTTGAGCCGGCGGCCGTTGCCCATCAGCGTCCCGCCGGTACCGAGGCCGCCGATGAAGGCGGTCACCTCGTCGAGCTCGTCGAGGATCTCCTTCGCGGTGCCCTCGTAGTGGGCGCGCGGATTCGCCTCGTTTCCGTACTGGTAGGGCATGTAGTACGAGGCGTCCGCCCCGGCCATCTCGAGCGCAAGCTCGACCGATCCGTTCGACCCCTTCGCGCCCTCGGAGTAGACGATCTCGGCCCCGTACATCCGCAGCAGCTGGGTGCGCTCCCCGGTCACGTTGTCGGGCATCACCACTTTCAGCGGGTAGCCCTTCCGGCGGCAGATCATCGCCAGGGAGATGCCTGTGTTCCCCGAGGTCGGCTCGAGGATCACCTGACCGGGCTCGATCGCGCCGCGCTCCTCCGCGTCGTCGACCATGAACTTGGCCACCCGGTCCTTGACGGAGCCGGTCGGGTTGCGCCCCTCGAGCTTCGCCCAGAGCCGGACCTCCGGCTTCGGGGTCAGCCGCGGAAGCTCGACCAGCGGGGTATTCCCGATCGCCTCGAGGATGTTCTCGAAGTGGCCCCCGCAGGGACGATTCAGAAGCGGCTCGGTCGTCATCTCAGTGCAAGAATACTTCAGAAAGTGAAGTAGAGCCACGCCTCCCCGCCCGCCGCGGTCCTGAAACCAGCGAACCGGGTCGGCCCGGACCCCTCTGCTGATTCCCCTCGGTATCGTCCGGCACGCAACGAATAGCTCACGTCCAACGGGTAGTCACGAGAGGGGAGCGAGAGAAATGAGATCGCGACTTACGGCATTGCTTGCCGCCTTGGCGATCATCGCCGTCGGCGGCTTTATCGCGGGATGCGGTGACGATGACGATGACGACGGGACGACGACGGCCGCCGGTGGCGACCTCGGCCTGATCGAGGAGGGGCAGCTTTTCGTGGGCACCGACACGCCCTACAAGCCGTTTGAGATCGGGCAGCCGCCCGACATCAGCGGCTACGACATCGACGTTTTGAACGAAATCGCGAACAGGGTCGGCCTCTCGGTCACCTATCAGGACACCCCCTTCGACACCATCTTCCGCGACCTCGCCCAAGGTAAGTTCGATGCGACTGCCGCCGCGACCACGATCACCCCGGAGCGCGAGCAGAAGGTGGACTTCACCGATCCCTACTACGGGACTGACCAGGCATTGGTGGTCCTGCCGGACTCGGACATCGCCGCGGTCGATGACCTGGGCGGAACGACGGTCGGGGCCCAGTCCGGGACCACCGGTGAGGAGTACGCCGAGGACGAGACGGACGCCTCCGACGTCCGCGGCTACCCCGAGGGACCGGATGCGATCAACGCCCTCAAGGCGGGCCAGGTCGACGCGGTCGTGATCGACCAGGGCGTCGCCGACGCCGCCGTCGCTGCGGGTGGCGTCAAGGTCGCCACGGTGATCCCGACCGGAGAGTTCTACGGATTCGCGCTACAGGAGGACAGCGACGCGCTCCGCGAGCAGATGAACGAGGCACTCAAGGCGATGAAGGAGGACGGCGCCCTCAACGACCTGTACCAGAAGTACTTCCAGCAGGACGCTCCCGAGTCGGTCCTCACAGGGACCAATCAGGACCTGCAGTAAGAGGGTCGTCGATGTGATGTATGAGGGGCGCCTATGGGCGCCCCTCCTCGTTTCGGGCCTCCACTCGCGCACCGGCCAGGTCTGAACTAGCCTCCTCGAGCGACCTTTTCAAGTGCGCCCGCCCGCCGCCAGAAGGAGATCAGATGGACCTAATCATCGAGCAGTACTTCGACCTGGACATCATCAGCGACAACTTCAGTGCCGTCCTGGACGGATTCTGGCAGACGCTTCTCCTCTCGATCATCGGCGGGGCCCTGGCCCTCACCTGGGGGCTGGTCCTCGCGCTGTTCCGACAGCTTCCCGGCCGGGCGATGGCGCCGGTGCGCGCCCTGGCGATCGGCTATATCGACGTCTTCCGCGGCATCCCCATGCTCCTCGTCCTGCTCCTGGTCTCGGGGAGCCTCGGGGCCTTGGCGTCCGAGGGGACGATCCCGGAGGACTTCGGCATCCCGAGATGGTTCGGGAAGCCGGACCCGTTCTGGTACGGGATCATGGCGCTGACGATCACCTACGGCGCCTACATGGCCGAGGTGTATAGGGCTGGGATCGAAGCGATTCCCCATGGCCAGCTGGAGGCGGCCCGCTCGCTCGGGATGAGCCACGGTAAGGCGATGCGCTACGTGATCGTTCCGCAGGCGGTGCGCAAGGTGATTCCCCCGCTCCTCAACGACTTCATCGCGCTGATGAAGGACACCTCGCTGGTCAGCGTGATTGGCTTCAACGAAGTGGTCCAGGTCGGCCGCGACATCCAGTCGGACACCTTCAACAGCTCCGCCCTCACCCTCGGCGCGATCCTCTTCCTGATCGTCACGATCCCGCTCGCGCGCCTGGTCGACTACCTGATCGCTCGCCAGCAGCGGTATACGCGCGCCGGCGGTGGCGGCCCCGCCAAGCCGGCACCGGCGGGCGCCGCCGGGACCGGTCAGCCCGGAGGTCCGGTCTGATGGCTGACTCGATGATCAAGCTCGAGGGGGTCTGCAAGTCCTTCGGCGAGCTCGACGTGCTGCGCGGCCTCGACTTCGACGTGACGAAGGGTGAGGTGATCTGCGTGCTCGGTCCATCCGGGTCTGGCAAGAGCACCCTGCTCCGGTGCATCAACATGCTCGAGCCACCCGATGCCGGGCGGGTCCTGCTCGAGGGGATGGAGATCACCGCGGGCCGGGGCAAGAACCAGGTCGGGATCGACATCGTCCGACGGCGGGTCGGGATGGTGTTCCAGCAGTTCAACCTGTTCCCGCACAT
>DASUYK010000041.1:0-8410 GCA_036377415.1 Solirubrobacterales bacterium
CGGTGCCGTCTACGTGTTCTCGGCGCTCGTCCTCGTCAAGGAGATCGGCGCCGGCGGCGTCGCCGCGGCGACGGTCACCGGCCAGCTCGCGACCTCGGTGTTCCTCGACCGGATCGGCTTCCTCGGCCTCGAGCAGGAGCCGCTGACGCTCAGCCGGATGCTTGGAGTGGTGCTGCTGCTCGTCGGGACGTTTCTGGTCGTTCGCTAGGCCGCGGGCCCGCGAACTCCGGCGGGGCGATCCGGAGGTAGTGGCCGAAGGCCCAGTCGACGAAGCGCTTCCGGCCGCACGCCCAGATCACCGCGCGCTGAATGCGGGCGGGCAGCTTGGGGACGAGGCGTTGGGCGCGGAGCATCCAGCGGAACTTCCACTCGTGCGCATCGACGAACTCGCCGTATTTCCGAAGCGCCGCATCGCGGTCCTGGCGCCCGTCGAGGACGGCCCGAAGCTCGTCGCCCAGCTTGATCCCGAAGTAGAACGCGGTTCGAATCCCCTCGGCGGTCAGCGGCAGGCAGTGCCCGGCGGAGTCACCGACGAAGAAGATCCCCTCCTCTGTCCCCTTCCGAAGCTTGTGAGGGATCCAGTTTCCCTGATAGCGGACCGGAGGCCGCTCGAGGTCGTCGGCGAGCAGGTTCGTCGTGTCCTTGACGTGGAACAGGGGGTCGAACGAGCCGACGCCGATCCGCTGCTCATCGCGCGCCGGGAAGTTCCACCCGTACCCGGCGGGAACGTATCGGCGGTCGATCCAGATCTCGAGGTCGTCGGAGGCGCCGTCCGGATGGACCTCGAGACCGCGTGAGAGAGGCGCGTCCGGCGGCTGGTAGCCCCCGTCGGACGCGAGAATCCGCCGCCAGCCGAGCGCGTCGACGATCAGCGGTGCTGAGACGTCGCCGCGGTCGGTGTGAACGATCTCGCCGGTGCGGCCGTTCACCTTCGCCGTCGCGAACTCCGCGTCGCACTGCGCCCAGAGCAGCCTGCAGAGCTCGCGGTAGTCGAAGGTCGAGAAGGTCCAGGGAAGGTCGTACCGCGAGGTGCCATGGCGCGTGTGGACGACCAGTTCGCCGAACTCCTGCCTGGCCGACGCCTCGAGGCCCATCACGCGGAGCCAATCGGTTGGGATCCCGCAGGCGGAGGTCTGGCGCTCGCCGATCTCGTACCGGTCCAGGACCAGCACCCGCGCCCCCGATCCCGCAAGCTGGCGCGCGACGGTCAGTCCGGCGAAGCTTGCGCCGCAGACGATCACGGCGTAGCTCCCGCTCAGCGGGGTGCGCTCGGCGCCGCGCTTGGTCTCGCGACTGGGCATCTCGCAAAGGTAGTCGAACGCAGCACCTCGCCGATCGTCCCGGGTGCAACCCAGGCATGTCTGCCACACTGTGCGGCTCGTGGCCGCAGGCGACGCAATAACCGAAGCTGGGCAGACTCAGGAACCGGCGGCGCCGGAGCAGCCGCAGGGCGCCGTGAACGGCGCCGCGGGCTCAGACAACCTGCTGATCGAGGTCGACGGGAAGCTCGTCCCCAACTACGACGCGACCATCCATCCCTTCAGCGAGGGCGATGTGGTCAGCGGCAAGGTCGTGCGGATCGACCAGGACGAGGTCTTGGTGGACATCGGCTACAAGTCGGAGGGGGTGATCCCCTCGAACGAGCTCTCGATCCGCAAGACCGTGAAGCCCTCGGAGGAGGTCGAGCTCGGCGAGGAGGTCGACGCACTGGTTCTCACCAAGGAGGATCAGGAGGGCCGGCTGATCCTCTCCAAGAAGCGCGCCCGGTTCGAGAAGGCGTGGCGGAAGATCGAGAGGGCGGCCGACTCCGGTGAGCCCGTCGAGGGGACCGTGATCGAGGTCGTCAAGGGCGGCCTGATCCTCGACTTGGGCGTCCGCGGCTTCCTTCCGGCCTCCCTGGTGGACATCCGCCGCGTCCAGAACCTGGACGAGTTCATGGGTCAGAAGCTCGAATGCAAGGTGATCGAGCTGAACCGCTCCCGCAACAACGTCGTCCTTTCCCGCCGCGCCGTCCTGGAGGAGGAGCGCAAGGAGGTCCGCGAGCAGATCCTTGGCCGCCTCCAGCCGGGCCAGGTCGTCGAGGGAAAGATCTCCAACATCGTCGACTTCGGTGCCTTCGTCGACCTCGAGGGCATCGACGGCCTGATTCACATCTCGGAGCTCTCGTGGAGCCACGTGAACCATCCCTCCGAGGTGGTCTCGATCGGCGACACCGTGCGGGTCAAGGTGCTCGATATCGACCGCGACCGCCAGCGGATTTCCCTGGGCCTGAAGCAGACGCAGGAGGATCCGTGGCAGCGGGTCCTCAACGAGTACAAGGAGGGCGACACGGTCGACGGCCGCGTCACCAAGATCGTCGCCTTCGGAGCCTTCGTCCAGATCCTCCCCGGCGTCGAGGGGCTGGTACACATCTCCGAGCTCGCGCAGCATCACGTCGAGAGCCCGGCCGAGGTCGTCCGCCCGGGCGACGAGCTCCAGGTGAAGATCCTGGAGGTCGACGACTCGAGGCGGCGCCTCTCCCTGAGCGTGAAGCGGGTCGAGGGTCAGGAGCTGCCGACCCGCGAGGTCGGCGACGACGTCGTGATCGAGGAGGCTCCCGCCGCCGACGTGGAGGTCGCCCCGGCCCCCGAGGCGGAGGCGGTGCCGGCCCCCGAGGCGGAGGCGGAACCCGCGGCGGCGCCCGAGGCGCCGCCCGAGGAGATCACGCCCGAGGCGCCGCCCGAGGAGATCACGCCCGAGGAGGCGCCTTCCGAGGGTCCCCTCGAGGAGGCCCTCGCGGAGGAGTCGCCCGCTTCGGGTTCGGAAGCGCCGCCCACCCAGGATTGACCCGGTTCGTCGGCCTCACCGGCGGCATCGGTGCAGGAAAGTCGGAGGCGTTGGCGGCGTTCGAGCGTCTCGGGGCAGCGACGCTGGCGACCGACCGGGTCACGCATGAGCTGCTCGACGACGACGAGGTTCGGGTCGCCCTGATCGGCCGCTGGGGCGACGAGATCGCGCCCGGCGGGAACATCGACCGCAACCGCGTCGGCGAGATCGTCTTCGCCGACCCCGAGGAGCTCGCCTTCCTGGAGGGTGTCCTCCATCCCCGCGTCGGTGCTCACGTCTTCGAGTGGAGGCAGAATCTCGCCTCCGACACAGATCTCGCGGTGGTCGAGGTGCCGCTGCTGTTCGAGGCGGCGATGGACGACGCGTTCGATGCCACCGTGGCGGTGGTCGCGGACGACCGAATTCGCGAGGCCAGGCTGCGCGAGCGTGGGCAGCCCGGTCTCGAAGGGAGAGAGGATCGGCAACTGAATCAGGAGGAGAAGGAGCGAAGGGCGGACCACGTAATCCGCAACGAAGGGTCGCTCGATGAGTTGGAGTCCAAGGTGCGCGACGTGATCGACGAAATCTCCGCCGGCAGGTCGGGATGAGCCCCGACGCCTCGGTGCCCACCGCACGGACGAGCGGCCGCCGAAGCCGCTCGACGAAGCGGCGGAGCACCCGGACCACGAAGCGGCGGGGCCCGCAGCGCCGCCGCCGCACCAGGGTTGTCGCCGGCACGCTGCTGGTCGTGGCGCTCGGCGGCTTCCTGATCGCGAACAGCGACTGGTTCCAGCGCACGCTCCAGGAGGTGACGCTTCCGCTGCGCCACGAGGACATCATTCGGCAGCAGGCCGAGGAGAAGGGCGTGCCCCCGGACCTGATCGCGGCGGTGATCTACGCCGAGTCGCGGTTCCGCGACCAGGAGTCGAACGCGGGGGCCAGGGGGCTGATGCAGGTGACGCCCGCCACCGCCGAGTTCATCGAGCGCGACAGCGGCGGGTCCACGTTCGAGGCGGACGACCTCTCGGACCCGGACATCAACATCCGCTACGGCACCTACTACCTGCGGCATCTGATCGAGAGGTTCGACTCGAACATGGTCGCCGCGCTTGCCGCCTACAACGCGGGCGAGACCAACGTCGCCGGCTGGGGGGGCGCGGCATTGGAGATGGATGACATCCAATTCCCGGAAACGCGCGAATACGTCGACAATGTGCTCGAGAAGCGGGACGAGTACGCGGAGCGTTACCGTCACGAGCTGGGGCTCGACTGAGCACGCGGACGGAGTGGGGTCATTCGACTGAGTCGACGACATCGCAGGCTGATCGGAGCGCTCGCCCTGGTGGGAGCGCTGACGTCGATCGCATTCCCGGCGCAGTCCGGGGCGGCTCACCGGGCCCGAGCCTCGATCGTCGGTGGCGGGCCCGCGGACCCCGCCCAGTGGCCATTCGCGGTCGCGATCTTCCGTAAGAAGCGCCTGCACTGCGGCGGCTCGGTGATCGCTCCGACCAAGGTGCTCACCGCGGCCCACTGCGTGAATCGGTTCAACCTCGCCAACTTCCAGGTGATCACCGGGCGCCCGAACCTGCGTGACCCGTCGGCGGGGCAGACGCTCGGGGTCGCCTCCGGGCGCGTCCATCCCGACTTCGAGCAGACCGGCCTCCACGACATTGCGGTGCTCAATCTCGCGCAGCCGACCACGGCTCCCCCGGTGGCCCTTCCGGCACCCGCCGAGAGTGCCGCCGTCACCCGGGTCGGGTCGGTCCTGCGGGTCGCCGGACACGGCGCGACGAATGCCTACGGGGTCCGGCTGTCTCCGTTCCTGAAGAGCACCTACGAGAGCGTGAGGAGCGACCGTCGCTGTCTCAAGATCTACACGAGGGACCTGTTCGCGCCGGAGAGCATGATCTGCGCCCTCGGCCCCCGCCGGAAGAACGGCGGCCGATTCAAGCTTCACACGAGCGCCTGCTCCGGCGACAGCGGCGGTGCTCTCGTGGCGGATACCCCCGGCGGCCCGATCGCGGTTGGGACGGTCTCCTACGGCGGGGCGCTCTGCGGCCTCCCGGCCGCGCCGTCGGTGTACTCGAGGGTCGCCTCGAGCCTGGACTTCATCAACGCCGGATAGCCGCGGTACCAGCCGACCGTATACCGGCTGGCCCCCGAGCGAGCTCTCGCTCGAGCGAGGTCTCGATACGCGGCTGGCGCCAGTCGCCCGGGACGGTCTTCTCGATCCGAAGTGCCGCCTGATCCCCGTCGTAGTCGAGGGTGGCGAACTGGTTGTCGAAGGTCGGCGGCTGCTCGAGATGCCAGCTCACGCTTGGGTCCTTGACGCCGGCCGATCGTGCGAGCGCGCGGCCGATCGCGCGAGCGAGCCTCGAATCACCGGCGGTGGCGATCCTCTCCTCGCGACGGCTAAGCGCATTCCGGAAGGGGGAGCAGACCGCCTGCCAGACGGGACTCTCGACCCCCCTCTCCTCCGGATAGGTGACCCGGGCCAGGTACGCGTGGTGGATGTCGCCCCCGAGCGTGACGATGGAGGAGGGGGGAGCGCCCCGCTCGCCCGCACCCGCGGACCCCATCAGCTCGACGATCCGCTCGAAGGAGTGAGGGAAGGCACCCCAGTGCTCGAGGTCGAGCGCGCGGCGGATGCGCTCGCCCATTCCCTTCATCAACGGGGTCCAGGCCCCTGCCGCGACGGCGTCGCTCCATCCCTCGAGCGAGTGAATCGCCTGGGGCAGGAAGATCGGCAGCGTGTCCGCGACTATCAGGTGACGGACGTCACCGGTGACGACCTGCTCGAGCCACTTCCACTCCCCGTCGTCGAACATCCGACGTGGGCGCTCCCCGAGGATCCGGCCCTCGCGCGAGTCGAGCATCACGATCCGGACTCCGCCGAGGTCGCGGGAATGGCTCCACCGGCGGCCCTCGCTGCCCCAATCGACGTCGCGCGCCCAATCGTGGAGCATCCTCCCGGCGTCCGGCTCCTTCCTCACCTGCTCCAGCAGGCCCCGCCTCCGGATCGCCCCCGGCGAGAGGTTGCCGAGGTGCTGGTAGATCCAGTAGCTCACGAGGCCTCCCGTGATCCGGCGGTCCCACCACGACTTGCTCCGCATCTCCTCGAGCCACGCGATCGACGTGTTCCAGTCGTCGTGGATGTCGTGGTCGTCGAAGATCATCGCGCTCGGCACGGTCGAGAGCAGCCAGCGGATCGTCTCGTCGCCCCAGCTCTCGCGGTAGAGCCGCGTGTACTCCTCGAAGTCGGCGACCTCCTCGCCCGGCCCGCCCTCGGTTCCCCGGCGTTCGCGGATGAACGCGCGGGTCTCCGGCGCATCCTCGTCGGCATAGACCTGGTCGCCAAGCATCAGCAGCACGTCCGGCCACCGATCGGGAGGCTGCTCGCGCATCCGAACCGCCAACGCGTAGAGCGCGTCGATCTCGCGCCCGTGCTCGGGGTCCTCGTCCTTGGTCAGCGTGTAGGGCGGGCGGTGCGGCACCGCCACGCGGCACGATCCGAAGACGATCTGGAGCGGGCGATCCGGATCGATCGTCCGCAGCACGCTCGGCGGGAACTCGCTGCCGCTCTCGGGCCAGACCCGCTCTCCGTCCAGGCTCACCTCGTAGGGCAGCGAGGTGCCCGGCTCGAGGTCGGCCAGGCAGACGAGGGCGTAGTGGTGCCCCTCCACCTGGAAGGTGCGCTCGCGGCGGCCGAGGACCTCGACCTCGCAGGCACGATCGGTCTCGACCCAGACGGTCGCCTCGGTTTCGCTCACGTAGCGCAGCAGGGGCCCCAGGACGAGCTCCGGCATACGAGGAGGGCTACCCCTGCTGGCGGCTTTGGAACTCGACAACGAAAGGCAGCCTAACGGCAACACGCATAGTGGCGCAACGCTCCCCGCTAGGCTGGATCGGTGGCGAAGTTCAAGCTCAATCCCGCGTACACGCCGACCGCCGACCAGCCGAAGGCGATCGACGGGCTGGCCGAGGGGCTCGACTCGAGGGAGCGCTTCCAGACCCTGCTCGGGGCGACCGGCACCGGGAAGACGTTCACGATGGCCGGGGTGATCGAGCGGGTGCAGCGCCCGACCCTGGTGATCGCCCACAACAAGACGCTCGCGGCCCAGCTCTGCAACGAGTTCCGGGAGTTCTTCCCCGACAACGCCGTCGAGTACTTCGTCAGCTACTACGACTACTACCAGCCCGAGGCCTACGTCCCCGCGCAGGACCTCTACATCGAGAAGGACTCCTCGATCAACGACGAGATCGACCGTCTTCGGCACGCCGCGACCGCATCGCTGTTCGCCCGCAAGGACGTGATCATCGTCGCCTCGGTCTCCTGCATCTATGGGATCGGCTCGCCCGACCTCTACCGCGAGCAGATGCAGCTGTTCAAGGTCGGGGACTGGATCGACCGCACCGAGGTCTTCCGCAAGCTCGTCGGGATGCAGTACCGGCGGAACGACCAGAACCTCTCGCGCGGCGCGTTCCGGGCGAGGGGGGAGGTGCTGGAGATCTATCCGGCGTACGCGGAGTCCGCGTACCGGATCCAGCTCTTCGGCGACGAGATCGAAGGGATCCAGCACTTCGATCCGCTGACCGGCGAGATTCTCGACGTGATCGACCACGTCTCGGTCTGGCCGGCGAGCCACTACGTGGTCAAGGAGGAGACGATGGAGCGGGCGGTCGACGAGATCGACCGCGAGCTCCGCAACCAGGTCGCCTACTTCGAGGAGCACGGCAAGCAGCTCGAGGCCCACCGCCTCCAGCAGCGCACCCGCTACGACATGGAGATGCTCCGCGAGCTCGGCTTCTGCCCGGGGATCGAGAACTATTCGCGGATCCTCGACGGGCGCCCGCCGGGGAGCCCTCCCTACACCCTGATCGACTACTTCCCCGACGACTTCGTCGTCTTTATCGACGAGTCACACCAGACGATCCCGCAGCTCGGCGGCATGTACGAGGGGGACTACTCGCGGAAGTCCACCCTGGTGGACTTCGGCTTCCGCCTGCCGAGCGCGGTCGACAACCGGCCGCTCAAGTTCGACGAGTTCCTCGACCGAATCAACCAGATGGTCCTGGTCTCGGCGACGCCCGGCCCCTGGGAGCGGGTGGAGTCCTCGCGGATCGTCGAGCAGATCGTCCGGCCGACCGGGATCGTCGACCCGGAGGTCGAGGTCCGCGAGACCAAGAACCAGATCGACGACCTGATGAACGAGGTCAGGGCGCGGGCGGAGCGCGACGAGCGGGTCCTGGTGACGACGCTGACGAAAAAGATGGCCGAGGATCTGACCGAGTACCTGCTCGAGCACGGTTTTCGGGTCCGCTACCTGCACTCCGAGATCGACACGCTGGAGCGGATCCAGATCATCCGGGAGCTCCGGCTCGGCGAGTACGACGTCCTCGTCGGGGTGAACCTGCTCCGGGAGGGGCTCGACCTTCCGGAGGTCTCCCTGGTCGCGATCCTCGACGCCGACAAGGAGGGGTTCCTCCGCGGCGAGACGAGCCTGATCCAGACGATCGGACGAGCCGCCCGGAACGTCGACGGCCGGGTCCTGATGTACGCGGACAAGGAGACCGAGGCGATGCGGAAGGCGATCTCGGAGACGGA
>DASUYK010000042.1:0-17818 GCA_036377415.1 Solirubrobacterales bacterium
CGCGGCGCATCGCCCGCCGCTCCGACTGCGGGGTGTCGCCTGTCCGCAGTGCGACCGAGATCGGGGCGCCGATTCCCTGAAGTGGGGCCCGCAGGTTGCGCTCGATGTCGTAGGAGAGCGCCTTGAGCGGGGAGACGTAGACGATTCGGACCCCCGATCCGAGCCGCTCCGGCTCGCGCGCGAGGGCATCGATCCCCCAGAGGAAGGCCGCCAGGGTCTTTCCCGATCCGGTCGGGGCGCAGATAAGGGTGTGCGCGCCGGAGGCGATCGCGGGCCAGCCGGCCGCCTGGGCGGGCGTCGGCGCCTCGAACGACGCCCGGAACCACCTCCTGACCGGCTCGGAGAAGGGCTCCAGCGGTGACTTCTGGGTCGCGGACGTACTCATGGCCAAACTACTGACCTTACAGATCGGCCGCGACCGGTCCGACGAGAGTGGCTGCCGTGGTTCGTTGACAGTGGACGCCGACACGGAATACGGTTCCGGGACCCTGGGTGCGGAAGGAGACGGATGGACCTGAGCAACCGTGAGTTCTGGGCGTTGGTTCACGGGCTCTTCCTCGGGGGCGCGTTCCTGCTCGCGTTCACCGGCGGCCTCGCCGGGTTCTTCAGCCTGAGGCCGGAGCTTCTGACTCCGGAGGGGGTGCGAGAGCGCGTGCGAAGGCTCGAGCTGGGGACGATCGTGATGGCGGTTCTCACCTGGCTGACCGTGATCATCGGGACCTGGGTCGTCTATCCCTGGTACCGCGAGGACACCCCGGACAGCCCGCGTACGTTGCTCCTGGACAACCCCGACACGGCCGACTGGCACGAGTTCGCGATGGAGTGGAAGGAGCACATCGCCTGGATCTCCCCGTTGCTGGCGACGGCGGCGGCCTTCATCGTCGTCTACTACCGGGACGACCTGATCCGCAATACCCTCGCGCGGCGCATCGCCCTCGGCCTGTTCATCGGTGCATTCGCTTGCGCCGCGGTCGCTGGCATCCTCGGCGCGCTGATCACGAAGAAGGCGCCGGTGACCTAGGGATGGCGACCCCGACGCAGAGATCGGCGGAGGTCGCCAGACCGACCGGCCCGGTTGCGGCCGTTCTGCTCGCGACCGGGATCGGCAGTCTGGTGCTGGCGATCATGGTGGTCTGGGCCGAGGCCAGCGAGAAGTTCGCCGAATCGCTTGCCTACTCCGAGGACGTCGGACCGCTCTCGGGCAAGACGATCTGGGCGGTCGCCGCCTTCCTGGGGAGCTGGCTGATCCTCGGACTCGCGCTTCGCAATCGCAACGCCGACCTGCGCATAGTCGCGATCGTCTCCGGCGTACTGATCGCCCTCGGCCTGATCGGGACCTTCGCGCCGTTCTTTCAGCTCTTCGCTCCGGAGGAATAGGCGGCGGCCTCAACCTCGCGGGCCGGATGCGACCTCCGCCAGCCGGGGGGCGTCCCGGTCCCGATCGGAGAGGACCGGGTCCGAGATCGGCCAGTTCACGCCGATCTCGGGTTCGTCCCAGGCGATCCCGGTCTCGAGCTCGGGGTCGTAGTAGCTCGAGACCCGGTAGAGCACGTCGGCCGAGTCGCTGAGCACGCAGAAACCGTGGCCGAAGCCCTCGGGGATGAAGAGCTGGCGGTGGGAGACATCGTCGAGCTCGTGGCCCTCCCAGCGCCTGTAGGTGGCCGAGGCGGGACGAAGGTCGACCGCGACGTCGAAGATCCGGCCGCGAGGGCAGCGAACGAGCTTCGCCTGTCCCGCCTGTAGGTGGATCCCTCGCAGGACCCGGGCGGCCGAGCGGCTGTGGTTGTCCTGGACGAAGTGGACGTCGATCCCGAGCTCGGCGAGCTCACTCTCGCGGAAGGTCTCGACGAAGAACCCGCGCTCGTCCCCGTGGACGTCGGGCTCGATCAACACGACGCCCTCGATCTCCGTCGGAAGTCTGCGGAAGCTCATCCGAGGCTGGTGCCGTACTGGCGCTCGTAGTACTCGCGATACTCGCCCGAGCGGATCGGCTCCCACCACCACTCGTTCTCCCGGTACCAGCTCACGGTCCGCCCGATCCCCTCCCCAAACGGGACCGCAGCTCGCCAGCCGAGCCCGGTGAGCCGATCGGAGGCGAGCGAGTAGCGGCGGTCGTGGCCCGGGCGGTCGGTGATGAACTCGATCAGCGACTCGTCTCGGCCGGTCAGCTCGAGGATCCGCCGCACCACCTCGATGTTGGGGAGCTCGTCCGGTCCGCCGACGTTGTAGACGCTCCCCCGATCGCCCTTCGCGAGGACGACGTCGACCGCGGCGCAGCAGTCCTCGACGAAGAGCCAGTTGCGGACCTGCATGCCGTCCCCGTAGACGGGCAGCGGATCGCCGGCGAGGGCGTTGAGAATGCAGAGTGGGATCAGCTTCTCGGGGTGCTGTCGCGGGCCGTAGTTGTTCGAGGCGCGGACGATCAGCGCCTCGGCGCCATAGGTCCGGGAGAACGCCGAGACGAGCAGATCGCCGCCGGCCTTGGACGCGGAGTAGGGGGAGGAGGGGTTGAGAGGGGAGCTCTCGGTCGCCGAACCCTCCTCGAAGTCCCCGTAGACCTCGTCGGTGGAGACCTGGAGGTGTCGGATGCCCGCGTCCCGCGCCGCCTCCAGCAGGACGTAGGTGCCGTAGACGTCGGTGGTGATGAACTCGCCGGGAGCCTCGATCGAGCGGTCGACGTGCGATTCGGCGGCGAAGTTGACGACCGCGTCGCAGCCCTCGATCGACGTGCGCACGGCTTCCCGGTCCGCGATGTCCGCCTCGACCAGCTCGCATCGTTCCTCCGGCAGCCCGTCCAGATTCTCACGGCGTCCGGCGTAGGTGAGCTTGTCGAGCACCCGAATCGTGTCGCCCGGATTCGATTCGAGCCGGAGCCGGACGTAGTTCGAGCCGATGAAACCGGCTCCGCCGGCGACCAGGAGCCTCATGCCGCGTCCTGCCCCTCGTCGGACTGAATCTCGTGCTCGCCGGTGATCTCCTCGCCCTCGGCGGCCCGCTCCTCGCGCTCGCGTTTCGTCCAGTCGAGCATCGGCTGTCGCCTCGAAGCGCTCGAGCGCTTCCTTGGCCCCTCCTCCTCGTCGTGGCCGCGCCTCGCCAGGTAGTCGGAGAGCCCGCGCTGCCACGGCGGCAGCTCGATCGGCGCGGAACGGCGGCTGATCAGGACCGAGTTCGCCGGCCGCTTCGCGGGCCGCTCCATCATGTCGCTGGTGCTCGCCATCACCCGGGTCACCACCTCCGCCTGGCGGAAGATCTCGAGCGCGAACTCGTACCAGGAGCAGCTTCCCTCTCCGGACATGTGATGGATCCCGTACGCAGCGGTGTCGATCAGGCGGAGCAGGCCGACGGCCAGATGCCCCGTGTAGGTGGGGCAGCCGACCTGGTCGTGGACGACGACGACCGGGCCGCCGTCCTGCCCGAGCCGCAGCATCGTCTCGACGAAGTTCCCTCCGTGGGGCCCGAACAGCCATGAGCTGCGGACGATGAAGCTGCGGGCGTTGACCAGGGCGGTGGCGCGCTCGCCGGCGAGCTTCGTCCGGCCGTAGGCGTTGATCGGGTTGGCGTCGTCGGACTCCCCGTAGGGCCCGTCGGTGCCGTCGAAGACGTAATCCGTCGAGACGTAGACGACCTTGGCGTCCACCTTGTTGGCGGCGTCCGCCACGAACCCCGCCCCCTGGGCGTTGACGACCGACGCCTCACGCTCGAACTCCTCGGCGCCGTCGACATTGGTCCAGCCGGCGCAGTTGATCACCGCTCCGGGTCGCTCGCGGGTGATCAGCCGATCGACCCGGGCCGGGTCGGTCACGTCGAGGTCGTCGTGGCCGACCGCAACCACTTGATGGCGGATGTCCTCGGCGACGCGGACGACATCGTGGCCGAGCATTCCCTCCGCGCCGGTGACGAGGACCTTCATGGGATCGAGATGTCCGCGTTGTCGCCGACCAGGAAGCGGAGGGTCTTCGGCATTCCCTCGCTCCGGCTCAGGCTGACGTTCTTGCCGAGCAGGCTCGCCTCCATCCGGGCGTGGAGGTCCCGGATGCTGGATCCGGCGAGGACGATCGAATGCTCGACCTCCGAGCCGGTGATCACGACGTCGGCGTCGATCGCCGTGTACGGGCCGATGTAGGAGTCCGAGATCCGCGCTCCGGCACCGATCACCGCCGGGCCCCGGACCACCGTCCGCTCGAGCTTCGCGCCCCTCTCGATCACGACCCGGCCCTCGACCCGCGAGTCCGGATCGAGCTCCCCGTCGATCCGCCGCTCGATGTCCTCGAGCACCAGCCGGTTCGCCTCGAGCATGTCCTCGAGCTTGCCGGTGTCCTTCCACCAGCCGCGGACGATGTGGGGCTCCACCCGCCCGTCCGAGTCGATCAGGGTGTCGATCGCGTCGGTGATCTCGAGCTCGCCCCGTGCCGACGGCTCGATCGAATGCGCCGCCTTGAAGATCGAGGGCGCGAACATGTAGACCCCGACCAGGGCGAGGTCGCTCGGGGGATCCTTCGGCTTCTCGACCAGCCGGACGACGCGATCCCCGTTCAGCTCGGCGACGCCGTAGGAGCTCGGGTCGTCGACGTGGGTGAGGAGGATCAGGGCATCAGGTCCGGAGCGGCGGAATTCCTCGACCAGGTCGACGATTCCATCCCGGAGCAGGTTGTCCCCCAGGTACATGACGAACGGGCTCTGCCCCAGGTAGTCCTCGGCGGTGAGAAGGGCGTGGGCGAGCCCGAGGGGGGCCGACTGCTCGATGTAGGTGATCGAGGCTCCGAACGCGGAGCCATCCCCGGCCGCCTGCCTGATCTCCTCGCCGGTCTCCGGGGCGATGATCACCCCGATCTCGGTGATCCCAGCCTCGACCAGCGCCTCGATCCCGTAGAAGAGCACGGGCTTGTTGGCCACGGGGACCAGTTGCTTCGCCGAGGTGTGGGTGATCGGCCGCAGGCGTGTTCCTGCGCCTCCGGAGAGGATCAGCCCCTTGAGCTCTTCCATCCGCGGGAGGCTAAAGCGCGCGGCGGAGCAGCGCAGCTAGAAGCGTTTCGACGGCTTTCTGCCGCCGAGCTCGCAGCGCCTCGGCCTCGGATCGAGCTTGTCCGCGCGCAGCAGGTCGCGGGTGCCCTCGCCGCAGGAGATGAAGGTGTCGCGCAGGCCGTCGAGCGTCTGCAGCGTGTCGTTGCCCCGCCCTCCCTTGTAGACGTCGAGTCCCTGGCGCCCGCGGAGGGAGTCCCGGCCGTTGTTGCCCTTGAGGATGTCGGGGCCGAATCCGCCCATCAGCGTGTCGACGCCGTCCCCGCCGATCAGGGTCGACAGAATCGTGGGCGGCGGCTGGCCTCCGGTGCCGGCGGTGGCGATCTGCGCCGTATCGTCGCCGTCGCGGACGTCGAGGATGATGCTGCCGACGCCGTCCGTCCGGCACATTCCGACCGCGTTGATCAGCTCACACGTCCCGCCGGCGATGCTGACCGGGTTGGAGTCGAGGTCCTTGAACGTGTAGACCGGAATGGTCCCGAGGATCACGCCGGTGCTGACCAGCACGTCGTTCCGCTCCCCCTGGTTGGCGATGTAGGAGATCGTCCCGTTCGCGCTGGTGAGGACCCCGGCCTGCGCCGTCCCCGCGCCGATCAGCGATCCCGCGACCAGTGCCGCCGTGAGTGCGATCCTTCGCATCCCCTTGAAGAATGTCCGCTCCACGAGAGGGCCGGATTCTGACAGTTCTTGCGAATTCCTCCCGCAGATTGGGGGAGTTGCAAGATACTGCCCAGTTTCTAGTAGGTCCCGCCCAGCTTCCGGTGATCCCAGCTGGCGACGCGCTTCGGGTGGAATCGAATCGCGACCCTCTTCGGGGCCTGGGCGTGGAGCCCCGCGGCGGCGTCGCCCTCCACCGAGTCGATCCCCTCCGTGTAGCGGATGGTGAGCTCCTTCGCGAACTCGACGATCCTCTCGGGGTCCCGGACCAGCTCCGCCTCCGCCTCGATCTGGACCCCGCGGAGCTCGCTGTACTCGAACCCGGTCTCGATCAGCAGGGTGGCGCGCGGGTCGCGCTCGAGGTTCTTCACCTTCTGCGACTTTCCGTAGGTCCAGATCCAGACGTCGCCGTCGCGGACGATGAACCAGAGGGGCATCGCGTGCGGCCAGCCGCGTGGGCCGTTCGATGTGACGACGACGATTCGCTCGGATTCGAGCAGCTCGCGCTGCTCCTCGTCGGTCAGCTTGATCTGGTCGCGGCGTGACGGCATCAGGGTGTCGTTCCTTCCGCCCGGAGGGTCAGCGTGTCCCACGGGCCCTCGCCGGCGATCGGCTGCAGCTCGCCGGCCGCCCAGTGCGGCTGGAGGTCGTCGTAGTGCCGGCTCCAGGCGTGCCCGGACTGGCCCGTGAACGCCTGCCAGCCCGAGCGGTCGGGGTTGCGGGCGTCGGCGACCAGCCGCCAGCTCGGCGCCCAGATCGCGTGGTAGGGATCGGTCGGGTTGTAGGCGACCTGCGCGACGGTCTCCTGGGCGCCGCCGGGATGGAGCGTCCGGTTGAAGATCAGCTCGGCGACCGGGTGGCCGCCGCCCAGCGCATGGGGGAAGTGAAGCTGGTGGACCTCCCCCCACCGCCAGTGCTCGAGGTCGGGTCCGAACCGCCCCTCGAGGTCGTCGAGGGCGCCGCGAAGGGCCTCGAGCGCGAGCTCGTCCCAGGGGCCGCCGATCAGCCCCTCGTCGCCCTCCTCCCAGAGCGCGAGCAGGTGCGCCTGCCAGCGCCACGGGGAGGTGACGTGGGCGATGAACCCGTTGTCGGCGCGGTCGAGATAGCGTTCGGCCAGGTCGCGGTCGCCGATCGCGGCCCGGGTGAACTCACGCGCGAGGCGGAGCAGGAACGCCTGGTAGATCGTCCCCGCGACGGTCTCGGGGGACAGCGTCCGGTCCCAGCTCTTCAGCCGCTCGATCGCACGGATCTCCCGCTGGCTGGTCGGTGCGAGCCGGGCGAGCCGGTGGACGACCTCGTCCCCGGGGATCGAGTACAGGTCGGTCTGCATCCGGCGAAAGCCGTCCAGGTCGTGCTCCTCGGTCTCATTCAGGAGCTGCTCGATCCGCGCCGCGCGGTAGCCGTCGAGCCATTCGCTCGTGATGTGGTGCGGGTAGCTGTCATCGACGATCCGGTTGTTCGCGGTGACGATGAACCCCTCGTCCGGATCGACCAGCTCGGGAAGCTCCTCCGGCGCAACCCATCCGTCCCACTCGAACTCTCCGGTCCAGCCCGGCTTCGGGAGGTCGGGGCAGTCCCCCATTCGCTTTGGGATCCTTCCGATCATCTTGTAGCCGATCGATCCGTGCCGGTCGGCCCAGACGAGGTTGGAGACGGGCATGGTCGCCGCAGCGAGCAGCTCGACCAGCTCGGGGCCGCTGCGCGGCTCGAAGACGCCGAGGTGGGCGTGCGAGATCGAGGGGTGATCGAGCGCCGCCCAGCGGAGCGCGAGCGGCTGAGCGTCGTCCGCCCCGAGCGGATCGTTGACGATCGGCCCGTGATGGGTGAGGCGGATCTCGTGCCGCATGGCGCCCTCGCGCCCGCGGACGGTGATCAGGTCCTCGATCACCTCCAGGGCCCGCTGCTCTCCCTCGAACTCGTAGCGATCGCCTTCGATCCGCTCGACGAAGAGGTCCTCGACGTCAGCCATCACGTTCGTGAACGCCCAGGCGACGTCGTCGTTCTGCCCGAGCGTGATCCCCGGCAGCCCCGGGATCGAGGCGCCGCGGCAGGTCCGCCCGCCGAGCTCGAGCGCGATCTCGTACCAGACGCCGGGCATCCCGCTGGGCAGGTGAGGATCCCCGGCGAGCAGGGCGCCGCCGGTCGCGGAGCGCTTCGGGCTGACCGCCCAGTTGTTCGAGCCGCTCGCGGCCGCCGCGAGTCCGATCTGCTCACGGACCCGGCCGATCTGCTCGGCGAGTCCAAGGCCGTCGCCGTCGAAGCCGTGGCCGGGGGTCAGCGCGACGGGATTCCCCCGCGGATAGGTCGGATCGATCTTCACCGCGCGTTCCTCGCCCAGCTCGCGGACCAGATCCGCCCGGAGGAGCTCACGCTCCCAGTTGGTGGACAGCCCGAAGGAGAGGAGCTTGCCTCCGGCGAGCATGTCGGCCGGCCGCCACGGCTCGAATTCGAGCCGGAGCAGCTGGAACTCGGCCGGGGGCGCGGCTGCCGCGCGAGAGGCTTCGTTCAGTCCGGCGCAGTAGGCGTCCAGCAGAGACAGCAGGTCGGGATCCAGCTCCGACTCCTCGCGCAGGGCGACGCGGCGGAGGCCGAGCGTTCGCATCAGCCGGTCCACCGGGAGACCGGCCTCGCCCGCGATCTCCGCGACCCGGCCCGAGCAGATCCGCCGGTTCACCTCACACTGCCAGAGCCGGTCCTGCCCGTGACAGAACCCCTGGCCGAACCAGAGGTCGGCAGCGCTCTTTGCGCGGACCGTCGGCATTCCCCAACGGTCGCGGGCGATCTCGATCGAGCCTTCGATCCCGGTGATCCGGAGCTCGCCCTTCGTCCGAGGGAGGGGCCGGCGGAATAGCTGCCACCAGAGCCCTGCAGCGGTCGCTCCGAGTAGCGCCGTGGCGATTCCCAGGCCCTTGGCGCCGCCCTTCAGGAGTCGGCCGGGATCGATCTCCATCGGTCCTTCATACCAGGGAGGCGGGTCTCGGGTCAGTCGCGGAGGTCGCCGGGCAGCCTGCCGTCATCCTCGAGCATCTCCAGATGGGCCTGCATCGCCACCGCGGCGGCTCCGCGGAGCTGGTCCGGGACGTCGTCCCAGACCTCGGCGACCAGGGCGGCCCGCGAGCGCTCCCCCCGCTCGAGCGCCGACTCGAGGCGCCGGTGGCGCTCCTCGCGATGGGCGATGTACTCCGCGAGCTTCGCCGGGGGGTTCTCGACCACCGGTCCGTGGCCCGGGTAGATCAGCTCGAGCGCGAGCTCAGCGAGGCGCCGCAGCGAGCGCATGTAGTCGCGGAGCGACCCCCCGAGCTCGCGGGTGGGGACGATGCTCGAGCCCTCGCCGAGGACCAGGTCTCCGGTGAAGCAGACGCGGTCCAAAACGAAGCAGAGGTGGTCCTCCGCGTGGCCCGGCGTCGCGAGGGCTCGCAGCCCCGCGACCGTCTCACCGTCACCCGGCCTCTCCGGCGCGACCCCGAGCGCGCCGGCCGCTCCGCGGTGGTCGCTGTGTCCGTGGGTGAGGAGGACGGCGCCGATTCCGCCCCGCGCCTCGGTCACCTCCCGAATCGCCTCGATGTGGCCGGCGTCCTTCGGACCCGGGTCGATCACGACCGCCGGGTCCCGCCCGACCACGTAGGTGTTGGTCCCGGCAAGGGTCATCGGCCCGGGGTTGGGGGCGGTCAGCCGCTCGACATCGGGGCGCTCGGCCATTGGGTCATTCTGCCTGGCTTGACATGTGACCAAAATGTCACATATACTTTGGTCGCATGGATGAGGATGTCGTGTTCAGGGCGCTCGCTGCGCCGACCCGCCGGAAGCTCCTCGATGAGCTCTTCCGCGAGGACGGCCAGACGTTGAGCGAGCTGGAGCGCCGCCTGCCGATGTCGCGCTTCGGCGTGATGAAGCACCTGGGGGTGCTCGAGGAGGCGAACCTGGTCGTCAGTCGAAGGCGCGGCCGGGAGAAGCTCCACTTCCTGAACCCGGTCCCGATCCGGCTCATCCACGACCGCTGGGTGAGCAAGTACGCCGAGCCGCTGGCGGCGACGCTCAGCGGCATCAAACGAGAGCTCGAGGAGGAAGACGCTCATGGAGAAGTTTCCCGAGGCCGGAGTCACACTGCATCCCGATGACACCGCGGCCGTGTTCGAGGTCTACATCAAGACGACGCCGGAGCGCCTCTGGGAGGCGATCACCGACAGGGAGATGAGGGCCAAGTACAGCTTCGGGGTCGGCACCGAGTCCGAGTGGACCCCCGGCTCGACCTACAAGGCCTCTGTCCCCGGCGTGATCGAGATCGCCGAGGGCGAGAACATCGAGGTCGACCCGCCTCGCCGGTTGGTTCAGAGCTTCACCGCCCTGTGGAGCGAGGAGGTCAGGGCGGAGGGCGCTTCGCGGGTCACCTGGGAGATAGAGCCGGTTGGCGACGACTCCTGCCGGCTGACTGTGGTCCACGATCAGCTCAACAAGGGTGCGAATGGCGAGCTCTACGGCGGCTGGCCGATGATCCTCTCGGGCCTGAAGACGCTGCTTGAGACCGGCGAGCTTCTGACCACCCCCGGGTCGCTGCGATACTCCGAAGCCTCGGCGTGAGCGCATACAGCAAGGGTCTCGGGCCCGACGGCACGCCGGCTGAACGCGGGAGCTACGCCGGCTGAAGATCCCGGTCCGGCTCGAGCGCTCGCAGCGTTCCGTCGGGAAGGAGCTCGTAGTCGGTGGACTCCGAGACCGACGGCGTGTAGGCGTGGATTGAGAGTGCCACGCCGTGGTCGGGGTCGTGCCTGACCCGGTGGATGTAGTCGGGCCCGAAGCTGAACGCCGACTCGGCCCGCCGGGTGTGGGTGCGCTCGGCGACGACGTGCCCATCCTCCGCCTCGATCGTGTCCTCGATCAGCAGCCCGCTGCAGACGAACGCCGCGCCCGAGGCCCCGCCGTGATCGTGGAAGACCGTGTCCTGGCCGGCCGCCCAGCCGAACAGGGCGATCTCGAGGTTGGGGGTCTTGTAGAGGACCCGGTGACTGCGGCGCTCCAGATCGAAGCTGACCGCGTGGCCCCACAGCCACGGCGACTGCCCGACTGCGGTGACGATCTCCTCCAGGTCCTCGAGGCTCGACGGCGAGGCCGCGATCAGGGTCTCGTCGAGCCAGCCGCCGAGCGCGGGCGCCGGATTCTTGGTCTGGGTGGCCATCGTCGTTCTCCTCGTCGTTGTCATCAGTTAGGACGGCGATCCGCCGCGAGATTCATCGCTCGGCGACGGGGATTCGTGAGTCGGGGGGCTCGACCGCCCGCACTCCGTGCAGCTCACGCGCGATCGCCCGCGTTGCGCGCCTCGCCTCCTTGCCCATGTAGCCGAGGCCGCCGGGACGCGGCAGGAAGCCGATGAAGCGCAGGCCCTCGGCGGCGGGGCGCGCCCCGATCGCCTTTGGCATCCCGCGCTCGCCGAGGACCCCGAGATGCCCCACCAGCGGCTCGAGCGCACGGACGTAGCCCGTCGCACAGATCACCGACTGGGGCTCGATTCGCATCCCGTCGGCGAGCTCCACCCCGCCGGCATCGAGCGACTCGACTGCCGACACCACCTCGATCCTTCCCTCCTTGATCGCGTCTATCACCCCGGCGTCGACGATCGCTGGCACCCGGCCGCGGGCCCGCACGTCGTGGAACACGCCGTTCTCGGCGCGCGGCAGCCCGTACTCGGTCAGGTCCCCGACGTCCATGTGGCTGGCGAAGCGCGCAATCCGGTCCGCCACCCGGGTCGGTAGGTGCCAGAGGAAGCTCGCGATCAGATCTCCCGGCACCGGTCCGGGGCCCTGCCGCAGCATGATGTTGGGCGGGGTGCGGACCGCAAGCCAGACCTTGGCCGCGCCGCCATCCACCAGCTCGTTGGCGATCTCCATTCCCGAGCAGCCGGGGCCGACTACCAGCACCCTCTTTCCCTCGAACGGCCCGGGGTTCCGGTACGCGGACGAGTGCAGAAGCTCGCCCCCGAACTCGTCGCGGCCCGGCCAATCGGGGACGAAGGGGGTCTGGTCCAGCCCCGTGGCGATGATCAGCTGAGGGGATCTGAGCACCCCGGCGCTCGTGTGAACCTCCCAGACCCCGCCGGCGCGCTCGATCCGCTCGACGCGCGTGCCCAGGCGAAGCTCGATCCCGTCCTCGCCGGCGTGGCGCCCGATGTGCTCGACCACCTGATCGCGGCTGGGGAAGGTCGGGGTTCCCTTCGGGAAGGGCCGGCCGGGCAGGTGCGAGAAGCGGCGCCAGGTGTTGAGCCGAAGGCCGTCGTAGCGCGAGCGCCAAGAGGAGGCGACCCGGTCGGCCTGATCGAGCACGACGGGGGTCAACCCCGCGTCCTTGAGGGCGAGGGCGGAGGCAATTCCCGCGGGCCCTGCCCCGATGACGATCACTCTGCGCTCCGGTTCCATTCCCCTCTCCTTGGTCGCGTTCGGCGGTGGACGCGATATTGCGCGCTGATCGCGAGAACGGCATCGGCTGAACCACCCAACTTCCGGGGCGAGCGAAGATGGGTGATCTCACCCAGCCGGGCTCAGACGAGCCCGTGGGCGTGCGCGTAGCCGGTCGCCGCTGCCCGCGAGGAGACGCCGAGCTTGGCGTAGATGTTGCTCACGTGACGGTCGACCGTCCTGACGCTCAGGACGAGGCTCTCGGCAATCTGCCTGTTGGTCTCCCCGGCGGAGAGCAGGCGAAGCACTTCGAGCTCGCGCTTGGTCAGTCCCCCTGAATCGTCGGTGCCGCCGAGGCCACCGGGCCCGTCGACCCGGGCGAGGTCGGTGGCCGCTCCCAGGCGGACGTAGGTCTCCCGTGCTGCCTCGAGCTCCAGCCGCGCGCCCTCCTCGTCCCCGAGGTCGCGGCAGGCAAGGCCGATCAGCTCCCGCGTGCGGGCGCTCTCATACGGAGCCTTGAGCCCCCGCCAGAGCTCACTAGCCCGGCGCAGCGCGGCAAGCGACTCCCGAGGATTTCCCGCGGCTAGCTCGACCAGGCCCCTCGCCTGCGTGGCCATCGCGGCGAGCGCACCGGGCTCCTCCTCGCCGGCCGCGATCGAGTCGAGCTCCTCGCAGCCCTGCCTCGCCGCCTCGATGTTCCCGGTCGCCGCGATGATCTCGACGTAGGCGGGGAGCAGACGCGCGCGCTTTCCGGAATCCGCGGCCTCGGAGTGCACCCTGCGGATGGCGGCCTCAGCTGCCCTGCCATCCCCCTGCGCCAGCCGCAGCAGGGCAAGACCCGGTTGCGGCTCGCAGCCCTGGATGCTCGCCTCTCGGTACGCCTCTTCCGCCGCCGGATGCTCGCCACGCAGCCGGTGGACCTCGCCGCGCTGATAGTGGGCGTCGCCAGCCGCGGCCGGGTTCTCTCCCCTCAGGCTGCGCTCGGCCGCCCGCCGAGCCTCATCGATTGCCTCCTGCCAGGAGCCGTCCATCCGCAGTATCTGGGCGCGATGGACCTGGCAGCGGCCCGTGAAGGCGACCAGCTCGGGCTGGCCCTCGCACCACCGGGTCAGGGCGCTCGTCCACTCCCGGGCACGGCGAAAGTCGTGCGCCGCCTCGCAGGCCAGGATGACGCCGCAGTAGACGATCCCCGAGCTGACCGGGGACACCTCCCCGGCGGTCACCGCCACCATCGCCAGGTCGAGAAGCGCCAGACCCTCCCGCAACCTTCCGAGATCGACAAGGGCGCTGCCCTGCGCGTAGGTCGCGAGGGAGAAGAGGTCGGGATCGCCGAAGCGCTCCCCGATCGCGGCCGCCTCAGCTGAGATCGCCGCCGCGCCGTCGAGATCGCCCTCGGCCTCCCGCTCGAAGATCCGGGGAATGAGGGCGTAGCCGCGCTCGACGCAGTCCTCGTTCTCCCGCTCGAGCAGCCGCTCGGCGCGGCCAAGCCACCCGCCCGCCTGTCCGAGCTCGCC
The DNA here is from genome assembly GCA_036377415.1 of Solirubrobacterales bacterium. Lineage (GTDB taxonomy): Bacteria > Actinomycetota > Thermoleophilia > Solirubrobacterales > 70-9 > DASUPK01. The sequence goes on from DASUYK010000042.1 coordinate 13,577, forward strand.
CCGCGACGCGAGCTTCACAGCGATCCAAACGGCGCAGCGAGCGGCCGGCAGCGGCTCCCCGGACTCGAGATGGAGGTTGTAGGCGCGCTCGAGCAGCTCCCGATATTCCGTCTCACGTCCGAGCATGTAGGCCGAGGTCGCGAGCAATTCCAGATCGGACGCGCCGAGTGGGGCGGTCCGGTCGACGGTCTCGAGCGCTTCATGGGCTTCGTTCCACGCCTGACGGGCATACGACTCACGCCCGCGTGCGAGTTCCTGAGCGGTGTCCACCGCCGTCGATTATGTCGCCGCTCCGCGCGCGGCTGGTGGCAGCTAGGCGGCCTTGACGGCGGTGGCGCCCGCATCGACCTGAAGCTCGCGCGCGATCGCCTCGCGGGCGGACTCCGGTTCGAGCACCACGAACTCGCCGGCGCCCTTCAGGATCTCGCGGAGCAGCCAGTCGGTGCTGCCGTAGGGCACCTCGATCACCACGGCACCGTCGGCGAGCTCCTCGGTCACGGTGTGCTCCTCGCGCGCCCAGCGCGCCCGCTCCGGCGAGACCCAGACGCGCGCCACGTCGGCGGCGGGAACCTGCTCGCCCGACAACCACGCTCCCTCGATCGCGGCGATCTCCTCGACCTCGGGCCGGGGCTCGAAGCTCTCCTTGGAGACCTCCGCCTCCTTGATCCGGTCGAGGCGGAAGTGGCGGATGTCCTCCCGGCGGCGGTCATAGGAGGCGACGTACCAGCCCTCGGGCCCGTTCGCGAGCTGGTAGGGCTCGATCTCGCGCCTGGTGAACTCGTCCTCGTTCTCCTTGTAGTAGTGGATCGCGAGGACACGCCGCGCCTCGATCGCCTGGTTCACCTTGCGGGCGACGTCGGAGTCGTCGCCGCCGGATGCGGCGATCTCGAGCCCCTCCTGGGAGGGGTCGTGGCCGAGCGCCTTGACGATCTTCTTCCGGGCGCTGACGAGGCCGCTCTGGGGGAGATGGTCCCCGAACAGGTCGATCGCCGCGACCAGCGCCTTCGCCTCGAGCGGGAGGAGGCGGGCGGGGCGGGCGAAGTTGTCCCCGTATGGCTCCGCATCCACCTCGATCTCGTCGCCCTGGAGCTCCGCGTAGAGGACGTAGGTGCCGCCGCCGAAGTTGACGACGTTGAGCAGGTCGATGTCGTCGCGGAGCTCCTCGTCGCTGACGTGGAGGCGGTCCTTGACGTCGGCGACGGGGAGCCGGCTCTCGCCCTTCGCCGAGTCGATCAGCATCCCGGCGAGCGTCACCAGCCGGGCGAAGCGCTCCGGCCGGATCGAGGACTCCGAACGGCCGTTGGAGCGTGTGCTGCGGGACGCCGGCGGAACGGTCCTGACCGACTCCGCCGGCTCGAAGTCGGCGCTGTGGCGCCCGGCGAGCTGCTCCAGCCGCTCCGACACCTCCTCCGCTAGCTCGGGCGGATCGAGGACCATCGCGTTCTGGCGCCAGTGGAGGACCCAGGCGACCATCTGGCGGCTCGACGCGTACTCGGTCTCGAAGATCCGGCCCTTGCCGGGCGAGCCGTCGCCGCGACCGGGGTTTCGGAACTCGCCGTAGGCGCCGAAGTCGCGCTCCACGAGCCACGCAATCCGGTCGCGCAGGAAGATCTTCGCGGTCCCCTGGATCTCGCCGAGCTGCCACTCCGCCCGGCGCGCGTAGTCGCGGCGATCGAAGTCCTCGGGCGGAGAGAAGTCGTGTTCGGCCTTCGACGCGTACGAGACCTTGCCGCGGATCCGGGAGAGCCGAAAGACCCGTACGGCGTCCCGCTCGTGGGAGTGACCGATCAAATAGAACTGCCCGCCGCGGTAGACCAGGTGGTAGGGGTCCACCTTCCGCTTCTCCTCCGAGTCCCGCTCGATCGTGTAGTAGGTGAACTCGATCGTCTTCCGGCGCGAGATCGCGGTCTCGATCTTCGAGAGCCGTTGGGAGACCTCGGCGCCGTCGGCCTTGGCCGTCATCCGCACCTCCACCGAGGACTGCTCGGGAGCGGTGAGGGGGCTCGGCCGCCCCCACGAGACCTGCTGGAGCGCGAGGCGAAGCGGCTCGGCATACGCAAACTCCCCGTCCAGCAGGTGAAGCGCCGTCTGGAGCGCCGCGAGCTCGTCGTCGCCGAAGCGGATCTCGGGCAGGTAGTAGTTCTCGGGCGGAAGCGAGTAGAGCTCGGACTCGTATCCCTGAAGGCTCTCGCCGGGCTTCTCGACCTGGAGCGTGATCCCGAGGCTCTCCAGCTCCGCGCGATCGGCGTAGAACCGGCGCGCGAAGGCGTCGTCGTTCATGTCGCTGTATCCCTCCACCTCGCGCTTGATCTCGATCGCCGAGGTCGGCCTGCCCTGGGCCATCAGGTAGGAGATCAGCGAGAGCTGGCGGATCAGCTTCTCGGTGTCCTTCGCCATGAGCCCAGCATAGAGGCGGCCTTTCACAGCCCATCCGCGGCAATTGCGGATTCGAAAATCATCTGCGCAATTTGCGGACCTGAACCCGAGCGGCTATGGCGGCCCCGGCAAGGACAAGCTCAAGGGGCAGGGGGGCAACGACACTTGTGTCGGTGGCAAGAAGCCCGACACGGCGAAGGGCGGCGAGAGCGAGAAGTCGATCTAGTTTCGGGACAGCGGACGGCCTGGCACAGTTAGGCCGCGCGCGAACCGAAGAACGCCGAGGCGTCGATTCCCCGGTCGAAGCGCGACCAGCTCTCCCCGTCGGCCAGCTCGCGCTCCAGCCGGTCGAAGCTGCCGAGCTTCCCGCCGAGGTTGTCGATCGCGTGCACCAGGGTCGCCTCGCGCGTGGCGGGCACGACCGGCGAGCCGTGCTCGAGCTGCCCGTGGTGGGAGAGGATGATGTGGAGAATCGCCTGGGCGAGATCGGGGTCGAAGCCGTCGAGGGTCTCGATCTCGCGACGGACCTTGTAGTAGCCGCGCGGGATCTCGCCCTCGAGCCGGCCGGCGTCGGTCAGCTCGATTGCGAGCGGATCGTCGTTGTAGGCCTCGGTCTTGCCGATGTCGTGGAGCAGCGCGCCCGTCACCGAGATCTCGCGGTCGATGCCGGGGAAGAAGTTGGCCGCGGCGCTCACCGCCTGGGCGACCGAGAGCGTGTGCTCGAGCAGGCCGCCCGGGTAGGCCTGGTGGTAGTGCTTCGCCGCGGGAGCCTCGCGGAAGCGGGCCCAGCTCGCCGTCCCGGCTCCGAAGAACCGCTCGAGGAGCTCCTGCAGCGAGCCGTTCTGGACCGTATCGATCAGCTGGCGCAGGTCGGCTTCGAGCAGCTCGACCGAGCGAGACGGGCCCTCCCTGAGCTGGTCCGCGTCGTACTCGCCCGGGCCTGCCGGACGAACGGCGGTCAGCTTGATCTGCTTGCCGAACTGAGAGTGGATCGAGAAGCTCCCGGTGACGATCACGATCGAGCCCGGCGCGCAGATCTCGAAGCACTCGGCGACCCCGTCCCAGGCGACGGCCGGCACGGTGCCGCTCCTGTCGGCGAGGACGACGCGGAGGAAGTCCTCGCCGTTTCGCTTCTGGCGGCGCTCGCGCTCGCGAACCACGAACGCCCCCGAGACCTCGTCACCGTCGGAGAGCTCGCGCAGCTCGCGCTGTGCAGGGGATGCTCCGTTCCCGTTCTTGAAGAGGGTCTCGGCCATTCGGTCTCTGAAAGTAGAGGCGGACCCGGACCGAACTCTCCGGGCGATCAGGGTCCACCACCCGACCCATGGCCCCGCCGCGCCGAGCGGGCTAGGCGAGCGCCGCACGGACGAACTCGAGGTCGGCGCGCATCTCGCGGGTCCCGCCTGGGGTCTCGACGACCACCGGCGGCCCGGCGGCCATGATCATCTCCCGGAGGACCTCGGGCCCGATCTGCCCCATGCCCAAGTTGGCGTGGCGATCGGCGCCCGTGCCGGGCGGGTCGCGCGAGTCGTTCGCGTGGAGGAGGTCGATCCGCCCGACGATCGCGAGCACGCGCTCGACCGCGTCCGAGAGCTCCTCGCCGGCCGCGTGGGCGTGGCAGGTGTCGAAGCAGAACCCGAGCTCGAACGCGGTCTCCGTCCCGGCGATCCCGTCCCAGAGCCGGGCGAGGTCATCGAAGCGGCGCCCCACGGCGTTCTCGCCGCCGGCGGTGTTCTCGACCAGCAACGGGACCTCCGATGAGAGCATCTCGAGGGTGCGGATCCAGCGGCCGACCCCCTCGGCGACGTCGTCCTCCGCATGGCCGGCGTGGACGATCACGGCGGCCGCTCCGACCTCGGCGGCCGC
>DASUYK010000043.1:0-8595 GCA_036377415.1 Solirubrobacterales bacterium
CATCCGGCGGCGACCATATGTTGGGTCGTGGCGAATGCATAGCGCTGCCGAGCTCGATCACGATCATCTCTGGCACCCGTTCACGCAGCAGCGTGACTGGGTCGAGGAGGAGCCGCTGGTGATCGAGCGGGCGGAGGGGACCGAGCTGATCGACGCCGACGGCCGCCGCTACCTCGACGGGGTCTCCTCGCTGTGGTGCAACGTCCACGGCCACAGGCATCCGGAGATCGACCAGGCCGTTCGCGACCAGCTCGACCGGGTCGCGCACTCGACGATGCTCGGCCTCTCCCACCATGGCGCGTCCGCGCTCGCCGCGCGGCTCGTCGACATCGCGCCGCCCGGACTGAGCCGCGTCTTCTACTCGGATTCGGGCTCAACCGCGGTCGAGGTCGCGCTGAAGATGGCGTTCCAGTACTGGCAGCACCGTGGCGGCCAGCACGTCCGGAGGACCTCGTTCGTCTGCCTCGAGGGCGCATACCACGGCGACACGATCGGGTCCGTCTCGGTCGGCGGGATGGAGCTCTTCCACTCCGCCTTCGGGCCGCTGCTGTTCGAGGCCCACCGCGCGCCCTCGGGGGACATCGACGCGATCGCCCGCCTCGTCGCGATGCGCGAGGAGGAGATCGCCGCCGTGGTCGTCGAGCCGCTCGTCCAGGGCGCCGCGGGGATGGTCACCCACCCTCCCGGCTATCTGCGGGCGCTTCGGAGGATCTGCGACCGTCACGGAGTCCTCCTGATCTGCGACGAGGTCGCCACCGGCTTCGGTCGTACGGGCACGATGTTCGCGTGCGAGCAGGAGGGGGTCAGCCCGGATCTCCTCTGCCTCGCCAAGGGCCTCACCGGCGGCTACATGCCGCTCGCCGCGACCCTGGCCACCGAGCGGATCTACGAGGCCTTCCTCGGCTCCCACTCAGAGTTCAAGACCTTTTTTCACGGACACACCTACACGGGCAATCCGCTCGCCTGCGCGGCGGCGCTCGCGTCGCTCGAGGTCTTCCGCCGTGAGCGAACCCTGGTTCGCCTCCAGCCGAAGATCCGGCTGCTCTCGGAGTGGCTGAGTGAGGTGGAGAAGATGGAGGAGGTGCAAGAGGTGCGCCAGCGGGGTTTGATGGTTGGGATCGACCTGGGCGAGCACGACCCCGAACTCCGGCTTGGGCACCGGGTCGTGATCGAGGCACGGAAGCGCGGGGTGATCGTCCGGCCGCTCGGCGACGTGGTCGTCCTGATGCCTCCACTGGCGATCTCCAAGCAGGACCTGCGTCGACTGGTGGACGTGATCGCGGAGTCGGTCCGCGCCGCCTACCCGGTCGCGGAGCTGGATTCAGGAGCCCGCGGCCGACTCGACGCCGCCCTGCTCGAGGCGGCATAAAACGGGTCGCGCCTATCGGCGCGCCCTCGCCTAAGTCGATACCGGTTGTGATGAAACGGCGCGGGCGGCCTATTCCTCGTACGGCTCGAAGTCGGACTTGCGAGCCCCGCAGACCGGGCAGAACCAGTCGTCGGGGATGTCCTCGAAGGCGGTTCCCGGCGGTACCCCGCCGTCGGGATCGCCCTCCTCGGGGTCGTAGATGAATCCGCATGAGGTGCAGATGAAGAGCTGCTTCGTTGCCGTGTCCGCTGCCATCGGCCGCCAATCTAGCGAGTACGCTCGCGACCAGTGTCGGTCGATTCGACGGAGGCAAGGTGAGCGGCCTGCCCGAAGCGGGCGGCGGTGGCCTGCGCGATCCGGCGGAGAAGCCCGCCGTCCCGAGGCCCGCAGCCACGGTGATCCTGCTGCGCCGTGGCGGCAAGCACAAACAGCGCGGCCTGGAGCTGCTCCTGGTGCGGCGGAACCCCGCGGCCCGATTCATGCCCGGCGTCTGGGTCTTCCCCGGCGGGGCGGTCGACACGACCGACGGCGCCGGGGAGGCCGCTCACCGCACCGCCGCCGCGAGGGAGCTCGCGGAGGAAGCGGGGATCGACGTCGATCCCGTCGAACTGGTCCCCTACTCGCGCTGGATCACCCCGAAGATCATCCCGATCCGTTTCGACACCCGCTTCTACCTCGCCCTCGCCCCCGCCCACTCGCCTCCGAAGCCCGACGGCTCCGAGACGGTCGACGCCGGCTGGTTCGAGCCGCGGAGGGCTCTCGACCTCCACGGCGCCGGCGAGCTGCCCCTCGTATTTCCGACGATCAAGCACCTCGAGGCCCTGACCGAGTTCGCCACCGCGGAGGAGGCGCTGGAGGCCGCCCGGCGGCGGGAGGTGAAGCCGGTCGAGCCCGAGGTGATCGCCGAGGGCGACGAGGAGCGGATCATCCTGCCCGACAATCTTCCCTAGCTCCGGGGTCCCTGAGGCGCAAGAATCAGCCCTGGATGACGAGCACCCTTCCGCAGGAGATCCGTGACGCCTTCGAGCGATTCGTCACCTGCGAGGTGACGACCGTCGGGGCCGCGAAACAGCCGATCACCTGGCCTGTCACCCCGTACTACGAGCCGGGCGGCACGACGATCGACGTCACCACGGGCCTCGGGTATCCAAAGAAGGCCGACGACGCCCGGGCGCACCCCAGCGTCGCACTGCTCTTCTCCGACCCGACCGGCTCAGGGATCGACAGCGGAATCAGGGTGCTGGTCCAAGGGACCGCCACCGTGGACGACAAGGACCTGAGGGCGAACGCCGACCGCTACTTCCGCGAGATCTTGGAGAAGCTGCCTGGGACGCGAAGGATGCATCCACCGAAGCCGATGCGCCGGATGCTCAACTGGTACTACACCCGGATCTACATCAAGGTGCGTCCCGAGCGCGTCTTCGTCTGGCCGGACGGGAGCCTCGCCGAGGAGCCGGTCATCCACGGCACCCACCTGGAGGAGGTGCGCTCGGGTCACGCGGAGGAGCCACCGGAGGACCACGGAGCCCCCTCCGGGGGCGGGCCGGCCTGGGACCGGCGGATGGATTTCCTGGCACAGCAGGAGACGGGCGTCCTGAGCTGGATCGGACCGGACGGCTTTCCGATCGCTGTCCGCGCCCCCTTCCGCGCCGACGCCGCGAGCAGGGAGGTCGCGATCGAGGGCGAGCCGGCCGGCCTGCCGCTGCTCGCGGGCCGCGCCTGCCTCACCGTCCACCGGCACGCGCCGGACTTCACCTGGCAGCGGAACATGCAGGTCCGCGGCAACCTCGTGCGATCCGGGGAGGGCTGGCGACTGGCGCCTCGGAGGATCGTCGGCGGCCTCGAGCTCCCCGACGGCCCGATCAGCCGATGGCGGGACTTTCTCCGCAATGGCCCCGGCTTCTACCGCACCTACAGGCGCCGTCTCCGCGAGCGGGGCTAGCTCCCGATCCTCGGCGGGAACGGCTCGAGGCCGGCGTTCCAGGGCCCCGCCCGGTAGATGTCCAGGTTGTTCTCCTCCATCTCTCCGTGGAGCCCGTCGAAGATCCCGCCCGCGTATCTGAGCGCATCACGAAGCTCGCCGGCGGTGCGCTCACGCAGCCGCCAGTGGAAGAAGAGCTGCTGATCGGTGATCCCGAAGTCGACCTCGGCCGGGATCTGTGTCGTCCAGTCGATGAACCCCGGACTGAACAGCTCCCGGAGCGCGACCGGATCGTGGTCTCGGGGCACCGTCGCGATGAAGCGCTTGTTGAAGTCGATGCTCTCGAACTCGACCCGGCGCCGGGAGTGGCGGTCTAGGACGTCCTCGGGAGTGCGCTCCACCGATTCGACGTTGAACACCGGCACCACGGTCGCGAGGTCGGGCATGTGGGCCTTGGCGAGGACGGCCCCCGGAACGATCGCCTTCCGGCCCCATCCCCCCTCCTCGCGCTCGTCGGCATCACAGGACGAGCCGAAGAATCCGGGGTGAAGCTCTCCCGTGATCCGGTTCGTCCCGCCGGGACAGAGCGCGACGGGCTCACCCTTCGGATTGATCCCTCCGACCGGCTCGTAGCGGAGGCCTCGCTCCGCAGCCAGGTCGTGGACGATCCGGGCCCATTCCTGGGCCTCAGCCTTTGCGCTCATCGATTTGGACCAGGTCCTCGCGTCCCTGGGCCTCGAGCTGGGCCTTGTAGCGCGGGTAGACGGGCTTCGTGAGCGGGACCAGCTTGAGGATCTTGGCGATCGGCCCCTTCGCCTTGATCTGACCGCGCGCAAGGGCGACGGTGACGTTCACCTGACCGAGCCAGAACCGGTGGGCGGTGTCCGCCTCCATGCTCATCACGATCTCCGGCTCCATCTCGGTCTCACCGAAGTCGACGTCGCCCGGCTGGCCCTTCTGGAGGCGGACGGTGATCTTCGAGTCGGGCTCGGTGTAGTCGTACTGGACGATCGTGTCCGCTTCCCGGAACTTGGGAGCGAGCTCCTCGTCCTCCGCCAGCTCCGCGAAAAGCCTGCCGATCGTGTCGTAGACCTCCTGCGCGTCCTTGAAGTAGGCCACTCGAACCTCCACTTCGGGTGGAGACCATCCTATTCCGAGCCCTCAGAGGTCGGGCAGAACCATCGGGATCCTGCCACCGCCGAAGACGACCGGGAATGCCGGTGCGATCGTGCACGCGGCGTAGGCCGGTGCGGGAGGTTGGAGGGCGGGCTGTGCATGACCTGCTGGCCGCCGAAGGTGTTGTCGAGGTCGCCGGCTGAGTCGCGCCGGCTCGGCGCTCTACTCCTCGCGGACGTCGGCGATCTCGGCGTCCGAGGCCCGCACTATCGCTTTCGGGTCAAGCAGCACCGAGTGGGTGTGGTCCCCGGCGTTGCAGAGGACCCGGTCGTGGTCGAGCACGCGACGATCGACGATCTCGGGCGCCGGGAGCATCTCACCCAGCGGGGGCAGCGCTCCCAGCTCGAATTGGGGGAAGTCCGCGTCCATCTCATCCTCGGTCGCGAGCCGCAGCTCCGAGCGGCTCTCACCGAGCTGCTCGCGGACCTTGCCCATATCGAGCCGGTCGGAGGCTTGGAGCACGACGAGCTCGTAGCCCTCGAGGTCCCTGAGCAGAACGCTCTTCACCGCGTTGGCGGGCTCCTGTCCCGCGGCCCGCGCCTCGGCGGCAGCGGTGAAGGCCCGCTCGTGCTCGATCACCTCGTAGTCGATTCCGAGCTCGTCGAGGTGTGTCGTGGTTGTCTCGATCGGGTTCGCGTCGGCGTGCACGGTGCTCCTCTCGCGTCAGCCTACGCTTCGCGAGGCCGAATCTCCAGGTGGCGGTAAGCCCACCGCCGGAGATTCGGCCCGCAAGCGTATCCGCTAGCTCGCGCCGGCGAAGTGCTCGCCCGCCTTCGCCCAGTTGACGACGTTCCACCAGGCGTCGATGTAGTCGGGCCGCTTGTTCTGGTACTTCAGGTAGTAGGCGTGCTCCCAGACGTCACAACCGATGATCGGGGTGTTGCCATCCGACACCGGCGTGTCCTGGTTGGGGGTCGAGACGACCGCGAGACCGGAGCCGTCGTGGACCAGCCAGACCCAGCCCGAGCCGAACTGGCCGACGCCGGCGTTCTTGAACTCCTCCTTGAAGGAGTCGAGGGATCCGAACGCCTCGTTGATCGCGTCGGCGAGGTCACCCTCGGGCTCGCCACCCCCGTCGGGGCTCATGATCTCCCAGAAGAAGGTGTGGTTGGAGTGACCGCCGCCGTTGTTGCGAACCGCCGTCGCCTTGTCGCCAAGGCTGGAGAGGTTCTGGAGCACCTCGTTCACGTCCTTGTCGGCCCACTCAGTGCCTTCCAGCGCGGCGTTGGCCTTGTCGACGTAAGCCTGATGGTGCTTGTCGTGGTGAACGCGCATCGTCTGCTCGTCAATATGCGGCTCGAGCGCGTTGTAGTCGTAGGGAAGGTCTGGGACCTCGAACGCCATCTGCCCTCCTTGGGTCTCGGTGATCTGGCGCGCCCGTCTTGCGGGACGGCCTCCTGCTTCTAATCTAACGATCGTGCACAGCGGGCCGCCCGGTGGAGGAACCTGGACCGGCGTCGCAGTGACCCTCGGGGGCATCGCGATCGGCGCCGCGGTGGCTCTGGCGGTGCCGCCTCTGCGAGACGCGGTCTTCGACGCCGTCCAGGGTGACACCGGCTCGGTGCGCGAGGACCTCGGCGGAGACATCGGCGGCGCACTGCTGGTCTTCTGGCTCGCGATGGTCCACGTCGTCGTCTGGTACCCGGCCGAGATCCTCGACGCGGCGGCCGGCTACGTCTTCGGGTTCGGGGTCGGCTTCCCCCTGGTGATGGGCTCGTGGGTGGCCTCCGGGCTCGGTGCCTACGCGGTCGGCCGGCACGCCGCCAGGCCGCTGCTCTACCGGATCGCCGGCGAGGAGCGCTTCGAGCGGATCGAGGAGCTGATCCATCGAGGCGGCGCCACCGTCCTGCTCGCCGCCCGGCTCATCCCGATCATGCCGTTCAGCCTGCTCGGCTACGTCTGCGGGGCGGCCCGCGTGCCGCTGGTCAGGTTCACCTGGACGACCGCCGTCGGGTACGCGCCGATCACCGCTTACTTCACCTACCTCGGCAGCCGGCTCGAGGGATTCTCGATCGAGGACCCGATCCTCTGGATCGGGGGCGCCGCGCTCCTCCTCGCCCTGTTCGCCGTCCGATACGTCGTCCCCCGCAGCACTTACCAGCGGGAGGACCCCCCCGAGCGCGCACACAGCGAGGCGCCCGCTCCCGGGAACGGCGGTCCAGAGCCGGAGGAGACCTAGCCGGAAACGCTCGGTTCGCCCCGCCGGAACGCCTCCAGGTCGGCGCGCGCCCGTCTTCGCACGGCGGCCCTGAGCAGCGGCGTCCAGCCGAGCGCCAGGCCGACCGGGCCGAGCGCCTGGCGGGACCACCGCCAAAACGAAAACGAGTCGCGATGGTCGACGATCTTCCCGTCCCGGAATCGGAACCGGGCGTGGATGTCGTTGACCACGCGGCGCCCGGTGCGGAACGTGTAGGTCGCGATCCAGTGGGCCGTACCGGAGTCGCCGTCGGTCCGATGCTCCGCTAGCTCGACCCGGAGGTCCTCGGCCCGGCCGGTCAGCATCCGCCACATGTCTCCCGCCTCCGCCCCGGTCAACTCGCCGAAGGCCGGATCCTCGAAGCGCCCGTCGGGCGTGTACAGCTTCGCCATCGCGTCCCCGTCGTGGCGGTCCATCGCCTCATACAGCTCGCGAATCACCTCTCCGTTGTCGGCCACATGCCTAAAGCTATCGCGGGGCCGCCTCGGCGACGCGTGTCTATCCTTGTGCCCCTCGGGGCGTGGCGCAGCCTGGTAGCGCGCACCGTTCGGGTCGGTGAGGTCCCCGGTTCAAATCCGGGCGCCCCGATTACCTCAGGTCCCTTCCACCGGCTCGTCTCCGGGCCGGGCGGCTGGATCAGCGCTTCTTCTTCAGGATCAGGTTGATGACCTGCGTGGCGGGATCCCCGCCGGTCGGCGTGAACGTCGCCACGAGCCGGACGGAGACCCTCCCCCTTCGGTTGAGCTTCTTCTTCCGGGCACCGGCTGCGGCGATCCCGAACTTGACGGTGCTCGCCACCGCGATCGTCTTGGTCGAGCGGCGGGTCTTCAGCCCCTTGCCCGAAAGGGTCACCGCGCCCGGATTGGAGAGCTGGATCTCCAGGGTCGCGGTCCCGGTCCTCCGGTCGCGGATCAAGTCGATGAAGCTGAACGCGTTGGTCGGGACGAGGACCGCCGAGAGGTTGAGGCGGGAATCGGGCTGAGGGCCGAAGGTTCCGGAGGCGGCGTCGGCGAGGTTCCCCGTCCTGACCAGAACGGAGTCGCCGGGGACGTCGAAGGTGCATGCGTTCGGGGATCCGCTCACGTTGAGGCCGAGCAGATCCCCGGAGCTGACTGGAACGCCGGCGGGGAATGTGTTCACGCCGCTGCTCAGCGTGTGCGGCCCGCTGTGGCCGATCGCCCGGAAGACGTCGGGATCCGTCGTCCTCCGGAAGACCTTGAGCGTGTAGGTCTGGCCGGGGCCGACGGCCGCCCGGGTACTCCACGAGGTGATCGTTCCCGCCTGCTTCGCCACGTAGAGGTTCGCCCCCGCGGTGACGCTCGGTTGCAGAACGTCGGTGGCACTGCCGGGGCAGTTCGTCGCCACGCCCTCCGGCGGCGCGACCTGTCCGATCGTCACCGCGGCAGGGGCCGGAGCGCCCGCGGTGAGGACCGCGGCGGAGGCAAGGATCACCGCTGTGCCGGCTCGTTTCGTCAGACCCATCCCCTGGTCGAAACGCAGGCTAGCCCACGGGGTTGCGGCCCTGATCAAGAAAGCCGCGTATGGGAATCAGCTCACCCGTTCGATCGCATCCCGGACCTCGGCGAGTGATGGGGATTGGATCAGCTCCTCGCTGCCGTTCGGGCCCTCGACGACCACTGCGGGCTCGGCCGGGAAGCCCCGTTCGGCGGAGAGCGTTTCGTCCTCCAGAAGCGTGTCCTCGACGTCAGGGTCGTCTATGTCGCCCTGCCACTGCTCGACGTTCAGGTTGATGATCCCCCGCGCGACGTTGTCCAGGAACTCCTGGTCCGCCTCCCCCTGCTCCTTGGCCTTCTCCTGATTCGCAAAGAAGAGCTGGATGAACTGCCATTCGTAGTCCTGCTTCGCCGCGGCGACCGCCCCGAAGGCGCCCAGGAAGAACCCCGACTGGGTCATCGGGAAGTGGTGGAAGAC
>DASUYK010000044.1:0-2077 GCA_036377415.1 Solirubrobacterales bacterium
GTGCGCCTTCTCGATCTCGTCGAACAGGATCACGCTGAACGGCTTGCGGCGAACGGCCTCGGTGAGCTGGCCGCCCTCCTCGTACCCCACGTAGCCGGGGGGCGAGCCGATCAGCCGGCTGACCGTGTGCTTCTCCATGTATTCGGACATGTCGAGCTGGATCAGGGCGGCCTCGTCGCCGAACAGGAACTCGGCGAGCGCCTTGGAGAGCTCGGTCTTCCCGACGCCCGAGGGCCCGAGGAAGATGAACGAGCCCGATGGCCGCTTGGGGTCCTTCAGGCCGGCGCGTGTGCGGCGGATCGCCTTGCTGACCGCCGTGATCGAGTCCTCCTGACTGATGATCCGCTTGTGGAGCTCGTCCTCCATACGGAGCAGCTTCTCGGTCTCCTCCTCGGTGAGCTTGAAGACCGGGATGCCGGTCCAGGTGGCGAGCACCTCGGCGATCTCCTCCTCGTCCACCTCGGACAGGACATCCATCTCGCCCGACTTCCACTCGCGCTCGCGACGCTGGCGCTCCTCGACGAGCTGGCGCTCCTCGTCGCGGAGCGACGCGGCCTTCTCGAAGTCCTGCGCGTCGATCGCGCTCTCCTTGCGGAGACGGACCTCGGCGATCTTCTCGTCGACCTCGCGGACGTCGGGCGGCGCGGTCATCCGGCGGATCCGCATCCGCGAGCCGGCCTCGTCGATCAGGTCGATCGCCTTGTCGGGCAGGAACCGGTCGCTGATGTAGCGGTCCGACAGGTTCGCGGCCGCGACCAGCGCGTCGTCGGTGAACGAGACGCGGTGGTGCGCCTCGTACCGGTCGCGGAGGCCCTTCAGGATCTCGATCGTGTGCGCCACGGACGGCTCCTCGACGCTGATCGGCTGGAACCGCCGCTCGAGCGCCGCGTCCTTCTCGAGGTGCTTGCGGTACTCGTCACGTGTGGTCGCACCGATCGTCTGGAGCTCGCCGCGCGCGAGCATCGGCTTGAGGATGCTCGCCGCGTCGATCGCGCCCTCGGCCGCCCCGGCGCCGACGAGCGTGTGCAGCTCGTCGAGGAACAGGACGATGTCGCCGCGCGTGCGGATCTCCTTCAGGACCTTCTTCAGCCGCTCCTCGAAGTCGCCGCGGTACCGCGAACCGGCGACGAGCGCGCCGAGGTCGAGCGTGTAGATCTGCTTGCCCTTGAGGGTCTCGGGGACCTCGCCGCGGACGATGTCCTGCGCGAGGCCCTCGACGATCGCGGTCTTGCCGACGCCGGGTTCGCCGATCAGCACCGGGTTGTTCTTGGTCCGGCGCGACAGCACCTGCATCACGCGCTCGATCTCCTTCTCGCGGCCGATCACCGGGTCGAGCTTGGTGTCACGCGCGAGCTGCGTGAGGTTGCGACCGAACTGGTCGAGCACCATCGAGCCCTGGCCCGCCTGCTCACCCTGCCCGCCGGGCGTTGTCTCGCCCTTGCCGGCGGTGTAGCCGGACAGGAGCTGGATCACGGTCTGGCGGACGCGGTTCAGGTCCGCGCCGAGCTTCTGCAGGACCTGCGCGGCGACGCCCTCGCCCTCACGGATCAGGCCGAGCAGGATGTGCTCGGTCCCGATGTAGTTGTGGCCGAGCTGCAGCGCTTCGCGGAGCGAGAGCTCGAGGACCTTCTTGGCGCGCGGGGTGAACGGGATGTGACCCGTCGGCGCTGCCTGGCCCTGGCCGATGATCTCCTCGACCTGCTGACGAACGGCCTCGAGCGAGATGTTGAGCGACTCGAGCGCCTTGGCGGCGACGCCTTCTCCTTCGTGGATCAGGCCGAGCAGGATGTGCTCGGTCCCGATGTAGTTGTGATTCAGCATCCTCGCTTCTTCTTGGGCGAGGACCACGACGCGGCGGGCTCGGTCCGTGAAACGCTCGAACATCTTCAGTCCCCCGGGGCCGGAGCCCCACCTATCGAACGGCCTCGGGGATCAGCGGACCCCGTCCTACCCCCGAGGCAGGTCGAGCGCTTCGGTGTGGCACGATCTCGTGCGCCCGCCGAAGCGCCCCACGCAGGGAAGTATACCCCCGACCTCAGATGCAACCCGATGGAGCTCCCCTTCGTTCCCGCGATCG
>DASUYK010000045.1:0-22200 GCA_036377415.1 Solirubrobacterales bacterium
TCAGCGCGGGGGTCGAGGCCGGCGCGAGCCGGCTGCTGCTCGACAACATGGGTACCGCCGAGCTGCGCGAGTCGGTCGCCCTGGTTCGGGGGGCCGATGACCCGTCGGAGCTCGAGGCCTCCGGCGGAATCACCCTCGAGAACGTTGCTGAGGTCGCCTCCACCGGCGTGGACTACGTCTCCGTCGGGGCCCTGACGCATTCGGCCCCGGCACTGGACCTCAGCATGGCCCTCGGGAGGTAGAGTCGCCCCGTGCCGATCAGCAAGCGCGTGAAGCTCGTCCGCGACCACGTCAAGGCTGAGAACGCAGGCAACTACGAGGCCGCGCTCGCGACCTTCAAGCATCCCCGCTACGAGTACGTCGCCACCGACGAGGTCCACGACGGGCCGGAGGAGGTGATGGCCCACTGGATGGAGCTGCACAGGGCGTTCCCCGACCAGGAGGTCGAGATCGTCAAGCTGAGGAGAGCCGACGATGCGGTTGTGATGGAGGCGGTCGCCCGCGGGACCCACTCGGGCCCGCTGCGGGGACTGCCGCCGACCGGCCGGAGGTACGAGCTGCCGTTCCTGGCGATCTTCGTATTCGAGGGGGATGCCCTGGTCGGCGAGCGGGTCTACTACGACACTGCAACCCTGCTCCGGCAGCTCGGGATCGCGCGCGAACCCGGCAGCCTCACCGGCCGGATCGAGCTGCTGGCGGGCCATCCGCTGATCATCGGCCGGGGCCTGATCCGCCGGGTGGTGGGGAGGTAGGCGTGGCGGTCAGCGCGACGAGGCGGCGCAAGCGTGAGGAGCTCGTCCGCGAGCACATGGACTCCGAGAACCGCCGGGAGTTCGACGCCACCGTGAAGACCTTCGCGCGTCCCCGCTACGAGCTGATCGCGACCGGGGACGTCTACGACGGGAAGAAGCAGGTGGAGCGCTACTTCGAGGAGACGCGCCGGGCCTTTCCCGACCAGCGCAACGAGCTGCTCGCGCTCCACCACACCGACGACGCCGTGATCGTCGAGGCGGTCGTCCGGGGGACGCACAGGGGACCACTCCGCGGGCTTCCGCCGAGCGGGCGGGAGTTCGAGGTTCCGATCCTCTCGATCTTCCTGTTCGAAGGCGAGGGGCTGATCTGCGAGCGCGTCTACTTCGATCAGGCCACGCTGCTCCGCCAGCTCGGCTTCGCTCGCGATCCGCTCGGGCTCGCCGGACGTCTTCAGACCTTCGCCGGGCATCCGCTCACGATCGGACGGGGGGTGATCCGCCGCGTGATCGGCCGGTAGGGGCGCGGCTCGTAGCGCCTTTCATCCCTGGGGATTGCCTACTTGAGCAACCGCGAGAGTCGCCGGTCCTTGAGAACCCGCCCGCCGGTCTGCTCCTCGGGGCAGTAGTTCATCTGGTGCTCGGCGAAGAAGACCGCCTCGATCGTCGTCCCGCAGCGCGGGCAGGGCTCCCCCTCGCGGCGGTGGACCCGAAGCGGCATCGGCATCTTGTCCGGGACCGCCTCGGCGACGACCTCCTCGTAGTGCTCGATCGCGTCGCCGAGGACGTGGAGCGCCTCGTGCACGCGCTTGATCTCCTCGCCGCGGAGCTCGGCGCCCTTCTTGAACGGCGACAGCTTCGCCTCCCAGAGGATCTCATCGACCCACGAGCGGCCGATCCCCGCGATCACCCGCTGGTCGCGGAGCAGCGGGTGGAGGTGCCTGGGCTGGAGGATCCTCTCGGTGAGCTCCTCGAGCGGCGGCGCGGGCCACGCGTCCGGGCCGAGGGTGGCGACCATCTCGTCCTGCTCGACCTCCCGGGTGTCGAGGAGCTTGGCCCAGGCGGACTGCCTGGTTCCGAACTCGCGCAGGCGCAGCTCGCGTCCGTCGGCCAGCCTCACCAGGACCCTCGAGCGGCGGTCGCGCAGAGAGGCGCGCTTCTCGAACAGCTGCAGGCGTCCGGCCGACATCAGGTGCAAGAGGAGGCTGAGTCGCCGGTCCGGCCCCACGCTGTCGGGGCCGGCGAAGCCGACCTCGAGCATCTTCCCGCGTCGGTTGACGCCGGTGACGCGCATTCCCGCCAGATCGTCGAGCGGAGGCCTGAACGTCTTCAACGTGGCGACACCCGTCGCCATGGCCGACTCGACCCCCGCGCCCGCGAGCGCCGCGTGCAGGCGCCGTGCCGTGATCTCGACCTCGGGGAGCTCGGGCATCAGGGCAAGGGTACGAGGGGGCTAAACTTCCCTTCAGTCATTCGCTCGTCCCCATTGGACGGGTCGCTCCTTGCGGAGCGCCCTCCCGTCAGGGCCGGGGAAGCGAACATCCAAACGTCAAGGAGCGCATCCGAGTGCTGGAGCTTCCTACCGTCAACGAGCTTCCCGCGAAGTTGAGCGAGGAGGAGGTCGCGAGGCTGAGCGACGAGGTCCGCGCGCTCGCGGCCGAGCGCGACGCTGTGATCCTCGCCCACAACTACCAGCTCCCCGAGCTCCAGGACCTCGCCGATTTCGTCGGTGACTCCCTCGGCCTCTCCCGCGAGGCGGCGAAGGCGGACGCCGAGGTGATCGAGTTCTGCGGGGTCCATTTCATGGCGGAGACGGCTTCGATCCTCTCGCCCGAGAAGACCGTCCTGATCGCCGACCTCGGTGCCGGCTGTTCGCTCTCGGACTCGATCAACGCCGATCAGCTCCGCGCCTGGAAGGCCGAGCACCCGGGGGCCCTCGTGGTGATGTACGTGAACACCTCGGCCGAGGTGAAGGCCGAGACCGACTACTGCTGCACCTCGGGCAACGCGGTCCAGGTGGTCGAGCACATCTGGCGTGAGCACGGCGAGGACGCCGAGATCCTGTTCGGCCCCGACATGTGGCTCGGCGCGTTCGTCGAGCGCGAGACCGGGCTCCACGACGACCCCGATCGCCGAGCCGGATTCCACATCTGGGACGGCGAGTGCCACGTCCACGCGGGAATCCGCCCCGACGACATCAGGACCGTCCGCGACGAGCATCCGAATGCCGAGTTCCTGATCCATCCCGAGTGCGGCTGCGCGACCCAGGCGATGGAGTACGTCGCCTCCGGCGACATCGATCCCGAGGGCGTCCAGATGCTCTCCACCGGGGGGATGCTCAAGTACATGGAGGAGCACCCCGAGGGCGAGTACATCGTCGCCACCGAGAACGGGATGCTCTATCCGCTCCAGCAGGCGGCGCCTCACGCGAAGCTGATCGAGGCGAACCGGATGGCCTTCTGCAAGTACATGAAGATGATCACCCTGCCGAAGGTCCGCGACTCCCTTCGCGACTTCAAGTTCGAGGTCAAGGTCCCGCCTGAGATCGCCGCGCGCGCCAGGCTGCCGATCGAGCGCATGGTCGCGATCGGTTAGCAGGGCCTGGCTTCCGCCTGCTGCTAGGTTCCGGGCGGAGGGATGTTGGAGATCATTCTGCGGGTCGGGCTTGGAATCGTGCTCGCGGGCGCTGCGCTCGTGAAGCTCGCGTCGGCTCGCCGAAGCATCGCCGCGATGGCGAGCTTTGGGTTCCCCGAGGGTCCGGTCCGGCCGATCGCCCTGGCGGCGCTGATCGCGGTCGAGCTCTCCGCCGGGGTGGCCGTCGCGCTCGGATCGGACGCCGCCGCCTACGCCGCCGCCGCGTTGATGCTGCTGTTCGCGGCTCTCACGGCGGCTGCGCTGCTTCGGGGGCGCGCCGGTGCTCCGTGCGCCTGCTTCGGCCCGCGCTCGACCGTCTCCCGGCTCGGCGTCGGCCGCAATCTGGCGCTCGCCGGAGCCTTTGCGGTCGTCCCTTCCGTGGACTCGATCTCGATCGGAACCGAGGGGTGGCTCGCGATTGCGGTGGGCGTCGCCCTTGCCGGGTCGGGGGCGCTCGCCGTCGCCGTCCTCGCCCTCGCCCGTGAGGTCGGGATGCTCCGCCTCCAGCTCGGGACGCAGGGGGCGCTCGAGATCGCGGGGGAGGGCCCCGAGATCGGATCTCGCGCAAAGCCGCTCGCCGCGCGGCTCGGACTCGACGGGGGCGGGATCGGCCCCGGCGGTCGCCTCGGTCTCGCGGTGTTCACCTCGGAGGGCTGCCATCTCTGCCAGACCCTCGCTCCCGCGGTCGAGAGCATCGCGGCCGACCCGCGGGTCGCCGTCGCGAGCTTCGACGAGGTCACCGACGCCGGGCTCTGGCGAAGCCTCGGGGTCCCGGGGAGCCCGTTCGCGGTCGCCCTCGACGAGGCCGGAATCGTGCTCGCCAAGGGGACGTTCAACAACCTCGCCCAGCTCGAGAGCGTGCTGGCCACGGCCGAGCGGCGAAGGGCGGAGGGGATCCCCCCCGCCGGTGATTCGGATGAGGAGCGACTGGGGAGACTGCCCGTCGGTGCCTGAGCATCTCGACGCGGCGATCGACTCGCTGGCGCGGAACACCTCGCGCCGGGGCTTCCTGGCCCGGGTGAGCGGGGCGCTGATGGCGCTCACCGCGGCCCGCACCGTCGGCACGCTTGTCGAGCCCGGCGACTCCGACGCCTACCACTTCTGCGGCCACATCTTCACGACCGGCTCGTGCCCGCATCCGAACGGCCTCCCGAGGATCGACTCGCGGGGGCTTCCCCTGCGCGCCGCTGACGGCCATCCCGTCGACGACATCGGCCGTCCGGTGAACGACGCCGGTCAGCCGCTCGACGAGGACGGCCAGCTCCTTCGCGGCCCCGATGGCCGCCCGATCCCGCCCGCCCCCAGGAGCCGCGTCTGCGATCGGGTCGAGGACATCTACGGGATCCGGACCTCGGTCGATGGCTCCTGGTACCGCTGCTGTGGAGGCAAGGTCCGGAAGCTGGTCGACTGCTGCTCCCGCAACCGGGCCCGGATCAACGGCGACGCGGCGCTCGCCGGCTACTGCTTCGGCGGCCGCAAGGTCTACTGCGTCATGTACTACGACACGAGGGTCCCCTGTTGATCGGCCCGCTGGAGATCGCGCTCGCCGCCGCGGCGCTCCTGATCGGGGCGACCGGGACCTTCTCTCCCTGCGGCCTCTCGATGATCGAGACGATCGGGCCGACGGGGCACACCGGCGGTCGGCGGACGGCGCTTGCCGCCTGCGTGGCGTTTCTGCCGGGGGCGATCGCCGGGGGCCTGCTCACCTTCGGCACGCTCGCGCTGATCGGCGACGCCCCGCATGGCGCGGGCGGACGGGCGACCTACGCGGTCGCGGCCGGGATCGCGGTGCTCGCGGCCGCGCTCGAGATCCGGGGAACCAGGATCGTCCCGCAGATTCGCCGGCAGCTTCCCGAGCACTGGCGCCGCGTCATGCCGATGCCGGTGGCGGCGATCCTCTACGGCGTCCTGCTCGGTATGGGGTTCACCACCTTCGTCCTCTCCTTCGGCGTCTGGGCGCTCGCCGGTGTCAGCCTCGCGGTCGGCGATCCGGCTCTCGGCCTGCTGATCGGCGCGGCTTTCGGAATCGGGCGGGCGATCCCGATAGTCGTCCTCGCGCCCGCCGCCGGGGGGCCGGTCGGGATCAGGGTGACGGAGCTGATGTGCGAGCGTCCGGGCGTCTATCTCGGGCTTCGACGTGGCGATGCCGCCGCTCTCCTCGTCGCCGCTCTCGCGCTGATCGTCGTATCGGGGGACGCGGGCGCCCGCGGGGGAGTCGCCGCTCAGCAGGCGACCGACCCGTCGACGACGATCGACGCGCTGGTCTATCAGCGCCTGGGTGGCCAGGGGGTGCTGCGCCGCGGCGGCGCCGAGGTCGGCCTCTCCGGCTCCAATCCGACGATCGGGGGCCGCTTCATCGCCGTCCTCAGCGGTGGGCGGGTCGAGCTTCTCGACCGCGGCACCCTCGCTCCGATTGCGACGGTGGACGCCCCCAGGGCGGATTCGATCGCGGTCTCCGAGGAGTGGCTCGTCTACCGGGCGCCGCTCGAGGGAGGAGGGGACGGGCTCTTTTACCGGCACGTCGGAAACCCGGCGGCACCCGGCCCGATCGCCCCGCTGGGCACCGTCGGCGGGAGTGGGCAGCTCAGCCCTCCGAGCCTCGACGGCAGCACCCTCGTTTTCGGGATCGCGACCCCGAGCGGCAGCCGGATCGTCCAGCGGACGGTCGGGACGCGAATGCACAGGGCGCTGGTGCGCTCAGGAAGGCTTCTCCTCTTCGATCCGGCGGTGAGCGGCCGCTCCTTCACCTACGTGCGGACGGACGCCCGGCGGAGCCTCCTGATGATTCGGCGCCGCCACAGGGGCGGCCCCGGCCGTGTCCTCTTCACGGTCCGCCGCTCGACCGGAATCCTCTGGACCAGCGCCCTCGCCCCCGGGACCGCCTACGTCACGGTGATGAAGCCAAGCTCGTCGGGCCGCGACGCGACGATCGTCCAGGTCTCGCGCAAGAAGGGCAAGCGCCTCCGCCGCCGCGCTCCGCGCGGCGGCGGCAACCATAGGTTCTAGCTACGGCGGGGTCAGCGCCCGCAGAGGCACGTCCGCGTACCCAACGGCCCGGTAGAAGGTCCCGCTCGGCTTTGCGAGCAGCCAGCGCCTCCCGATCCGGTCGAGGTAGATGACGTCCTCCTCGATCGAGGGCTGCCTGCGGTCGCGGAAGCGGTGGATCACGGTGGCGGTGGCCCTGGCGCTGCCCCCTTCGACCGAGACGGCGCTCACCTCGACGATCCGCGTCCGCCTCCAGGCGGGACCGCCTCCGGGCGGTCGGCTGCCGAGCGAGGCACCTACCGAGCCGACGCATCCGCCGCGCCGCCTCGGCAGCTGGGAGAGTCGAATCGCAGTCGGTGCGAAGCTCGAGCAGACGACCGCGGCGTCACGTCGGTTGAGGGCGTCGACGGAGGCGCTCACCACTCGGCTCACCGCCTGCTGGTCGGCTCCCGACAGCTCACCCGTCTCGGGGCCCTCCGCGGCGGCCTCCGGGCTCGCCTCGCCGGCGGCGCCGCCGTGGTCCCGATCCGAGGTAGGTACCGCCGCGGGGGGCTGTGCGGTTTGGGTGTGGCCCGGAGCGATCGTCGAGACCGACAGGTCCGCGATCGAGCCTGTGTCATCGTCGGACCCGCCGCAGCCGGGCGCGGTAAGCACGGCGCAGCTCAGAGTCGCCGCGACCAGGAGTCCCGCTCTCACGCGGCCAGGATATGGACCTCTCGGTTCCGTCCCCCGTCTCCCTTAGGTTCCGGACAGTGCCCCTCGCTGCTACCCTCGCCGCCCGGTTTTGAGTCCAGCGCGACCCGAGGCCCCTCCCGACCACCAGGCGCGAAGGCGCGAGATGGCGCACCTCAAGCCAGTTCCCGATCCCAAGCCCGAGCCCGAGCGGATGCCCGACGGCAAGCCGTCGGTCGCCGCGCTCGAGCGCTACGCGACGATCCTTCGCATCCACTGCGTGCGGATGCTCGCGGTCGCGAAGTCGGGACACCTCGACAGCTCCCTCTCGGCCGCCGACATCGTCGCCGCGCTCTACCATCGCGTGCTCCGGCACGACCCGTCCAACCCGAAGTGGCCCGAGCGCGACCGGTTCGTACTCTCCAAGGGCCACGCGGCGCCGATCCAGTACGCGGCGCTCGCCGAGCACGGCTACTTCCCGGCCGACGATCTGATGGGCCTCCGTCAGATCGGCTCCCACCTCCAGGGCCATCCGGACATGACCCGCACTCCGGGTATCGAGGTCTCGACCGGATCCCTCGGCCAAGGCCTCTCGATGAGCGTGGGGATCTGCCTCGCCCTTCGCCTCGACGGCCTCGCCGACACCTCCCAGGTCTTCACCCTGATGTCGGACGGCGACTGCCAGGAGGGCGAGAGCTGGGAGGGCGCGATGGCGGCCGCCCACTTCGAGCTCCCCAATCTGACCGCGATCGTCGACTACAACCACCTCCAGACCGACGGCACCACCGAGGAGGTGATGGACACCGGCGACGTTCGCGCAAAGTTCGAGTCCTTCGGCTGGGACGCGGTCGAGATCGACGGCCACGACATGTCGGCGATCGTTGAGGCGCTCGAGCGCAGCCGCGCACTCGACCGGCCGGCGGCCATCGTCTGCCAGACGAAGAAGGGCCGCGGGGTCTCCTTCATGGAGGACCGCTTCGGCTTCCACGGCAAGCCCCCCAGCCAGGAGCAGGCCGAGCAGGCGCTCGATGAGCTCGAGGCGACCTACAACGAGCAGACGGTGGCGCTGGAGGGCGCGCGCTGATGGCGAGCGAGCTGCTCGAGGCCGCCGAGCCGCAGACCGAGTCGATCGCGACGCGGCAGGCCTACGGTGACGCGCTTGTCGCCCTCGGCGAGAGCTATCCGGAGGTGGTCGCCCTCGACGCCGACCTCGCCGTCTCCACCCAGTCGATGAAGTTCGGCAAGCAGTTCCCGGAGCGCTTCTTCAACGTCGGCGCGGCGGAGGCGAACATGATGTCGATTTCGTGCGGGCTGGCGGCGACCGGCAAGGTCCCGTACGCCTCGACCTTCGCGATCTTCGCCACCTCGCGGTCATACGACCAGGTCCGGCTCGGGATCGCCCACAACGAGCTCAAGGTGCGCATTGGTGCGTCCCACGGAGGAGTTTCCCTCGGCGAGGACGGCGCCACCCATCAGATGATCGAGGACATCGCCCTGATGAGGGCGATGCCCAAGATGCAGGTCGTGGTCCCGGCCGACTACAACCAGGCCTACACGGCGGTGATCGAGTCCTACGAGCGCTTCGACGCGCCGATGTACATGCGGTTCGGCCGCCCGAAGACGCCGATCGTCTACGAGGGGATCCCCGAGACCCTCGGGACCGGGGTGGACGTGCTCCGGCCCGGCAAGGACATCTCGATCTTCGTCTGCGGCCACATGGTCTGGCGGGGCCTGGAAGCGGCGGCGACCCTCGAGCACGAGGACGGGGTGGAGGCCGAGGTCGTGAACGTCTCGATCATCAAGCCGATCGACTCGCAGGCCGTCCTCCGTTCCCTTGCGAAGACGGGCGTCGCCGTCACCGCGGAGGAGCACCGCGTCGTCGGCGGGCTCGGCGATGCGATCCGCCAAGTCGCCGCCGAGCAGCATCCGGTCCCGGTCTTTGCGCTCGGGATGCAGGACGAGTTCGGCGTCTCGGGCACGGCCGAGGCCTGCATGGAGCACTTCGGGCTCACCGCCAGCGGGATCGCCGATCTCGCGCGAGAGGCCCTACTGAAGAAGCCGATCGTGCACCATCCGCCGATCCAGGGCGGGCCCTGGACCTAGGCGCACTGGTCCTCCTCAGGTCTGGGTGTCGGGGACGCCGTCCTCCCCGGAACCGTCCAGATCGCCCGGCGTCCCCTGGGTGTCGACGTCCGTCTCCGTGGACTCGACCGAGTCCGCGTCCGCATAGACGGCGCGCTGTCCGCCCGGCTCCTCCGGATCGGGCCGGTCCTTGAGGGGGCCGCCGCGGTCATCGGCATGCGTGGCGCGCTCCTCGAGCAGGTCCTCGGCCTGCTCGAAGCCCTCCGACTCGCCCTGGCCGGACTCGGCCAGGGGGCGCTCCTCCTCGGGGACGTCCTCCATCCCGCTGCGACCGCCGATCCGCCCCGCCTCCTCGGCGGCGGCCGCCTCCTCGCGCTCGACGTCGCGATCGATCGGGTCGCGCTCGCTCATCGCTCTTCTCCCTTCGCCGGATTCACGTCCTGAAGTCTCGCGGATGATTCCTCGCATCGGAGGCGCAGCAGGGTCACCGCCTAAGCTGTTGCCCGGGCGCGAGTGGGGCTAAACGGCGGCCCGGGCCCCGACGCCGGAGGCGATCTCCCTCGACCTGAATGGGCCACCCGTGTTCGGGTCGAGCGGGGGAGTGGAGAGCCCCCTGCCCTCGCGGAGTCCCTCGAGCAGCTCGAGCAGCGCCTCCTCGGCCGTCCGGCGAGGCTCCCATCCGAGCTCACGGCGGGCTCGCTCGCTGCTCATCAGCGGGACCTGTAGGGCCATATCGAGCCACCCAGGCGGGGTGGGCTGGAGGCGCAGGCGCCAGGTGGCGGTGGTGAGCGCCCGCAGGATCCTGCTCGGCACCTTGACGGGGCGAGCATGGAGCAGCTCGCCGAGCCGATCGGGATCGAGCACCGGATCGGCCGCCACGTTGAACGCGCCCGTCCCCTTGCTGAACACCGCCGCGCGGTAGGCCTCGCCGACATCGAGCGAGTGCACCGCCTGGAAGCGGAGGCCCGGGACCGCCGGAACGAGCGGGATCAGGCTGCGGTCGATCAGCCTGTTGGGCAGGAAGGGGCCGGCGAACAGCCGCCGGATCCCCGATGCCGCATCGCCCTTGAAGATCAGCGCGGGCCGCAGCCGGGCGATCGAGACCGACGGCGTCGCCGCCTCGAACCCGTCGAGGATTCGCTCGACCGCCGCCTTGTGGCGAGAGTAGAACGAGCTGGGGATTCCCTCGGTGGGATGGCTCTCGTCGACCATCCGGTCCTTGGGGCCGGGCGAATAGGCGCCGACAGAGGAGGCGTAGACGAGTCGAGGGACGCCCGCATCGGCGACCGCCCCAAAGACCCTCTCGGATCCGACGAGGTTGACCGACCCGGTCTCGTGCTCGTCGCGGGAGGGCTGGATCAGCCAGGCGAGGTGGACGACCGCATCCACCCCCTCGAACAAGCCGGCCAGATCGGCCCAGCGGATGTCCGCCTCCACCCACTCGACCTTCGGCAGCGAGAGCGCCGGTCGCCTCCGCGCGATTCCGAGGATCGAGTCGACCCTGGAATCCGAGAGCAGCGAACTGATCACGCTGGTGCCGACATTTCCTGTCGCTCCCACCACGGCTACCTTCATGTCCGAGGGTTACCCGCGGGCCGGGCACGACTAACGAGCGTCGGCGACGCTCCGTCGAACGAGTTCTTGCACCGCGAAGCAGAACTTGCGAAGCCCTTGATCCGGTCCCCTACCCTGTGCAGCGGTCTGAGGCGGGTCGGCGGGGGATTCCCCCCGAGTGCGCCTCCCGGCCCGCGCGTCCAATGGCAAGACGACAGACATCAGAGACCCTCCATGCCCGTCCACAACGGACGCGCCGCCCCGAGCACCTGACCGAGCAGCGTGCACGTCCACCGATCGTCGAGCTGCGACGGGTGACGAAGGTCTACGCCGGCGGGCACGTCGGCCTCGAGCGGGTGAGCTTGCGCGTCGACCGCGGGGAGTTCGTCTTCCTGGTCGGCCCCACCGGCTGCGGAAAGACGACCCTGATCAAGACCCTGATCCGCGAGCTCGAGCCGACCGAGGGCGAGGTGCTGATCGCCGGGCGTGACATCTCCACCCTTCCCGACAGGAAGGTGCCCCACCTGCGCCGCCGGATCGGCACGGTGTTCCAGGACTTCAAGCTCCTTCCGAGCCGGAACGTCTATGACAACGTCGCCTACGCCCTCCAGGTGATCGGCGCGTCCCGGGGCGAGATCCGGCGCAAGGTCCCCGACGCCCTCCGTCTGGTCGGGCTCGCGGACAAGGTGAAGAGCTTCCCGGACCAGCTCTCCGGCGGCGAGCAGCAGCGGCTCTCGGTTGCTCGCGCCTTTGTCAACCACCCGCCCCTGCTGCTCGCGGACGAGCCGACCGGGAACCTCGATCCGAACACCTCGATCGGGATCATGCAGGTGCTCTACCGGATCAACCGGACCGGGACGACCGTGGTGGTGGTCACCCACGACCGCGAGATGGTCGACAAGATGCGGCGGCGCGTGATCGCCCTCGAGGACGGCCGGGTCGTTCGCGATCAGGCGGCCGGAACCTACACCTCCCGCGACGAGTCGACCCGCGAGTTCGCGACCCGACTCCGGGAGGAGATGGGCGTCGACGAGGCGCCGCGCTACTAGGGCGAGCATCATGGGGCGACTGTTCTTCTTCATCGGTGAGGGACTGAGGGCGTTGCGACGGACCCCAGCCCCGGGGCTGGCCGCGATCGTCACCGTGACCGTCACCGTCGTCCTCCTCGGGGTTCTGATCCCCGTGCTTCAGACGACCAACGACAAGAGCAACGAGGTCCGCGACCAGGTCGGCCTGCGGATATTCCTCAAGGACTCCGACACGGGTGGAGCGCCGCTCGCCGGCGGCGGCGTGGGACAGCCGCCGCCCCAGACGGAGATCGACTCGCTCGAGACCACGCTTCAATCGATCCCGCACGTCGAGGGAGTCGATTTCGTCGACAAGGAGGAGGCGCTCGCGATCCTCGGCGAGCGACTCGAGGCCCAAAACCGTGAGGATCTGACGGCCCAGCTCCCGGGGGGTCGAAATCCCCTGCCGGTCTCCTTCAACGTAACCCCAGACGATCTCTCCAACCTTGGCGCGATTCGCTCTGCGATCACGCCGCCGGGCCCGGATGGGACGCCCACTCCGATCAGTCCGTTCATCGATCAGGTGAACGACTCGCGAGAGGACGCCGACAAGATCGAGGGCGCGACGACTGCCGTCCGGTGGGTCCTGGGTGTGATCGCGTGCCTGCTCCTGGCGGCCTCGTTGCTTCTGGTGGGGAACACGATTCGCCTCTCGATCTATGCCCGCCGTCGCGAGGTGGAGGTGATGCGCCTGGTCGGCGCGACGAACTGGTTCATCCGCTGGCCGTTCATGGTCGAGGGGCTCGTCTGCGGACTGATCGGCGCCGTGGTCGCGATCGGTGTCCTCTTCCTCGGCAAGGAGCTGATCGTCGATCCGCTGGCGAACGACATCCGCCTCATCGACTCCGGGGAAACGATCGCCTTTGCCAAGCTCGCGGTCGTCCTGCTCGCCGTGGCGATGGCCGTCTCGGCGATGGGCAGCGGGCTGACGCTGCGCCGCTTCCTCAGAATTTGACCAAGATGAAACGCGTTGCGCCCTCGGCGCACCCTCGCCCATCATGAAACGGGTTGCCCTACATGAAGCGGGTCGCTCCTGGCGGAGCGCCCTTGCGTAGCCCTCTGATCATCGCGGCGCTCGTCGCCGTCGCCTTCGTCGTAGGCGCCGTCGCCGGGGAGCGAGTCGAGCCGGTGAACGACGCGTTGGTCGACGTGGTCGGAGACGACGACCGGGACCCGACCTCCGAGGCGATCGACGTGATCGAGTCCGACTACTTCCGCGAGGTCGACGCCGAGGAACTCGAGACCGCCTCCGTTCGCGCACTCGTCGACCAGCTGAGGAAGCGCTACGACGACCGCTTCTCCCATTACTTCACCGCGGATGAGTACAACCGCTTCAAGCAGGGAGCGAGCTTCTCCGGCGTCGGGATGGCAGTAAGCGAAGTGGAGCGTGGCCTGCGGGTCGCGACCGTCTACAAGCGCACCCCCGCCAAGGAGGCGGGGATCGTCCCGGGCGACGTGATCACCGCGGTGAACGGCCGCTCGATAGAGGGGCAGGGGGCGGAGGCAGTCACCGCCCGGATCAGGGGTCCCGAGGGGACAAAGGTCGCCCTGACAGTGGCCAGCCCGGGGGGGCAGCCTCGCGAGGTCACCCTGACCCGCCGCGAGGTGGACATCCCGCAGGTGAGCGCCCGGATCGAGGAGGTCGACGGCCTCAAGGTCGGCTACGTGCGGCTCGCCGGGTTCTTCGAGGGCGCTCACGCGGAGCTCCGCAGGCTGGTGGAGCGGCTCTACACCCGGGGGGCCCAGGGACTCGTACTCGACCTGCGCGGCAACGGTGGCGGACTGCTCACCGAGGCGATCCTCGTCTCGAGCGTGTTCGTCCCCGACGGCGTGATCGTCTCGACCCGGGGGCGGACCCAGGGGAACCGGACCTTCGAGGCGGTCGGCGATTCGCTGCCACGGCGGCCGATGGTGGTCCTGATCAACGGCGATACCGCGTCAGCGTCGGAGATCGTCACCGCGGCCCTCGAGCAGGCTGGGCTCGCGGCCGTCGCCGGGACCCGCTCCTTCGGCAAGGGAACGTTCCAGGAGGTGATCCCCCTCGACAACGGCGGCGCGCTCGATCTGACCGTCGGGGAGTATCTGACCCGTGACGGGACGTCGATCAACGGCACCGGGATCGAGCCTGAGGTGAGCGCCAAGGACGTTCCGAAGACGAAGCCCGACGAGGGTCTCCAGCAGGCCCTTCAGGTGCTGGGTAACCGGCTCTGAGGCGCGTCGTCCTCGTCTCGAAGCGCGGCCGCTTTCTGGTCGGCGAGCCCCTGTTCGAGCGGGGCGGGCGAATCGAGCTCGGCGGCGGCCGCCGGGCGGCCAACCCGGGACGGATGGCGCTGGTCGAGCTGGGCGATGGCCGCGGGCGCGCCAGGGTGCTGCGTGAGCTGGGAGACCCGCGGCGGGCGGCGGACGTGCTGGAGGCGATGCTCGAGGATCGCGAGGTCCGCGTCGGCTTCTCCACCCGGCTCGAGGAGGAGGCAGCGAGGGCCGCCGCCGAGGCCGGCTCGCTTTCGGTCGAGCGACGCGACCTGCGGGATCTGGCGACGTTCACGGTCGACCCGGCGAGCGCGCACGACTTCGATGACGCGGTCTCGGCGTCGCGGACCGAGAGCGGGGTGCGGCTCTGGATCCACATCGCCGACGTCTCCGCCCACGTGCGGCCCGGTGGCGGGCTCGAGAAGGAGGCGCACCGCAGGGGCAACTCCACCTACGTGCCGGGGCGGGTCGCGCCGATGCTCCCGCACGTGCTCTCGAGCGACGCCTGCAGTCTTGCCCCGGAAGTGGAGCGATTGGCGGTCACCTCGGAGATCGAGCTCTCCGAGGCGGGGGAGCCGCTCTCGGCGAGCTTCTACCGGAGCAAGGTCCGCTCGGACGCGCGGCTCAATTACGACGAGCTCGATGAGATCTTCGCCGGGCGGAGGAAGCCGCCCGCGCCGATCCGCGAGTCGCTCGCCCTCGCTCGGGACGCCGCGGCCTCGCTAGCCGCGCGCCGGCCGCGGGCCTCACTCGAGGTGGAGAGCTTCGAGCCGGAGTTTCGCTTCGAGGACGGGCAGGTGGTCGGGGCCCATTCGGTCCCCCAGACCGAGGCCCACCGGCTGATCGAGCACCTGATGATCCTGACGAACGAGCGCGTCGCGGAGCTGCTCGAGCACCGCCGCGTCCCCAGCCTCTATCGCGTGCACGAGCAGCCCGATCCGGAGCGGATCCGGTGGATGATCGAGCAGCTCGCCGCCCTGGACGTCCCGACCCCGCCACTGCCCGAGACCCTCTCCCAGCAGCAGGCGGGAGATCTCGCCGGCGAGGCGAGCCGCCTGGTTGTCCGCGAGGCCGCCCGTCGCGGTCATGGCCGCGAGGCGTATACATCGCTTGTGCTTCGCTCGCTCAAGCAAGCCCACTATGCCGACCGGAACCTCGGCCACGCCGGCCTCGGCAGCCCCGCCTACGCCCACTTCACCTCGCCGATCCGGCGCTATCCGGATCTTGTCGCGCACCGCGCCCTCCTCGCTGCGACCGGCGCTGGCGAGGAGGCCCCGCTTGCCCGCGGACTGGCGGAGGTCGGGGCGCATTGCTCCGAGCGCGAACGCGACGCGACCCGGACCGAGCGGGACGCGGACTCGGTCTGCGCGTCCTTCCTGCTCGAGCGCGAGCTGTTCGAGCGGGGGCCGGGGTCGAGGTTCGAGGGAGAGGTCTCGGGGGTGGTCGGGGCGGGCGCCTTCATCCGCTTCGGCGGGACTCTGGCGGACGTGTACGAGGGATTCCTCCCTGCCCGCCGGATCGGCGGGCGGGAGCGATACGAGCTCGACGCCACCGAGACGATGCTGGTTGGCGCTCGCGGCGGCGGCCGCGTCCGCATGGGCGATCCCGCCACCGTCATCGTCGACCGGGTCGACGCGCCGCGCGGGCGGGTCGACCTGCTGCCCGCGGAGGGTGGATAGGTGGCGAAGAAGTCGAAGGGCTCGCGGGCGCCCGCGAGCGGCGATGTCGCCACGAATCGGCGCGCCCGGCACCGGTTCCAGGTGCTCGAGAAGATGGAGGCCGGGATCGAGCTTCGCGGCAGCGAGGTGAAGTCGCTCCGCCAGGGCAAGGCGCAGCTCAACGAGGCCTACGCGGTGGTGGAGAAGGGAGAGGTCTGGCTTCGGGGCGCGCACATCCCGCCGTATCTGCCGGCCTCGGATCAGAACCACGACCCCGACCGGCCGCGAAAGCTGCTCTTGCACCGCAGGGAGATCGAGCGGCTGATCGGGAAGACCGCCGAGCGTGGGCTGACGCTTGTCCCGACCCGGATCTACTTCAAGGGCCCGCGGGCGAAGGTGGAGCTCGCACTCGCGAAGGGCAAGGAGGGCCGTGACCGGCGCCGGGAGATCCAGGACCGCGACCTGCGCAGGGAGGTCGAGCGCGATTTCAAGCAGCGGCTAGGGTGAGCGCAGCCGAGCAGAGCCGACAAGGAGGTCGGCAAGAAATGAACCGTCGAAAGGGCGACCGACTTACGAGAACGAAGGCCGCGTGCAACGATTGAGCACGCCGATGCTTGCTGCAATCGACACAGCCCAGGTCACGGAGGACGCCTCGGACTACCTCCAGGACCACCCGACCGAGGTGTACGCCGCCGCCGGCGCGATCATCCTGCTCCTGATCCTCCTGCTGATCGTCCGGAACCGCCGGGCGAAGGAGCGGACGGGCGGAGGGCAGGTTTCGAAGCGGGATCAGAGGCGGACCGAGAGGAAGGCGAAGAAGGAGGGCAGGGTCACCGAGGCGAAGCCGTCACCGGCGAGCGTCGCGGCCGACGCCGGCGAGGGTGAAGAGGGTGCCGAGAAGCCCGAGGGCGAGAAGAAGCTCAGCCGTAAGGAGCGGCGCGAGCAGCGCAAGGCACGGCGCGACCTGGCCGCGGAGGCAAGGCGCAGGGCTGACGAGCAGGACCGCCGCGCCTGGGAGGAGGAGCGAAAGCGCCAACGCGAGGAGCGGCGGAAGCGCAAGGAGGAGCGCCGGCGCCGAAAGGCCGAGCGCAAGGCCGGGGTGACACCGGACGCTGAGGTCGCGGCCGAGGAGGCGGAGGCGTCCAAGGCGGAGGAGGAGCCGGAGAAGGTGATGGTCTCCGCGTTCGATGAGGAGAGGGAGGAGCAGAAGACGACCAGGCTCGCGGCCGCCCTCGGCCTCGCGGAGTCCGAGCAAGAGGGCGAGGGGAAAGAGGCAGAGGAGCAGGCCGAGGCGGAGCCAGCGACGGAGGACGAGGAAGCGGGCAAGCCCGAGAAGGAGGGCGAGCCCGAGGAGAAACCGCGCGAGGAGGAGGAGCAGGTTGCGGCGCCGATCCACGAAGCCTCGGAGGCCGAGCGCGGCCCGGCGATCGTGGCGCCCCAGACCGAGCCCCCGGTGCCGACCCCGCCGGAGGGAGGATCGCTTCAGGAGGAGATCGACCGGCTTGCGCGCGAGCAGGGGGAGCCCACCGAATCGGAGGCCCCAGCGGATGGGTCGCCGCCCCCCGCCGAACGGGAGGGCCCCGACGAGGAGGAGCCGATTCGCCACGAAGCCGAGGAGCGCCTCCGTCGCGCGGAGCAGCTCGAGCGCGAAGCCGAGGAGCGCGTCCGGCGCGCAGAGGAGGAGACCGAGCAGCTGATCAAGATGGCGGCCGATCAGGCGCGACGCCAGGCCGAACGGGAGGCACGCGAGATGATCGAGGCGAGGCTGAGGGAGGAGGCCGAGCATCTTCGTCGTGAGGCCGAGCTCCGGGCGCGCGAGGAATCCGAGCGGGTTCGCCGCGAGGCCGAGGAGCGCACCCGCGAGGCGATCGAGCAGGCGCGGCGCGAGGCTGACGCGCGTGTGACTCAGGCAGCCGAGCAGGCCAGACGCGAGGCCGAGGAGCGGGCCCGCGCCGAGGCGGAGGAGAGGATGGGCGCCGAGGCGGTCAAGCTCGAGCAGGACGCCGAGCAACGGGCCCGCACCCGGGTCGAGGAGGAGCTTGGTGGCGAGACGCGCCGCCTCTCGAGCGCGGTCGAGGAGGCCGAGCGGCAGCTCCAGGCCGAGCGGGAGGCGCGTGAGCGGGCGATGGAGGAGGCATATGCGCGACTTCAGGAGATCGAGTTGCGGACGAAGGAAGCCGAGAGGCGCGCGGCCGAGGCCGAGCGGCTGGCGCAGCTGAAGCTCGAGGAGGCCGAGCGCGAGCGAGCGTTGCGGGAGGTGCTCGAGCGGGTGAGCGCCGCCGAGGTGCGCGCGACGGAGGCCGAGCGCAAGGCGCGAGAGGCAGAGACCGCCGCCGCGAGCATCCTCGCCGCCGAGGAGGCCGCCGCCACCCCTTCGAGGTCAGCGGCCGATCAGGCCCGCGAGGAATGGGTGGTCACGCCTCCGCCCCCGGTCTCCCCGGTAACCGAACCGTCCGGCGCGGAGGAGGCCGAGGAGCAGCGGGAGGCCACCGAGGAGGCGGGCAAAGGGACCGGGGCAGCTGAGACCGAGGACCGCGGCGGGATCCTCGGCAGGACCGTGGGCGCGATCCTCGGCGTCGGCGTCGACAGGACCGACGAGGAGGAGGAAGGGGAGGGGGAAGAGGTAGCCGAGGCGGAGGTCGAGGAGCTGGACCTGGACGAGGAGGAAGAGAAGGAAGGGGAGGCCGCGGCCGGGGACCGGATCGGCCTCAACCGCGCCACCTTCGAGCAGCTCCGCGAGCTGGGGTTCTCGGTGACTCAGGCGACCCGGGTGCTCACCTACCGCGATCGGATGGACGGCTTCAGCTCGCTGGATGACCTCGACGAGGTACCGGGCATGCCGGGGCCGTTCCTGACGGACGTCAAGCAGAGGCTCAGGCTCTAGACGTCGCTGAGGCTGCGCTCGAAGTAGGTCTCGGCGACGCCCACCGCCAGCAGCGCCGCAAGCGCCAGATACGTGATCGCGACCAGGGCGCGGGTCCGAGGCGGCACCCGGTTGTATGCACGCCCCTCCGGCGTGTTACGCCCCTTCCAGCGGCGCCAGGTCTCGATTCCCCCGAAGAGCAGGATCAGGAGCAGGATCGGGTTCGGGAAGAGAAACATCAGCGCGATCAGGCCGGCGAAGCCCGCCAGCCAGACGTAGGGGGAGAGCGCGGCCATCGCCCGGCCCCCGTCGAGCGGCAGGACCGGCAGCAGGTTGAAGAGGTTGAGGAAGAACCCGATGTAGGCGAGCGCCCGCCAGAAGTCGCCGTCGGTGGCGAGCCAGATCCCGAGCGGGACGAGTGTCGCCAACGACCCCAAAATCGGACCGGCGAGACCGACGCGCGCCTCGGCCGCGGCGTCGTCACCGAGTGACTTGGCGGAGATCACCGCCCCGAGGAACGGGATGAACATCGGCGCCGAGGCCTCGACCCCCTCCCGCCTCAGCTGGATCACGTGACCGACCTCGTGCAGGAGGAGGAGGAGGACGAAGCCGACCGCGAAGGCCCAGCCGAAGATCAGCTGGTAGGCGGCGATCGAGACGAGCATGGAGGCCGACGTGGAGAACAGCTTCAGCTTCGGCAGCGCGACCAGGATCAGCTTCGCCTTGCCGCCGAGCTTCGCGAGCAGGAGACCGACTGCGACCGCGGCGCCGCCGATCTTCTTCAGCCGATCCCCGGATCGCCCGGAGCCGGGATGGATCGGCTCGAGCTCGGTGTGCTGATGGGATTCCACGACTGGATCCAATCTAGCGACGCCGGATCGTCGGCGAGGAGCCCTGCCACAACCCGGGGGCTACCATCTGCCATGCACATAGCACGGGGCCGACAGGCATCGATCTGGCCGTCGTGCGCTTAGTTGCAGGTCGAGGTTCCCGGAGGCCTCGTTAAACACCGGGACCAAACCAATACGTGCGGACCACGAGTTCGCCCTCGCCGCTTAGCTAGAACCTAAGCAGTGAGCGTCGGCCCACCCGAGCCCGAGGGGTGGGGGACCGGCGTCAGAATCGGGCTCACCCGGTCGGACCGTCCCGACCGCATCGGGGACATTCAAGGGACTTGGCCCTCCGGCATCTCCCGCCGGCTGCGGAGGTCGAAGGGCGAGAGCAAAGCGCCGGCTATACCTGTAGACGCTGAGCGTGTTCGGCGCTGGACACGTGGGTTCGAGTCCCACCGGCTCCATTCGCTTGGTCAAGCTGATCTACTCGGCGATCGCATCCCTCGACGGCTACGTGGCGGACGAGGACGGGAACTTCGACTGGGCTGAGCCGGACGACGAGGTGCACAGGTTCATCAACGACCTCGAGCGGCCGGTCGGCACCTACCTCTACGGGCGCCGGCTGTACGAAACGATGGTCGGGTGGGAGACCGACGCCTCGCTCGCGGCTCAGTCCGAGCTCATGCGGGACTTCGCGGGGATATGGCAGGCGGCCGACAAGGTCGTTTACTCGAAGACCCTGGAGAGGGCGTCCACCCGCAGAACACGGATCGAGCGTCGATTTGACCCTGAGTCGGTCCGGCGAATGAAGGCGTCTGCGGGCAGCGACATGATCGTGGGCGGTCCCAGCCTCGCCGCCCACGCGTTCAAGGCCGGATTGGTGGACGAATGTCACTTGTTCGTCGCACCCATCGTTGTTGGGGGCGGCAAGCAGTCGCTTCCGGAGGATGTCCGCTTGGAACTCGAGTCGCTGGAGGAGCGTCGCTTCGGCAACGGCATGGTCCACCTCCGCTACCGAGCGAAGACCTGAGGGACACCCGCTGCCACCGGACGACGGTGCCCGGGCGGACTGCATCCAAGCCATGCACTGGTCCGATACATTCCGGATTGGCGTCTAGGTCTCCTCGAGCCGGCGCCGGAACGACGACGCCGGCTCCACGGACGCGTTCAGCTCCCGGACCCGATCCGCGAGATCCCGGTCGGAAGTCACCACGCGGACATCCTCGGGGTCGAGCTCGTCGCGGAGGAGCCGGACGATCTCGTGGTCGGCCGCGTTCTGACCGGCCCGTGGAGCGTGAGCGATCTCGACCACCTCGGACTCGATCGGGGGCTGTGGCCGCCGCTCGAAGACGACTGTCACCTCCTCGCCGGTCGCCGAGGCCCAGCGCTCGAGCTGGTCGACCAGGCGCACCATCGCCCCGTGCCGGTCCTTCCACCAACCGTCGGGGCGGGACCCGATCACGTTCATCGCGTCGACCAGCCATCGCATCCGCTCAATCCGACCAGAGCCGGGTGAGCGCGCCGCCGGATCCCTCGACCGGATCGACCCGGGGGAGGGGGACGGCGCGGATCTTGGCGACCGCCTCGTCGTGCTCGGCCGGATCGCCGCGGCGGAGATCCCAGGGCATGGCGTCGGGGTAGGCGCCGATCACGAGCAGCTCGGGGGTCGATCCGAGGCTGCAGTGCCCGGTCCCCGCCGGGAGCACCAGCACGTCGCCCTGCGCCACCTCGAACCGCCGGCCTTTCGGGCCGCCGAGCATCACGGTCGCTTCACCCGCGACGATCCCGAGGACCTCGTGCGTGTTCGTGTGAAAGTGCTGGAAGGAGAAGATCCCGTCCCGCCAATCGGGCACCCAGCCGTTGCCGTCGAAGAGCTCCTCGCACGCGGCGGCCTCACGCGCGGCCTCGACCTCGTGGTAGACGAGCATGGGGAGCGGCGAGTTCGGGAACCCGCCGTCGTCCTGGAAGCGGTGGTGCTCGACCTCCATCGGGTCACCCTATGACCCGGAGCCCGCCGGCTGCGCGTCGGTCACGAATCGCGGCAGCGCTAGCGAAGCGCGTCGATCACCTCGTTGGCGGCCCGGTAGCCGGTCTCCACAGCTCCGTTCAGGTAGCCCTGGAAGTCGATCGAGGTGTGCTCGCCGCAGAAGTGGACGGCGCCCTCCGGCTCGCCCTCGATCCCGGCGAACCCGGTGTACTGGCCGACCTTCCAGTAGGAATAGGAGCCCTGGGTCCAGGGATTGCTGGGCCAGTGATCGAGCGTCACCTCGCCGTTGTACTGACCGCTCAGACCGGGCAGCACTGGCTCGATCTGCCCCAGGAACTGCGCGGCGAGGACGTCCGGGTCTCCGGTGAGGTTCTTCCCGATATTCCCGCCGGTGTAGTCGACCAGGATGCCGGGGGTGCCGGGCTGTGCGCGGCTCACCTCCCAGGTGTTCTGGTAGCCGGTGTCGGCGAAGGTGTCGCCGTTGCAGTCGAGCGAGTTCCAGTGCCGGGTCGTGAACTGGAGGTGGAGCTTCGAGTTGGTACCCATGCCCTGGTTCTGGATCGCCGTGTGCTTCAGCTCGGAGAACCCGGCCAGGTCGTAGTTGAGCGTCTTGAGGATCGAGAAGGGAAGGGCGAGCACGACGCGATCGGCGTCCGTTACCGGCGGCGCCCCGTCGAAGGCGAGCGAGTAGGTCCTCCTATCCGCGTTCAGGCCGATCGAGGTGAGCGCGGCGCCCGTCCTGATCTGACCCGAGAGCGCCGCGGCCATCCCCGTCGTGATCTGGTCGTTGCCTCCCCGGACGTGATACTTCTCGTTCGAGGGGCCGAAGATCCGCAGCTGGCCCTGGCCCGAGTAGGCGAGTAGGT
>DASUYK010000046.1:0-20671 GCA_036377415.1 Solirubrobacterales bacterium
TGGAGGATCAGCGCGTTCGCGATCTCGTTGATCCAGTCGGCCAGCCAGAATGCGATTCCCGCGAGGACGATGTCCCAGCGGCGGCGCTCGACCTCCACCGCGTACACGTAGAGGACCAGAACGAGCAGGGTGACGACGTACCACTTGAACTGGCGCTCGTCCCGCAGCAGATCCTGCGCCTGGACGGTGAAATCGGTCACCGAGGCGGTCGGCACGGCGGCGACTCTAATGCGAGGGCGCATACGATCGCCCCGTGAGGACGCTCGGAATCGACCTCGCGGCGCAACCGAGCAACACGAGCTCGTGCGCAATCGGCTGGGGGGCCGGGCACCCGGTGGTCCTCGAGCTCCACTCCGGTCTCGATGACGCGACCCTGATCGACGAGATCTCCCAGTCCGACAAGGTCGGGATCGACGCGCCCTTCGGGTGGCCCGACGAGTTCGTGGACGCGGTCGTCGCCCACCGCGACCGGGCCGGATGGCCGGGGGGCTCCGAGGACCAGGACCTCTACCGCTTTCACCTCAGCTTCCGAGCGACGGATCGGCGGCTGATCGAGGCGGGCGCGCGCCGTCCCCTGAGCGTCTCGACCGATCTGATCGCGGTGGTCGCGATGCGCTGCGCCTACCTGCTCGACCGTCTCGCGGCGAGCGGCGAGCCAGTCGACCGGGCGGGCTTGGGAAAGGTGATCGAGGCCTACCCCGCTCCGGCGCTGCGCTCGTGGGGGCTCTCGTCGGTCGGCTACAAGAGCAGGGTCGGCGCCGCTCGGCTGCCCAGCCTGCTCGACCGGGTCGAGGAGGGGATCGGCGGGATCGAGATGACCCCAACCCAGCGCGCCGCCGCCGCCGGCGACCACAACTGCTTCGACGCCCTCGTCTCGTCGCTCGTCGCCAGGGCGGCCGCACTCGGGCTGACCCAGCCGCCGCAGTCGGCGGAGGAGCGCGACCGCGCGGTGCGCGAGGGATGGATCCACCTTCCCACCAACCCGCTCGGCGACCTGCTGGGACCGTGAAGGAGCAACCGACACTGTCCCTGCGGGCGGTCGCCCGCGAGGTGCTCGCCGTCTACAGGCGCCACTGGATCTGGCTGATACCGGCCGCGATGGTGATCCTGCTCCCGCAGGCGATCGTCGACGGGTTCCTCGACGGGCTCACGGTGGAGGGGGTGAACACCGTCGGGGACGCGGTGACGCTTGGCCTGATCCCGTTGACGGTCGCGGTCGGCCTGGGCGGTGAGGCCCTCTACGCCGGCCTGGCGGCGGCCGCGGTGGTGGAGTGGCGGGCGGGGCACGCGGTCCCGAGGGTTCCGCAACTCGTCCGCTCGCTGCCGCTCGGCACGCTGATCGCCGTCGATCTGATCCTCAGCTTCGGCGCCGCGTTGGGGCTGCTCCTGCTCGTGGCTCCCGCCTTTGTCTTCCTCGCCTACTACGGGATCGCACCGGCGCTGGTCAAGCTGGAGCGTCGCGGGACCTGGGAATCGCTGAGGCGGAGCGCCGAGCTCGTCCGGGGGAACTTCTGGCGGGTGGTCGCTGTGATCGTCGGTCTGATGCTGTTCACGGAGGTTGTGATGCAGGCGGTCACGTTTCCCTTCAACGATCAGGGACACGGCCTGATCACCGCGATCGACCTGGCGGTCGAGGGCCTGCTCGAGCCCTTCCAGGCGCTCGCCACCGTGATCGTCGCGGTCCAGCTGCTCGAGTTGAGAGGCGAGCTTCCCCCGTCTGAGAGGCTGGCGCTCGCCCACGCCGAGGGCCGCTGACCAGCGCAAGGAAACGGGCCGCCCCCTGGGGGCGGCCCGTGAGTGAAACGGCGGGCGGGTGGTTGGTTTCCTGCTCCCCTGGCGACGCGGGACCAGTCTGCCCGTTGCCGACGCCCCCGTCATCGGAGAGAACTGCGGAATCGAGTCAGTAGTTCCCCCGGTATCGGAGGAGAGAAAGAGAAGGGCGGGGCCTGATGTAGCGTGAAGAACAAGCAAGTGACAACCGCCGCCCGAGGGCGGGATGATCAGGCGATGGCCACGTTGAGAAGAGAGCGGATCACGCTCGACGACGCCCAGATCCTTCGGCTCGAATCGGCGACGATCAAGGGGCACACGGGGAAGGTGCTCATCCTCGCCCCGGACTCGGAGGGCAGGACCCTGCCGATCCCCGCGTTGCGCGAGCGCGTCGCCGAGCGGATCGGCGCGTTCCCGCGGTTGCGCCAGCGAGTCGAGGAGCCGCGCCTGCGCCTGGGGCGGCCTGCCTGGGTCGAGGTGCCGGAGGTGGACCTCGACTGGCACGTCGCCGAGCCCGGTCGCGCCGATCCGCTCTCGGACGAGGAATTCCGGAGGACCGTGGGAGAGGTGCTCTCCGAGCGACTGGACCACACCCGCCCGCTCTGGCGGTTCGACGTCGTCCCGCTCACCGGCGACCGGGTCGGGCTGATCGGCCGGATCCACCATGCGATGGCCGACGGGATGAGCGCCATCCATCTCGCCGCCGGCCTCCTCTGGGACGAGGAGGAGTCTCACCGGCCCCCAACGCCACATCAGAGGCCTTCGGCCCCGCCCGCCCCACCCGCTCCACCCGCCGGCGAGGCGCGCATCCTCGTCCGGCTCCCCGCCGCCCTTTGGCGTGAGCTTCGCCCCGCGGCGGACTCCGCGCTCGACCGGCACATCGGCCCGGACCGCGAGGTCGCCTGGACCGCCTTCCCGCTCGATCGCCTGAGGCGGATCGGCCACCGGGCGGGAGAGGGGGTCACCGTCAACGACGTCGTCCTCGCCGTCGTCGCCGGGGGGCTGCGCGCATGGCTCGGGGGCGGCGACGGGCGACCCCACGACCTCAGGGTCCAGGTCCCCGTATCCCTCCACGCCCGCGAGGAGGAGAAGGGGCAGCTCGGCAATCGCGACTCGTTCATGAACGTCGATCTGCCGCTCGCCGAGCCCGACCCCCTCGTCCGCCTGCGTTTGATCAACGAGGAGACGAGGGAGAGGAAGCTCGAGCACGATCCCGACACGCTCTACGCCTTCTTCCACGCGATCGGCCGGTTCCGGCCGCTATACCGCGGGGTGACCAGGTTGACCTCGGGCCCGCGCGAGTTCGCCCTGTCGGTCTCCAACGTCCCCGGGCCGAGGCAGCGCGCGGTGATCCTCGGCCACGCGGTCGAGCAGTTCTGCTCGTTCGCCGAGCCGGCGGACCGCCACGCGCTGCGGGTGTCGGTGATCTCGCTCG
Source organism: Solirubrobacterales bacterium (assembly GCA_036377415.1). Lineage (GTDB taxonomy): Bacteria > Actinomycetota > Thermoleophilia > Solirubrobacterales > 70-9 > DASUPK01. The sequence goes on from DASUYK010000046.1 coordinate 3,206, forward strand.
GCGGCGAGCTCGCCTTCGGCCTCTGTTCGGACCCGGATGCGATCGCCGACCTCGACGGCCTCCGCGGAGCGCTCGCGGACTCGATCGCCGAGCTCGAGGGAGCACTCTGACCGTGTCGCGATCGCTGAAGGAATACGAGCGCAAGCGCGACTTCTCCAAGACCAGGGAGCCGAGCGGGAAGGGAAGGAAGGGCGCGAAGGGCAAGGCGCGCAGGCGCCACCCGCGGTTCTCGGTCCAGAAGCACTCCGCAACGTCGCTGCACTACGACCTCCGCCTGGAGGTCGACGGGGTTCTCGCCTCCTGGGCGGTCCCCAAGGGCCCCTCGCTGAACCCCGCCGACAAGCGGCTCGCGATGCGGACCGAGGACCACCCGCTCGAGTACCTCGAGTGGGAGGGCGTGATCCCGAAGGGCTCCTACGGCGCCGGGCCGATGATCGTCTGGGACCGCGGCGTCTTCCAGAACATCTCCGAGACCCGCGGCGGTCGGCCGATGGAGCTCTCCGAGGCGATCGAGAAGGGGGACGTGAAGGTCTTCATGCTCGGCGAGAAGATCAAGGGCGCCTACGCGCTGGTCCGAACGGGACCGGCCGGGGACCGCGAGAAGTGGCTCCTGATCAAGAAGCGCGACGAGGGGGCCGATGCCCGCCGCAAGCCGACCTCCTCGCAGCCGGAGTCGGTGCTCAGCGGCCGGACGATCGAGCAGCTTCTCGAGGAGGAGGGCTGAGCGGAGCCGGGCCGGCGGTACGCTGATGCCATGGCCACAGCGGCCGAGGCACGGACGCTCAGGAACTTCGTCGGCGGCGCCTTCGTCGACGCCGCCACCGAAGAGACCCTGGAGGATCGAGACCCGGCGACGGGAGAGATCGCCGCGCGCGTTCCGCTCTCGGGGACGGCCGACGTCGACGCGGCGGTCCGGGCGGCCCGGCAGGCGCAGCCGGGTTGGCGGGCCGTGCCCCCGCAGGATCGCGCCCGCGCGGTGCTCGCGCTTCGCGACGCGCTCGTCGCGCACCGTGACGAGCTGACCGCCCTGGTCACGGCCGACATGGGCAAGACCGTCGCGGACGCGAACGGAGAGGTCGGTCGCGGGATCGAATCGGTCGAGTCGGCGGCCGCGATCCCCCACCTGCTGAAGGGCGAGACCCTCGAGGGGGTCGCCTCCGGGCTGGACGTGGAGATGGTCCGCCAGCCGGTCGGCGTGGTCGCGGCGATCACGCCGTTCAACTTCCCGGCGATGATCCCGCTCTGGTTCCTGCCCTACGCCGTAGCCTGCGGCAACGCCTTCATCCTGAAGCCGTCCGAGCGAGACCCGCGGCCCTCCGTGCGGATCTGCGAGCTGATCGCGGAGCACGAGATCTTCCCTCCGGGCGTCGTCAACCTGCTTCATGGCGGGCGCGAGGCGGTCGAGGGGATTCTCGATCACCCGGGCGTCGACGCGATCTCGTTCGTCGGCCAGGCGAGCACCGCCCGCCTGATCGCCACCCGCTCCGCCGAGACCGGCAAGCGGGTGCAGGCCCTGGGCGGCGCCAAGAACTCGATGATCGTCGCCGACGACGCCGACCTCGAGGTGAGCGTCCCGGCGATCTTGGGGTCGGCCTTCGGCGCCGCGGGCCAGCGCTGCCTTGCCGGGTCGGTCTGCGTGGTGGTCGGCGACCGGGCCCGCCAGGCCGAGGTCCGCGAGGCGCTGGTGGACGCGGCGCGGGAACTGAGCACCGGGCCCGGAGCGGATCCGGCCACCGACGTCTGCCCGATGGTCTCCCCCGAGGCTCGCGAGCGAGCCGAGGCGGCCGTGGCGGCGGCCGAGGCGGAGGGTGCCGAGGTCGTGCTCGACGGGCGGCTCGGCGGCGGCGAAGCCGGAGCGGTGCTCGGGCCGACGGTGGTCGAGGTCTCGGACCATGAGTCCGAGCTCGCCCGCGAGGAGATCTTCGGCCCGGTCCTCGCCCTCCTCAGCGTCCCGGACCTCGATGCGGCGATCGAGTTCACCAACCGCTCCCGCTACGGCAACGCCGGCTCGATCTTCACGACCTCCGGCGCGGCGGCCCGCGCCTATCGCTGGGGGGTCGAGGCGGGCATGCTCGGCGTCAACATCGGCGTACCCGCACCGGTCGCCTGGTTCCCGTTCTCCGGCTGGAAGGACTCGCTCGACGGCGACCTGCACGCAAACGGCACCGACGCCGTCGACTTCTACACGCGGAAGAAGGTGGTCACCTCCCGCTGGTGACCAGCGCTCGGACCGCTCGGTGGCCGGCTAGCGCTGCTCCGGGAAGTCCGGCTCCATCAGTGAGAAAGCCGCCCCCTGCGGATCCGTCAGCGCGGCGATCCTGGCCACCGGGACGTCCAGCGGCCCAACGAGGAGCCGGCCGCCGCCTCCCTTCGTCACCTCTATCGCGCGGTCGAGGTCGTCGACCAGGAAGTAGACCTCCCAGTAGGACGGCACCTCGGAGGGCACCTCGTCGGGCATTCCCATCAGCCCGCCGAGGCCCTCGGGCCAGCGCTGGCCCTCGACCTGCCAGTTGAAGACGTCCTCCGGCGCGCCCTCGTTGTGGGTCGCCTCCCAGCCGAAGACCGCCCCGTAGAAGCGCTTCGCTCCGTCCAGGTCGCGCGTCAACAGGTTGTTCCAGCTCCAGGCGCCGACCTCGTTCACGAGCTCGGCGCCCTTGTGCTCCTTCGGCTGAAAGATCGAGAAGACCGCGCCCTCCGGGTCCTGGCAGACCGCCATCCGCCCCGGGTCGCCGGGGATGTCGAACGGCTCCATCAGCACCGCGCCGCCCGCATCCTTGACCTTCCGCGCGGTGGCGTCCGCGTCGCTCGTCTTCACGTAGCTCGACCAGGCGGGGGGCTGCCCCTCCCCCATGATCCCGCCGAGGCCGGCGACCAGCTTTCCCCTGTAGGAGAGGTTGCCGTATCCGCCCGTCTCCTCGGGTGGCCCCGGCGCCGGCTCGAACTCCCAGCCGATCAGCTCGCCGTAGAACCTCGTCGACGCGTCCACATCCGGTGAGGCGAGATCCACCCAGCAGAACTCGCCGTCGTTGTACTCGCTGCGCTCGCTCATCGCTCGGTGCCCTCGAGGATGACACGGGCGACCAAGTCCGGGTCGTCCCAGGTCGGGACGTGGCCGCAGCCGGGCAGGGTGAGCTGGCGGACGCGCCTCGGGAGGATGCCGTCGCCGAGGGGCCGGTTCCGCACCAGCGTGTCGTGCTCGCCCCAGGCGATCGTGATCGGAACCTTGATCCCCTTCAGCTCCCCCACGCTGCCGGCGCGCATCAGCGCGCTCGCCTCCGGATAGGCGGGGGCGGTGACGTAGGCCTGGGCGACCTTGACGGCCTCCCGCGGGCTGAGGCGCTCCGGATGGTGGAAGAAACGTCCGAGGGCGCGGCGACGTCCTCTCGCGGTGAGCATCGCCGGGCCGATCAGCGGACCAGCGAGCCGCCCGACGCGCCGCGCCTGCGCCACCGCGTGATTCGAGCCGCCCGGGGAGCCCTTCCAGAATCCCGCCGGGCAGAGCGCGACGACCGAGCGCGCCTCGCCCTGGCGCGCGCACTCGACCGAGACCCAGCCGCCCAGCGAGATCCCGGCGACGGACGGCTTCTCGCCGAGCGCGAGCGAGTCGTAGAAGTCGAGAACCGCGGTGGCGAGGTTGGCGGCGCTGGGCTCGACCTGGGGCGGGAGCTCGGGGGAGTCGCCGAACCCGGGCATGTCCACGGCGACCACCTCGCGCTCGGCCGCGAGCGCATCGAGCACCGGCGACCATTGGATCAGCGATCCGCCAAGTGAATGGAGCAGAAGCAGCGGCTTCCCCTCCCCCCGCCGCAGATGGTTGAGTCGGCCCGCCACCGGCCCCCGGCCACGAGGGCCGATCACAGCTCGAGGTCGTACTCGATGAAGGTTTCCGGGGTGGCCCCGGTGCGGTCGTAGACCTTCTGCGCCCGGTGGTTGTCCGGTGCGGTGAGCCATTCCATCGCCGGCATTCCAAGCTCGCGGCAGCGCTCGGCGCAGATCTCGATCAGGGCGTCGGCGATCCCGTGCCCCCTCGCATCGGGGTCGACGAAGAGGTCCTCGAGGTAGCCGATCCTGGCGCCCTTCAGGCTCGACCACTTCCACTCGACGGCGGCGAACCCGACCGCCCGAGTGCCGTCGCGGGCGATGAACAGGGCCCCCTGGCTGGGATCGGCGATCAGCGTCCGCATCATCTCCATCAGCCCCTCATCCGGCGGCGAGGACTCGTAGAAGTCGCAGTAGGCGCGCATCAGCGGGAGGAGCTCCTCGGCCTCCTCCGGGCGGGCGGGCCTGATCTCCACCCCGCCGGCGAGGGCACGCGGCCCGGATGCAATCGGGTCGGTCGGCATGGTCGGCCGATACTAGGCTCTGGCGCCAACGCGGTTGAATTCGCGAATGAACCGGGTCGTGGCGTTCCTCGTCGCGTCGGTCGTGCTCGCCACCATCCGCCTGAGCGGCGGGCGAGGAAGCGGGGTGCCGGCCGCGAATAGAGAGGGTCGGCATGCCCAGAATCGACTCTCCCGCGCGCGTGATCGCCCGCAACGTGCTCGTGGTCGCGGCGGTCGCGCTGATCCTGTACGTGATCTGGCTGCTTCGGGAGCCGATCAGCTGGCTTGTCATCGCCGCCTTCGTGGCAGTTGCGGTGACCGGACCGGTGAACTTCTTCCAGCGCTACATGAGGCGTGGCGTGGCGATCGCCCTGGTGTACGTGGGGCTGCTCCTGATCCCGATCGGGCTCGGCGCGGCGCTCGTCCCGCCGATCGTCAACCAGATCTCGGACGTCGCCACGAACGCCCCGGAGTACGTCCAGGACGTCGAGGACTACATCAACGACAACGAGACGCTCCGGGACCTGAACGAGAAGTACGACATCACCGAGAAGCTCTCGGAGGAAGCGGAGAAGCTGCCGAGCAAGGCGGGTGACGCGGCGGAGGTCTTGCGGGACATCGGCTTCGGCCTGGTCAGCTCGATCTTCGCCGGCGTCTCGATCCTGATCCTGAGCATCTTCATGGTCGCCGCCGGCCCGCGGTGGATCGAGGGCTTCATCAGGGCGCAGCGCCCGGAGCACGCCGAGCGGATCGAGCGGACCCTGCGGCGGATCGCGAACGCGATCGGCAACTACGTCGGTGGCGCCCTGATCCAGGCAACGATCGCGGGGCTCGCGGCCTTCATCATGCTGACGATCCTGGGGGTGCCCTTCGCCGGCCCGCTCGCCGTCGTCGTCTTCGTCTTCGACCTGATCCCGGTGATCGGAGCGACGATCGCGTCCCTGCTGGTCGCGATCGTCACGGCGTTCGTCAACTTCCCGGTCGCCCTGATCGTCTGGGCCGTCTTCGCGATCGTCTATCAGCAGGTCGAGAACTACCTGATCCAGCCCCAGATCCAGAAGCGGGCGACCAAGATCGAGGCGTTCGTCGTCCTGGTCGCGGTCCTCTTCGGCTCCACCCTGTTCGGGATCCTCGGCGCGATTCTCGCGATCCCGACCGCGGCCTCGCTCCAGATCGCGGTTCACGAATATCGCGAGTACAGGCGGGAGACCCTCGCCGCGGAGGAGGAGGCGGGCGGTCCGACGCCCGCACCGGAAGTGACCTAGGGACGAGCGGACGGGGACGATCCCCGAGCGCTAGGAGCCGGGAGTCTTCCCGGTCAGGGCGGCCTCGGCCTCCGCAGCGGAGATCCCCTCCACCGCCCGCTGGAGGATGTCGCGAAGGGCGCGCTGGTCCTTCTCCGACAGGCCGGCGATCGGCGGGGGCGGCTCGGCCATCCGCTTGGTGATCTCGACCCGCATTCGCTCCCCCTCCTCGGTGAGCACGATCAGCTTGACGCGGCGGTCGCCCTCGGCGGACTCGCGCCGGACCAGCTCCCGCTGCTCGAGCCGGTCGACGATTCCCGTGACATTGGAGTTGTCACAAAACAGGGCCTGAGCGAGCTCGCTCATCTTCCGCGGCCCGGCGCCGAGCATCCTCAGAGCGATCATCTGCTGAGGGGCGAGGTCGAACTCCTGCGCCATCGCGAAGAAGCGCTGCTTGTTCGTGACCATCATCCAGTGCATCAGGCTCCAGGCCTCGCTGCCTGGGTCGGTGCGCCCCACCTCGCCGGCGAGCCACGATCCAGGCCCCTTCGGGCCTGTCGCGGACTCGTTCTCATTCGAGCTCATCGTCCTGACATCTTACTCGGTGAGGTCGACAGTTGCAAGGCTCAAATCTCTATGTATACTGCCGTCTAACTTCCCAAGCGTATCGACCGGAGGGGGATCCGGATGTCAGGTAGAAACGGAAGCCAGCCGCAGGACAACGGAATCGAAGCCCAGGGCCTCGTCCGGGAGTTCAAGGGCGGGATTCGCGCAGTCGACGGTATCGACCTCCGGGTCGAGCCCGGCGAGATCTACGGGTTCCTCGGCCCGAACGGCGCGGGCAAGTCGACCACGGTCCACATGCTGACCACACTGCTTCCACCACCTGCCGGGTCGGCGAGGGTCGCCGGATACGACGTGGTCGGCGAGGGTGCGGCCGTCCGCGACTCGATCGGTGCGGCCCTCCAGGAGGCGGCGCTCGACCCGAACCTGACCGCGACCGAGCACATGCGCCTCCAGGGCGCCCTCCACGGAATCCCGAAGGCGGAGCGGAAGAGGCGGGGCCAGGCGCTGATCGACCGAGTCGGGCTGACCGAGGCGGCCGGCCGCAAGGTCGGCGGCTATTCCGGTGGCATGAAGCGCCGGCTCGACCTCGCCCTTGCCCTTCTGCACCGCCCACGCGTCCTCTTCCTTGACGAGCCGACGACCGGCCTGGACATCCAGAGCCGGACGGCCCTCTGGGACGAGGTCGCCCGCCTTTCGCGCGACGAGGGCGTCACCGTCTTCCTCACCACCCAGTACCTCGAGGAGGCCGACCAGCTCGCCGACCACGTCGGGATCATCGATCGCGGCGTGATCGTCGCCGAGGGCACCACACAGGCGCTGAAAGCCGAGATCGGGCGCCCGACGGTCGAGGTGGTCCCGACCGACCACGCCGGGCGGACAAGGGTCGCCGAGCTGCTCGAGCCCTTCGGTGAGCTCGTCCCCGGGAGCCCGAACGGTGCCGCGGTGCGACTCGACGACGGCCGCGAGGAGCTTGCCGACATCATCCGAGCGTTCGATACGGCGGACGTGCGGATCGCGAACCTGGAGCTTCACGCTCCGGGCCTCAGCGACGTCTTCCTCGCCAAGACGGGGCGCTCCCTGGAGGGCGCGCAGGCCGAGGCGACCGGGCAGGGCGAGACCGGCGAGCAGCCCACCTTCGAGGGATCGTCGGCGTGAGCGACGCGGACCGCGGCAATCGACCACCGCTGCTCCTTCAGATCAAGGAGCTCGCCCGACGCTCGGTGATGCGCACGCTTCGCCAGCCAGCGCAGATCGTCCCCGCCACGGCCTTCCCGCTGATCCTCCTCGCGATCAACTCCGCGGGGCTCGACTCGGCGGCGAACCTGCCGGGCTTCCCGACCGACTCCTACCTGACCTTCGCACTCGCATTCGCGTTCCTGCAGGCGGGCGTGTTCGCCGTGATCGGCACCGGCCAGAACCTGGCCGAGGACAACGTCAACGGCTTCTTCAGCCGGATGCAGCTCACCCCGATCCGGCCCGCGGCGCTCGTCGCCGGGCAGCTGGCCGGCACCCTGGCACTCGGCCTGTTCCAGGCCGCCACCTACATCGGCGTCGGCCTGGCGGCTGGCGGCCACATCGAGGCCGGAATCCCCGGCGCGCTCGTCCTGATCGCGCTGGCGACGCTGATCACGCTCGCCTTCGGTTCGATCGGCCTGATCGCCGGGATGCGGGCGAGCACGCCCGAGAACGTCCAGGGCCTCTTCCCGGTGATCTTCGTCTTCCTGTTCATGAGCTCGATGGCGCTGCCGCGCGACCTGATCGAGACCGACTGGTTCAGGACGATCGCGACCTACAACCCGGTCAGCTACATGATCGAAGGGATCCGCAGCCTGCTGATCACCGGCTGGGACGCGGAGGCACTCGCGCTCGGCTTCGGCTGCGCCCTGACGATCCTGTTGATCTCGCTGACCGTGGCCACCGCGTCGATCAGGTCGAGGATGGTGAGAACGTGATCGCCCGCTACTTCTCGGTCGCCGACGGACTCGCCAGGCGGCTGCTCGACAACCTCCTGAGCAATCCGGCGCTTTTCCTGCCGCCGCTGCTGATGCCGCTCTTCTTCTTCGTCGCGTTCGCCGGCGGGCTCTCCGCCGTGACCGAGGCGCCGGGATTCGACTACCCCGGTGGCTATACGGCGTTCGAGTTCGGCTTCGTCCTGCTCCAGGCGTCGGCGTTCGGCGGGGTCTTCTCCGGCTTCTCGATCGCTGCCGACTTCCAGTTCGGGTTCGGCCGGCGCCTCCTGCTGGCGACCCCGAACCGCAGCGCGCTGATCGTCGGGTATGGGATCGTCGCGCTGGTCCGCGCCGCGATCACTCTCGGCCTGATCACTGCGGTCGGGATCGCTGCGGGTATGGAGGTGCTCGGCAGCGGCGTCGACCTGGTCGGGATGTACGGCCTCGCGGCGCTGGTCAACATCTCCGGCACGCTGTTCTCGGCGGGGATCGCGCTCCGCTTCCGCAGCCTCCAGGCGACGCCGCTGATGATGGTCCCAACCTTCCTCTTCCTCTTCCTGGCGCCCGTGTACGTGCCGCGAGACCTGCTCGCGGGCTGGGTCGGGGTGGTCACGGACTACGACCCCGCCACCCACATCATGGAGGCTGGCCGCGAGCTGCTCGCGGGCCAGCCGGCGGACTTCCTCGCCGCGTTCGCGATCGGGCTCGGCCTGGTGGCGCTGCTCGGCATCTTCGCGATCCGCGGGCTGCGCAAGGCCGAGACGGCGGGCTGACGGCGATCAACTGAATAGTTCATGAAGAACGCGGCGCTGCTCGGTGCTAGCCCTCCTCGCGGCGAGAGCGTTCTCCGATCCGCCGATCCGCCCGCCGCTTCGCGCCGTCGGTGACCAGGCGACCAAGCCGGCTCCGGCGGTCCGCCAAGAACCGGTAGCCCCGCTCCGAGAGCCGCGGCGCCCTGGCGCTGACCGCGGCAAGCGGCCGGCCGCCGGGCAGGAGGCGGAAGAGGGATGGAAACGCCGCTCCGGCGGACTGAACCCGCCCGTCCGGATCGAGCAGATGCCAGGATGCGGCTCGCTGATCGGGAGACATCCCGGCGAGAATCCGATCGGCTTCCGGAGAGTCGAGCGGCACCGGCCGAAGCGCCCGGCGGCGATCCCAGGCGAGAACCTTGGAGAGGGTCCAGCGGCAGAATCCGCAGTCCTCGTCGTAGAGGAGCATCGCCTCGGCCATCGAAACATGATCCAGCACGCGTAACCCCGCGAGGCAAGGGCGCCCCTCTCGGTGGGGCGATTCCCCTTCCTGGTCCCGGGAGACCGATGAATCGATCAACAGCCGGACAAGCGCGGAGAGACGGCGTGTTCACAGCCGAGGGCGCTGCCCGTCATTGGGTAGTGAGGGCCGCGACGGTCCTGGGCGCGGCCTTGCTCGCCGTCTGGGTGACCGCCATCGCGCTCGGCCTGTTCGGCGGCTTTGATTCCCTCCCCACCCTGCCGAAGCCGCATACGGAGAGCTCCGGGTCGACGAGCTCGACGGCAGAGGCACCGGGGTCGACGCTCTCGAGCGAGTCCGAGGCGGCCCCCTACTCGACTGAGGATTCCACCTCGGGCACTGCCCCGTCGGTGGCTTCCTCATCCCAACGTCGCCCGACCGCCAGTGCACCGGATCGCGCCACGCGTACCGACGGCACGACGACGGGCGACTGGAGTGGACTTGGTTTCGGACCCGCAGGGCCGTCAGGCGAGCCCGCCGAATCCCCAGGCGACGGTTCTTCGGGTGGCACCGGCCCGCCAGACGATCTCCGCTAACGGTCGACGATGACAATCCAGCGCGCCCGACTCCGCCGGCCGAGAAGCGAGAGCGGCCGCCGCATCGCCCGTCGGATCGAGCGGCCGCCCGCCCACTGGCTCCTCCTCGGCGTGTTCATCGGCACGCTCGTCCTGCTGCTCCTCGCCGAGGGGGTTACCGAGCACACCACCGGCGCCAGCGGCACACCGTCTTCTCCAGCTTCTCCAACCGCGGACCGGAAGCACGCCCTTCGTAGCGGTCAGGCGCTGCTGGTCGCAGGCCCGGACGGGGAACTCGTCCCCCGCCAGGGACCGGTCGGCCGTCGCGTCGCGCTCACCTTCGACGACGGGCCCGACGCGCGCTGGACCCCGGCGATCGCCGCCACACTGAAGCGGCTCGGCGTTCCGGCCACCTTCTTCGTCGTCGGCGAGCACGTTGTCGAGCACCCCGAGTTGGTCTCGGAGCTCCACGACGACGGATTCGAGCTGGGCAACCACACCTTCAGCCACGCTGAACTCGCCGATTCCGGCAGGCTCCGGGACCTGCAGGTCTCGTTGACGGAGAGCGCGATCGCGGGGGCGGTGGGCATCCGCGCTCGATTCCTTCGGCCTCCGTACTCCGGCACCCCCGACGAAATCGAACCCGACCAGGCGCGCAGCTATGCGGAGATCGCGGAGCATGGTTACGTGATCGCACTGGCGAACTACGACTCGAAGGACTGGCGCCGTCCCGGCGTCAAGGAGATCGTCCGACGCGCGACCCCGCCGGGGGAGAAGGGCGGCGTGATCCAGATGCATGACGGCGGGGGCGACCGCTCGCAGACCGTGGCTGCGCTCGAGCGCCTGGTGCCGGAGCTCCGCTCGAGGGGGTTCGAGTTCGTCCGGCTCGAGACCCTGCTGGGGGCAGGCCGCGGCCAGGGCGAGCCCGCGGCTTCGACAAGCCAGCGGGTGCGCGGAAAGATGCTGATCGCGGCTCTCACCGCCGCCAACCTGCTCACCGCGGTGCTGACGGCACTGCTGATTCCGATTGCGATCCTGGCGGTGTTGAGGGCGATCATCGTCGTCAGCCTCGCCCGGATGCATGCCGCCAGGTTCCGCCGGCAGCCCCGCCCGAAGGACTTCACGCCGCCGGTGTCGATCGTCGTCCCCGCCTATAACGAGGCCGCCGGCATCGAAAAGGCCGTCCGCTCGCTCGCCGCCTCCGACTACCGGGAGTTCGAGGTGGTTGTCGTCGATGACGGCTCGACCGATCGAACGGGCGAGATCGTGGACGCTTTGGACCTCCCGAGCGTCCGGGTGATCCGGGAGCAGAACCGGGGCAAGGCCGAGGCGCTCAACACGGCCGTCGCCGCCGCCCGATACGACATCGTCGCCGCGGTCGACGCCGACACCGTGTTCGAACCGCGGACCCTCGCGAACCTCACCCGTCCGTTCGCCGATCCCCGGGTTGGAGCGGTCGCCGGAAACACCAAGGTCGGAAACCGGCGCAGCCTGCTCGGGCGCTGGCAGCACATCGACTACGTCACCGGATTCAATCTCGACCGGCGCCTCTACGACGTCCTCGGCTGCATGCCGACCGTCCCGGGGGCGGTCGGCGCCTTCCGCAAGCGCGCCCTGCTCGAGGTCGGCGGCTTCTCCAGCGACACACTCGCAGAGGACACCGACGTCACGATCGCCCTGCGGCGGCGGGCCTGGACGGTCCTGTACGCCGAGGACGCCCGCGCCTTCACCGAGACCCCCGCCTCGCTCGGGGCCCTCTGGCGGCAGCGATACCGGTGGTCGTTCGGGACGATGCAGTCGGTCTGGAAGCACAGGCGCTCGCTCTTCCGCCACGACATGGGACCGATCGGGACGATCGGGCTTCCCTATCTGATCCTCTTCCAGATCGCCCTCCCATTGCTGGCGCCTCTGATCGACGTGTTCGCCCTGTACGGGGTGCTGTTCCTCGATCCGGTTCCCGTGATCGGCTACTGGCTCGCCTTCAACCTCCTCGTCCTCGCTCAGGGGGCCTACGCGTTCCACCTCGACAAGGAGCGGGTGACGGCGCTCTGGGCGATGCCGCTCCAGATGGTCGTCTACCGGCAGCTGATGTACCTGGTGGTGATTCAGTCCATCGCCAGCGCCGTGCAGGGATTGCGGCTCCGCTGGCAGCACGTCGAGCGGAGCGGCGACGTCGAAGTCGCCACCTGAGCCGACCCCGCGCCATCCCCCCGGTATCGTCCGAAACGTGGCGACGGCAACGATCTGGGAAGAGATCGTCGACGCGCTCAACGCCGTCAACGGCTCCCACCCGGGGCACCGGGCCGTCCACGCCAAGGGAACGGTCTGCTCCGGAACGTTCACCGCGACGCCCGAGGCGCGAAGGCTCTCGCGCGCCGCCCACCTGCAGGGCGAGCAGGTGAAGGCGACGGTCCGCTTCTCGAACGCGAGCGGAAACCCGAACACCTCGGACGCGAACCCGATCGCCGGCCGCGGAATGGCGGTCAAGTTCCACCTGCCCGATGGTGAGGCCACCGACATCGTCGCCGTGCCGCTCGTTGTCTTCATCGCTCGCACGCCCGAGGACTTCCTGGAGCTCACTCGGGCGCGCATCCCCGATCCCGCGACCGGCCAGCCCGATCCGGAGAAGCTTGGCGCCTATCTCGCCGAGCACCCCGAGGCGGGCGTCGCGCTCCAGAAGGGGCTTCCGAAGATCGCGCCCACCACGAGCTTCGCCACGTCGGAGTACCGGGCCCTCCATGCCTTCTGCCTGGTCGATGCTGACGGCGGCAGGCACTGGGGCCGCTACAGCCTGGAGCCCGAGGCCGGGGTCGACTACCTCACCGACGACCAGCGCGAGTCGGCTGGCCGCGACTACCTCCAGGAGGAGATCCGTGGCCGGCTCTCGGAGGGGATCGCTCGATTCACGCTCGAGTTCACCCTCGCCGCCGAGGCTGACCCGCTCGATGACCCCACCGTCGAATGGGAAGGCGGCCGCGAGGTGGTCGAGCTCGGCGAGCTCGAGATCATCGAGGTGATCGACGATCCCGAGACTCCGGAGGCGCCGCTGGTCTTCGACCCGATGCGGCTGACCGACGGGATCGAGCCCTCCGCCGACCCGATTCTCGCGGCACGCCCGAAGGCCTACGCCGTCTCGATCGAGCGCCGCTGCCGGATCTGATCAGTCCTCGAAGCTGATCTCGAATGCCGGGTGTCGCGGGGCGATCTCGCGCAGCTCCTCATCGGAGGCGTCGGCGTCGATCCCCATCACCGGCTTGACCTCCCAGCCCCATTTGTCCAGGTAGAGGCGGAGCAGCGGCAGCTTCTCGGAGTCGGGAAGCTCGGTGGCGCGAAAGCGCCGCGCTCTCCGGCCGACCCTCAGCTCACCCTCGCCCGCGACCCGGAGGTTGCGAACCCATTCGGTCGTCCCGCGCGGCGACAGCAGGTAGGTGCGGCCGTCGATGACGAACGGGTTGACCGGGTTGACCCGGGTCTCGCCGCTCTTTCGGCCGCGGACCGCGAGCGTCTCGGAACCGGCCGGGCTGAGCCCGACCCGGTTCGCGAGCTTGACGAGGCGGTTGAAGACGGCGGTCGTGAACCAACCCGGGCGCTTGTAATGGGTCTCGGCCAAGTCGGTCAGGCTATCGGCGCATCGGGCCCGTCGGCGTTTCCATGGAGCGCACGCGGGTACCGAGGGGATGTGTCAGCCATCGCAATCATCGTGACCGCGGTCGTCGTGGTTCAGCGGGGCTGACGTGTACCGACGGAGCGGGCCAGGGCTGCTCACGGTCATCTACCTGGTGATCGGTGTCTTCGCCGCGGGCGACCACAACTACATCCGCCACGACACGGTCGGGCAGGTGATCTCGGCTCTGCTCGCGATCCTGCTCTGGCCGCTCGTGGTCTTCTTCGACATCAACCTCCACATCAACTAGGAGAGGACGCACCTCGCGGTGCGAGTGGCGCCTTCGTGGTGCCGGGTCGCGGGATACTGCGTGGGCGATGTCGCACGAGGACGTGGAGCTCGTCAGCCAGCTGATTGGAGCCTTCAACCAGCGGAACCTGGCGGCGATGACCCCGAGCTTTGATCCCGAGGTCGAATGGACGCCCGGCGGTCCCGCCGCCGTGGAACGCGAGGTCTATCGGGGCCGGGACGAGGTCTCCAACGCGTTCGCCGCGACCTGGGAGACCTGGGAGGTGTTTCACCTGGAGGAGAGCGAGCTTCGCGATCTAGGGGACTCCCTTGTGTGGCTGGGGCGCGCCCGCTTGACGGGAGGCGCCAGCCACGTTGAGCTCGACCAAGAGTTCGCCATCCACTTCCTCGTGCGCGGCGGCAAGATCGTCCGATTCCGCGGCTTCCGTGAGTGGCAGGAAGCCCTCGAAGCCGCTGGCCTGCGGGAGTAGGCGATGTCGGAGGAGAACGTGGAGGTCGTGAAGTCCGTCGTGGAAGCCTGGAACCGGGGCGACTACTCGGCAGCGTTGGAACCCGTTGCCCCGGAGATCAAGGTCGAGAGCAACCTCGGTGGAGATATCGACGGAACCTATGAAGGAATCGCCGGTCTCCAGAAGTGGCTCGCGGGCTTCTGGGGCAGCTTCGTGGACTTCCATACCGAGATCGAGGACTGCATTTCCCAGGGCGACGAGGTTGTCTTCTCGGCCCACCACTACGGGCGCGGGAAGGGCAGCGGCGTTGGGGTGGAGATGCACAACTGGCAGGTGTGCACGGTGCGAGACGGCAAGATCGTGCGCTATCGGTTATTTCGCACCAAGCCAGAAGCCCTCGAAGCCGCCGGACTGCGGGAGTAGGCGATGCCGGAGGAGAACGTGGAGAGATTCCATCGCATCCACGAGGAGTGGTACGGAAGCCGCAAGCTCGGTCCGGACCTCCTGGCAGAGGACGTGGAATGGGTGAATCCGCACGACGCCGTTGAGCGCGGGAGCCGACAGGGGATCGACAGCTTCAACGAGGCGATCAGCAGCGTCTACGACGCCTGGGACGAGGTCCGCTTCGAAACCGAGCGCGTCATTGACAGCGGCGACGAGGTAGTTGCGCTCGGTCAGGTCCGGGGTAGCGGTCGAGGGGCGGGCATAGAGGTCGAGCGCCCCCATGGCGAAATCTGGACCTTTCGCGACGGCAGAGCGATTCGGATGCGCTGGTTCAATAGCCACTCGGAGACCCTCGAAGCCGCCAGGCTGCGGGAGTAGGCGATGTCGGAGGAGAACGTGGAGATCCTCAAGCACTCCTTCGAGGAAGCCCCGGAGAACCCGGAGCCGTTCTTCGCGATGTTCGACGAGAACGTCGAATGGGATATGTCGGGCGGCCCGTTCCCGATCCAGAAGAAGGTCTATGGACCCGAAGCGGTTCGGGAGTTCTTCCGAACCTGGGCCGGGACGTTTGACGACTGGGGCTTCGAGGCTGAGGAAGTCATCGATGCCGGGTCCTCGGTCTTCGTATGCCTCCACCAATGGGGGCGGGGCAAAGGGAGCGGTATCCCGGTCGAGAACCGCTTCTACGCCGTGTGGACGTTCGAGAACGGCAAGGTGATCCGCTACCGCGGGTTCATGGACCGGACCGAAGCCCTCGAAGCCGCCGGGCTGCGAAAGTAGCGAGCCTTGGGCGCTCCCCGGGCTCGCTAGGTTCTCCGGGTGGGAGCGTACGAAGACCTACGCCTTCGGCTCGGAGAGATCCACGACCTGAGCCGCGCGGCGTCGCTGCTCGCCTGGGACGAGCGGACGATGATGCCCCCGGCCGGCGCGGACGCTCGGGCGGACGTTCTCGCGACTCTCGCCGGCGTCCGCCACGAGATGTTCACCACCGACGAGATCGGGCGGCTGATCGATCGGGTCCGCTCGGAGCCCGACGGCGACAAGGAGCCCGGAACCTCGGTCGCCGCCGATCTCGCCCGAGTGGTCGCCCGGGACTGGGAAAAGGCCCGCCGGGTGCCCTCGGAGCTGCGAGCGGAGCTCGCCCGGGCCAGCTCGATCGCCGAAAGCGCCTGGCTCGAGGCGAAGCACTGCTCGGACTTCTCGATGCTCCTCCCCCACCTCGAGCGGAACGTCGAGCTCGCCCGTCGCTTCGCCGACTGCTACGAGGGCTTTCCGGGCTTCTCCCATCCATACGACCCCCTGCTCGACGAGTACGAGCCCGAGATGAGCACCGAGCGCATCCGGGCGTTGCTCGTCGGCCTCCGCGAGGGACTCGTCCCTCTCGTCGCAGAGGCGTCGCCGAACGGCGGCGGCATCGATGACCCGTTTCGCGGGGACTTCCCGGTCGAGGCCCAGCGCGAGCTCGTCGAGGAGCTGATCGGCGAGCTCCCGTTCCCCGACGGATCGTGGCGGCTCGACGAGACCGAGCATCCCTTCGCGACCTCGATCGGGAGCGGCGACGTCCGGCTGACGACGCGCTATGACCGCGGCAACCTGGCGATGGCGCTGTTCAGCGCGGTGCACGAGGCGGGACACGGTCTCTACGAGGCGGGCGTCGACCCGGCGCTCGCCCGGACCCCGCTCGCGAAGCCGCGCTCCCTGGGCCTGCACGAGTCACAGAGCCGCCTGTGGGAGAACTGGGTCGCCCGCGGAGGACCGTTCCTCGAGTGGATCCTTCCGCGGTTGCGTGAGCGCTTCGCCGACCCGTTCGATCAGCTCGACGCCGGCCGGCTCGAACGGGGCGCGAACCGGATCGAGCGCTCGCTGATCAGGATCGAGGCCGACGAGGTCACCTACAACCTCCACATCCTGATCCGCTTCGAGCTCGAGCTCGAGATCTTCGAGGGCGACCTGCCGCTCGCCGAGCTGCCCGAAGCCTGGAACGAGCGCTACGAGAAGTACCTCGGGGTCGAGGTTCCCGACGACGCCGACGGCGTCCTTCAGGACGTCCACTGGCCGGGCGGCGCCTTCGGATACTTCCCCACCTACAGTCTCGGCAACATCATCGCGGGACAGCTCTGGGAGGCCGCCGATCGCGAGATCTCGGACCTGCCGTCGCGGATCGCCCGGGGCGATTTCGCCCCGCTGGGGGACTGGCTCCGTGAGCACGTGCACCGCCACGGCCGGCGGCTCTCCCCGGCCGAGATCCTCGAACGGTCTGGTTGCGGGGAGCTCTCGGTCGAGCCGCTCCTCCGCCACCTTCGAGAGAAGGTCGCGATCGCCACCTGACGGCGAACGCCCCACTCTCGCGGCCCGACGGCTTCGATGATCCTTCGGGTCCCAGCGCGCGAGCAGGTTAACTTTCCGCAATTTGGGAAGATGTGCGCGGCATGGCTCATCTACCGGGGCGCAACGGGGTGTACGGAGGCTGGACCCACGCGGGTAAGCAGCGCGTGTTCGTCCGCGTGCCGACATCGCTGAAGCACCAGTCGGAGAACGGGTCCGGACACGAAGCAGGTCGCTCCGCCGACATCAGACGGGTCGCTCCTTACGGAGCGCCCTCGCATCTGGAGCGCGCTCGCATCCACGGCCATCGCAATGGCGTCCGTTCCGAGCTCGAGGAGACGCCGATCGTCCTCGTTCACGGCCTCTCGTCCGGCCGCTCCCTGAAGCCCGTCCTCCGGGCCCTCGGCCCGCGCCCCGTCTTCGCCCCCGACCTGCCGGGATTCGGGATGAGCGATCAGCCCATCCATCC
>DASUYK010000047.1:0-29787 GCA_036377415.1 Solirubrobacterales bacterium
CGACGTCCTCCGCCAGGCGGTTCAGGGGATCTCCGACCTGGTGATGCTGCCGGGGCTGATCAACCTCGACTTCGCGGACGTGCGGACGACGATGCTGGAGGCGGGTAACGCGATCCTGGGGATCGGAATGGGGTACGGAGAGCACCGGGCGACGATCGCCGCGGAGAAGGCCGTCTCCTCGCCGCTGCTCGAGACCTCGGTGGAGGGGGCGCACTCGCTGCTCCTCTCGATCACCGGAGGCCCCGACCTGTCGCTGATCGAGGCGAGCGAGGCGGCGGAGGTCGTCAAGGCGGCCGCCCACCCCGACGCGAACATCATCTTTGGAGCGAGCATCGACGAGGACATGTCGGAGGAGGTGTGGATCACCGTGATCGCCACCCGGTTCGACTCGGCATTCGCCAATCGCCACCGCCGTACTCGGCGCGAGGAGCCGCGCGAGCCGCACGCCCCGAACAGGGATGCGGCGCTGCGGCCCGAGCGCTACTCCGATCCGGTCGGCGACTGGCGGGGGACGAACCCCGCCGAAACCCAGCGGCACAGCGCCGATCAGCTTTATGGGCAGGGGGCCACCGGTCGCGGCGTGGGCAGGCTTCCGGCGGAGCCGCGCACGCTCGATGGGCGGGTGCTCGACGTGCCCGAGTTCACCCCCGGGCACTAAAGCGCCCTACGAGCCTGCTTAGCTGCGGGCAATGCCAACCCAGCGGGGAGTCGTAGCGGCGGGGCATCCGCTCACCGCCGAGGCCGGAGCGCAGGTGCTGCGCGAGGGCGGGAACGCGGTCGACGCCGCGATCTGCGCAGTGCTCACCTCGTTCGTCGCGGAGAGCCAGCTGAGCGGCTTCGGCGCCGGCGGGTTCATGATGGTGCACGAGGGCGACGAGGATACGCTCGTCGATTTCTTCGTCGCGGCAGGGGGCGCGGACGGGGCCGAGCGCACCGCCGACCTGATTCCGATCCCGGTCTACTTCGACGAGACGCCCCAGACGTTCAACTGCGGCGCCGCGTCCTGCGGGGTGCCCGGCAACCCGGCGGGCCTGGAGCACGTCGCTCGCCGGTTCGGGTCGATGCCTCTCGCCCGGCTCGCCGAACCCGGGATCCGGCTCGGCCGCGAGGGGGTTCGGCTGACGAGCGCCGCGGAGTACTTCCACGAGATCCTCCATCCGATCCTCGTCTCCACCCCGGAGTGTGCCGATCTATATGCCCCGGAAGGGAGGCAGCTCGTCGAAGGAGACACGTTCCACTTCCCGGAGATGGCGGATGCCCTCGAGCGCTTCGCGGCCGAGGGTTCGGAGCCCTTCTACAGGGGCGACGTCGCGCGGCGGGTCTGCGAATGGGTGCGGGAGCGGGGCGGGACACTCGGGATGGAGGACATGGCGGCGTATGAGCCGATCGAGCGCCGGCCCGTCACCGCCCGCTTCCGGGGGGATGACGTGCTCACCAACCCCCCGCCCTCCTCGGGCGGGATCCTGATCGCCTACTCGCTTGGCGTCCTCGAGCGCCTCGGCGAGCGGAGCGGGGTCGAGGAGATCGTCGCCGCGACCGAGGCGGCGAACGCGAGGCGCACGGACGACTTCCACGAGGGTCTCCACGACGAGGCGTTCGTCGAGCGCTTCATCTCGACCGACCTCGATGCGGTCGCCGAACGGATCCGGGCCGGAGAGTGGGTCGGGGGACACGGCGGCGCGGGCGGGCCCGCCGATCCGATCGACCGGCTGGGCTCGACCACCCACATCGCCGTCCTCGACACCGAGGGCAACTGCGCGTCGGTCACCTGCTCGAACGGGACCGGCTCCGGAGTGCTCGTGCCGGGGACGGGAGTGCACGTCAACAACATGCTCGGCGAGGAGGACCTCAACCCCCACGGCTTTCACAGAATCCCGCCCGGGCGCCGGGTGAGCTCGATGATGGCACCCACCCTCGCCCTGCGGGACGGCCAGGTCGTCCTCGGCCTCGGCAGCGCCGGTTCGAACCGGATCCGGTCGGCGATCCTCCAGACGGTCGTCAGGGTCCTCGACGACGGGATGGACGCCGGCGAGGCGGTGCGCGCCGGCCGGCTCCACTTCGAGGCGGGGACGGTTCAGGCGGAGCCGGGCGTCGACGAGAAGGGCCTGGGCGACCTCGAGCGCCGCGGTGTCCCCGTGGTGCGCTGGAAGCGGCTCAACCTCTTCTTCGGCGGCGCTCAGGCCGTCGCGCGCGACCCGGCCACGGGCGAGCTCAGCGGCGGGGGGGACCCCCGCCGCGGCGGTGCCGTCGTCCTGGCCTGAGCGGTTACTCCGCGAGGCCCGGGAAGCGAACCTTGCCGTTGGAGCTGGCCCGCTCGGCGGCCTCCTCGGCGCGCTCCAGGGCCCGCTCCACGGCGGCGAGTGCGTTGGCGAGAAGCTCCATGCGCTCGTCCTCGTCACGGAGCTCGAGCAGACGCTGCTTGGTCTCCGGGGGCAACTCGATTCGCGATGCGATCGCGTAGGCGGATGCATCGTCGAGCTCACCCGCGTCGGGCCGCTCCCCGGTCGCCCGCTCGGCCAACTCGGCGAACGCCTCCCGTGCGGCGCTCGCGGATCCCTCGTCGACCGGCGGGACGGCCTCGTCCGCGATCAGCTCCACCTCACCGGCCGGGTACTCCGGTGACTCGAACCGGTCAAGCACCTTGAACGGGGACTCGCCGCTGACGACGATGTCCATCCGGCCGTCGTCGAAGCGCTCGACGTCCTCGATGCGGGCCGTGCAGCCGATCGACCGCGCGCCCTCGTCGTCGCGCAGGACGATGCCGAACGGCTCGCCCTGCTCCAGCGCGCGCCCGACCATGCGCTTGTAGCGGTCCTCGAAGATGTGCAGCGGCACCTGCTCCCCGGGGAGCAGGACGAGCGGCAGCTCGAAGATCGGAAGATCGAGACCCGCCATCTCCGCCGATTCTAGGATGATGCGAGGGCGCTTCGTAGGCGAAGCCGAGGAGCGACCCGTTCAATCATGTCCGGCATCGACTTCGAGGCCGAGGGGTTGCTCGAGAACCTCACCGGCGAGGCGCGGGAGGCGCGCCTCGCCCTGCTGACCGACCTCACCGACGCCGGCGTCCCCGTCGATGAGCTGAAGCGGGCGGCGGAGGAGAACCGGCTGGCGCTGCTGCCGGTGGAGCGGGTCTTCGACACGGGGGCGGAGCGCTACACGGCGAAGGAGATCGCGGAGGGCGCGGGGCTCGACCCCGGCTTCCTCGTCCGGCTGCTGCAGGCGCTCGGGGCGCCGATCCCGGACGTGGACGAACGCGTCTATGTGGAGGCCGACCTCGAGGCGGCGAGGCGGGCGAAGATGTTCCTCGACGCGGGGCTCCCGGAGAACGGCGTGCTGGAGACCTCGCGGATCATCGGGATCTCGATGGCGAGCCTTGCCGACGCCAACCGCGAAATGGTCGGCGAGGTCTTCACCGAGCCGGGCATCAGCGAACGGGAGCTGGCGCTGCGCTATGCCACCGCGGCGCAGACGATGCTGCCGCTGCTCGGTGACACGCTGCTCCACGCCTATCGGATGAATCTCCGCGAGGCGATCCGCCAGGCGGTGATCTCCGAGGCCGAGCTCGCCGAGGGACGGCTTTCCGGATCGGACGAGGTGACGATCGCCTTCGCCGACCTGGTCGGTTTCACCAAGCTGGGGGAGTCGTTGGAGATCGAGGAGATCGGCGAGCTGACCGGACGTCTGTTCGAGCTCGCCTCCGACGCCGCCCGCCCGCCGGTCCGCCTGGTGAAGATGATCGGCGACGCCGCGATGTTCGCGTCGCGCGAGCCGACCCCGCTGCTCGATGCGGTCCTCGGCCTGATCGAGGCGGTCGGCACGGATGGGATCCCCTCGCTGAAGGCGGGCGTCGCCACGGGCCAGGCCCTGGCGCGGGGTGGGGACTGGTACGGGCGGCCGGTAAACCTGGCGGCGCGGATCACCGGGTTCGCGCGCCCGGACAGCGTCGTCGTCGCCCAGGCGGTGAAGGATTCGGTCGACGCGGCCGATGACGGGCGGTTCGGGTTCTCGTTCGCCGGAAGGCACCGGTTCAAGGGAATCCGCGGGGAGGTCGCGGTTCACCGCCTGAGGCGGGCAGAGTCCCGCTGACGCGGGTCGCTGCAGATCTCGGTTCGTGCCGAGGCCAATAGGATCACGCGCATGGATCCCGAACGTGCCCGCGCGAGGCTCGCCGAGGAGCGAGCGAGGATCGAGAGGGAGCTCGCCGCGATCGGGAAGCCCGTGCTGTCGGACGAGCCGGAGGACACCGCCGACGAGGCCAACGAGCTCGAGCAGGCCGAGACGGATGAGGCCCTGCGGCAGGACCTGAAGCGCACGCTCGAGTCGATCGGGAAGGCGGAGGCCCGCCTCGAGGAGGGGACCTACGGCGTGTCGGTGGTGAGCGGCGAGCCGATTCCCGACGGCAGGCTCGAAGCGATTCCTTGGGCGGACCGGACCGTCGACGAGGAGCCCGGCGGCCGCGGCTGAGAGGCCCTCCACGGCCTCTAGGGCCGTCGTGCGGAGACCAGCAGGTTGTAGAAGAGCTGCGGCGGCAGGTGCGGCTCCAGCACCTGGTTGTCGAGCCGCTGCAGGGCGAGGTAGCTGCGGAAGGCGAACCGGCGCCACAGCGACGGCACCTCGTCGGGCTGGGCGCTCGCCTCGAGCGTCCTCACCGTCCATCCGTGGATTGAGGCGAGCAGCTCCTCGCCCTGGACCCGGACCTCGACCAGCCCCGCCCGCTCGCAGAATCGCTTCAGGTCGCCCGGTGCGAACGCGTGCACGTCGACCTCCGGCTCCAGCGCGTGGCCGTTTGGTTCCGCCAGTTGCTCGTCGTGGCGCTCGGATGCTCCGATCAGGCGCCGCCACAGCGGCGCGGTGAGCAGGGCCGTCCGCTTCGGGATCGCGGCGAGCATGTCGCCGTATCGGGATGGCTCCCCGCAGAACGCGATCGTTCCACCCGGACGCAGGACCCGGTTGAACTCCGAGAACGCCCGCGCGAGGTCCGGAACGTGGTGGAGGACGGCGTGGCCGAAGACGAGGTCGAAGCTCTGATCGCCAAACGGGAGTGTCTCCGCCTCGGCCGCGGCGGTTCGGACGCTCAACCCGAGGCGGTCGGCGTTCTGCTCGAGAGACGCCAGCATTCCGGGAGAGATGTCGGTGGCCGTGGCGCGCTCGATCGCCCCGGCCTGAAGGAGGTTGAGAGAGAAGTAGCCGGTTCCCGCACCGATCTCCAGTGCGTCTCCGAACGGCTCCTCAGGCCACCGGCCGAGCGCCTTGCGCAGCTTGCCGTCGACCTGCTCCCTTCCGATCGTGCCGAAGTCGATCCCCCACTTGGAATCGTAGGAGGAGGAGGCGGCGTCGTGGTAGCGCTCGTTGACCTCCTTGATCCTCTCTGGACTGGTGCGAGGGTGCGCCCGATGCGAGGGTGCTCCGAAAGGAGCATCCCGTTTCATTCTTGGCGCAACCCGTCTCATGCCGGCCACGGCCGCTGATCTTACGGCGATCGCCGCCGCTTTCGCTCCCGGTCGCCGTGCGCCCGCCGATTGCGCACCGATGGCGATCGCTATCTATGTTGGCGCCGTGGCCTACGTGCAGGAGAACCAACCCGAGGGCGTCACGCCGCTCGAGCTCACAGGCGAGCGGACCCTGCCGGACGTGCCCGAGGAGAACTACTGGTACCGCCGCCACCTGGCCGTCTACGAGTGGATCGCGAGGCGCTGCGCGGGCCTTCGCGTAGCCGATCTCGCGTGCGGGGAGGGCTACGGCTCGGACCTGCTCTCCCGCCAGGCGGGCGAGGTGATCGGCGTCGACGCCAACCCCGAGGCGTTCGAGCACGCCAGTACGCGGTACCGCCGCCCGAACCTGAGCTTCCGGCGCGCCCTCGTCGAGGAATTCGACGCGCGGGTCGACGCGGTCGTCTTCCTCCAGACGATCGAGCACATCCACGAGCCCGATCGCCTGCTCGAGCAAATCGCCCGGATCGCGCCCGTCGCATACGTGTCGACCCCGAACCGGCTCACGCTCGCGCCGCCGGGCGCGAAGAAGTCGGAGAACCCGTGGCACCTGCGCGAGTACGACCCCGGCGAGTATCGCGAGCTCCTCAAGCCCCATTTCACCTCGGTCGAGATCCTCGGCCTCGTCCACGCGCGCAAGCTGCGGGTCCACGAGATCGCCCTGCGGCTCGGCTGGGACCGGGCTCACGCCGCGCTCCGGGTGACGAAGCCTTTCTACGATCGCTTCGTGCCCGCGATCAGCGCCCGGGACTTTCGGCTGCGTTCCGGGAACCTGGACAGGGCGCTCGACTTCCTCGCCGTCTGCCGGGCCTGAGATGGACGGACGGACCGTCGGAGACCTCGCGGTCGTCCTCCACTCGCACATGCCCTACGTGGAGGGATACGGGACCTATCCGTTCGGCGAGGAGTGGCTCTTCGAGGCGTTCGCCAGATCGCACCTGCCCGTGCTCGAGGAGGCGGAGCGCGTGACGGTGACGGTGACCCCCGTGCTCGCCGACCAGCTCGAGGCCGAGGGGATAGAGGAGAGAATGCTCGGCTTCCTGCGCCGGCACCGGGCCGAGGCGGCCGAGCGAGACGCGGCCGAGGGAGCCGAGGAGCTCCGGGCCGCCGCGCGGGCGGAGGCCGACCACTACGCGCGAGCGGTCGACCGGCTCCTCGCGCTCGGTGGCAACCCCCTGCGCGCCTTCCAGAAGCCCCACTCCGAGGGACGGATCGAGCTGATGACCTCGGCCGCCACCCATGCGGTCCTCCCGAAGCTGGCGACGACCGCCGGGCGCCGCCTTCAGGTCGACGCCGGGCTCCGCTCGCATCTGAGGCGGTTCGGCCGGCCGCAGGGGTTCTGGCTTCCCGAGTGCGCGTACGTGAGTGGCGTGGAGGCCGTGCTCGCGGAGCGGGCCCTCGCGTACACGTGTCTCGACCAGAGCGCCCATGAGTCCGGGACCGCCGCCCTCGCCCCGATCCGGCTTCCGGGCGGCCCGGTCGCGTTCACGATCGACTGGCCGACCGTCCGCCTGGTCTGGTCCGAGGACGGCTATCCCTCCGACCAGCGCTACCTCGAATACCACCGCCTCTCAGCGAACGGGATCCGCCTATGGTCGATCGGCGGTGGCCCGTACGACCCCGTCGCCGCCGCCCGGCGCGCCGCCGAGGACGCCGGCGGCTTCGTGGCGGCCGTTCGCGATCGGCTCGATCGGCATCACCTGGAGGGCGGCCGGCGCGGCCTCTGCGTCTTCGCGATCGACACCGAGCTGCTCGGCGCATGGTGGGCGGAGGGCCCGGTCTGGCTCCGGAAGGTCCTCCGCGCGGCGGAGCAGGGTGGAGTCCGGCTGCTCACCCTCTCCGAGGCGCTCTCCGAGCACGACGCGGAGGACCGGCCCGCGAGGGAGGGGAGCTGGGGCGAGGGAAAGACGCTCGAGACGTGGGACTCTCCAGCGGTCGCCGACATGGCGTGGGCGACGCGGCGCTCCGAGCTCAGGCTGCTCCGGGCCCTCGCGCCGCGCACGCTCAGCGGCGACGCCGCAGCCCGCGCGGCGCGCGAGCTCCTCGCCCTCCAATCGAGCGACTGGGCGTTCATGGATCACCGCGGGCAGGCCGGGGACTACCCATATGCCCGAGCGACCGCGCATGCGGAGGGGCTGCTGGAGGCCATAGACTCCCGCGAGGCCGCCGAGCCAAGCGTGCGCAACCTCGCCCCTGACCTCAGTCTGGCGCCGCTGCTCGAGCCCTGAGGACAGGAAGGGGGGTACGCGGCAGACGATGATGAACCGAGTGCTGATCCTCTCCTGGGAATACCCGCCCCTGATCGAGGGTGGCCTGGCCCGCCATGTCCGCAAGCTCTCAGAGGCACTGGTCGATCGAGGGTTGGACGTCCACGTCCTCACGCGCGGCGGGGAGGAGTCCCCAAGCGAGGAGATCGTCGGAGGGGTTCACGTCCACCGGGTGAGGGAGCCGACTCGGCCGGCGGAGCTGAACGAGTTCGTGGCGTGGGTCGAGCGAATGAACTCGGACATGCTCGCAGCGGGAGTGGAGCTCGGCGACGGCTACGACTTCGATCTGGTCCATGGACACGACTGGTTGGTGGCGAACGCGTGCGACCACCTCGCCCGCCGATTCGGCTGCCGGCTGGTGACCACGATCCACGCCACCGAGCACGGCCGCCATCAGGGCTGGGTCGACAAGCACCCGCAGGCCTACATCCACGGTGTCGAGCGCTGGATCACCAATCGGTCCGACCGGGTGATCGCCTGCTCGACCTTCATGCGCGAGCAGATCGTCGACATCTTCGGCGTCCCCGAGCCCTCGATCGAGGTGATTCCGAACGGGATCGACCCCGAGGACCTTCAGCCTCAGGACGACGAGCAGCTGGGCAGGCTGCGCGCCGAGTTCGCCGAGCCCGATCAGTCCCTCGTCCTGCTCGTCGGACGCCTCGTCTACGAGAAGGGCTTCCAATTCGCACTCGAGGCGCTTCCGGAGATCATCGAGGGGCTGCCGAACACCCGCTTCGTGGTCGCCGGGTCCGGGACGCACGAGCAGGAGCTTCGCCGCCAGGCCGAGGACCTGGGTCTGATGGAGCACGGGACCTTCGTCGGGTGGATCGGCGACGACGTCCTTCACTCGCTCTACCGGGTCGCCGACGTCTGCGTGGTTCCGTCGATCTACGAGCCGTTTGGCCTGGTCGCACTGGAGGCGATGGCGTCGAGCTGCCCCTGCATCGTCGCCGACACCGGCGGGCTCCGCGAGGTCGTCCCTCACGACGAGGTCGGCCTGCGCTTCCGCGCCCGCGATCCCCAATCGCTCGCCGAGATGACCGTTCGGGTGCTCGACGACGCAAAGCTCTGCCGGAGGCTGGTCGCGGAGGCCTACGAGCACCTGCGCCGCTTCGATTGGGCCGACGTCGCCGAGCGGACGGCTGCGGTATACGCGGAGCTTGGGCCCAGGGCACCGGCGGCGGTGGAGGAAGGCTGAGCCGCTGATGACCCCTCTGGAGCCCGGTCGCCGCGAGGTCAATCCGTCACGGCGGACCCCCGCCCGCAGGGCTCCGAGCTTCGGTCGATCCACCGGCGTCAGCGTCCCGATCTCGATCGGACTGCCGCTGATCGCGGTCGGCCTCGCGCTGATCGTCGCCGCGGTGAACCGCGGCGGGACCGCCTATTGGATCTCCGGCGCGGTGATCCTCGGGGTCGGGCTCAGTTTGTTCGCCACGGGGAAGCGCCTCTAGCTTCCCGGGGGATCGACCGGATCCGGCCAGCGAAGGTGCTCCGGCGCCTCTCGCATCCGAATCACCTTGGCGGGAACGCCGCCGACGATGGCGTTCGCGGGGACGTCCTTGGTGACCACCGAGTTGGTCCCGACGATCGAGTTGTCGCCGACCCGGACGCCCCGTAGGAAGCACGCCCCGTAGCCGATCCAGACGTTCGACCCGACCACGCAATCGCGCATGTAGATCCCCTGGAGACGAATCGGCCGCTCGACCTCGACGATGCCGTGGTCGAAGTCGATGAACATCGCCCGGTCGGCGACGACGCACTGCTCGCCGATCCGCACCCGCCTGTAGGCGGAGATCGTGCACTCCTGTCCGATCACCGTCTTCGCCCCGATTTCGACGACACCCTCGTGACAGCGGATCTTCGTGCCGTCACCGATCCACGAGAAGCGTCCAAAGCGGACCGTCGCCCCCTTCGCGATCTGAAGCTGGAGGCCCTTGCCGAAGAAGACCGGTCCGTCCGTCACCCATCGCCACCCCGCGGGCGTGAGCAGGCGCCGCCAGAGATAGCGCCAGAGCAGCCGCGCGTAGCGCCAGTTGAGCATTTTGTTGCGGCGCAGGAACCGAAGCAGCCGAGACACGGGCGGCGATTCTAGGTTGGTGCGAGGGTGCTCCGAGCGAAGGGAGGAGCAACCCGTCTTCTCGTGGGACCCCGCCTCCCCCGCCGGCCGTCCTAGACTCAGCGCCCGTGTCTCAGAAGACCGAGCAGAGCCTCGCCGAGCGATTGGTCGCCGGCGACAAGCGGGCGCTGGCGAGGGCAATCACTCTGATCGAGAACGACGATCCCGCGGGGTGGGAGCTCGTGCGGGAGGTCTTCCCCCGCACTGGGAGGGCCCGAATCGTCGGCTTGACCGGGCCGCCCGGGGTCGGCAAGAGCACCCTGATCGGGGCGCTCACGGCCGAGATGCGGAAGGCCCACCGCGAGGTCGCAGTCCTCTCTATCGATCCCTCGAGCCCCTTCACCCGTGGCGCCCTCCTCGGCGATCGGATCCGGCTCTCCGACCACTTCCTCGACGCCGGGGTCTTCATCCGGTCGATGGCTAGCCGCGGTGCGCTCGGAGGTCTCTCCGAGGCGACGCTTCAGGCGGCGCTCCTGATGGATGCCTCGGGCAAGGACGACGTCTTCATCGAGACGGTCGGCGTCGGTCAGGCCGAGATCGACATCGTCGACCACGGCGACACGATCGTGCTCGTCCTGATGCCCGGTTCCGGGGATTCGATCCAGGCGCTGAAGGCCGGGGTGATGGAGATCCCTGACGTGATCTGCGTCAACAAGGCCGATCACCCGATGACCGACACGATGATCCGCGAGATCCGCGGCGTCCTCTCGCTCGGGCCGCCGGCGTCGTGGAGGGTCCCGATCGTCCGCACGGAAGCGCAAAAGGGGGAGGGGGTGGCGGAGCTGGCCGAGAAGATCTCCGAGCACCGCGCCCATATCGAGGCCGAGGGCACGCTGGAGGAGCGAAGGGCGAGGAATCTGCGCAACGAGGTGCTGGAACTGGCAGCGTCCCGGATGCGTCGCCGCCTCGAGGCAGCGGTCGCAGACGACGCATCGGTCCGCGGGCTGCTGAACCGAGTCGTCAAGCGCGAGATCGATCCGGCAAGCGCCGCCAAGGAGCTACTGGAGCGCGATGATGGCTGAGAATGAGCGCGACGCCGAGGCGGTCACGGCCGTCCCGGCCGAGGACTGAGCCCGAACCCTCCTCCGCTTCGAACCCGCCGAGCGCCGTCAGCGCCGGTGCCCTGATCGACTGAGCGGGACCGCTAGCAACCGAGCTGCCGCGCGATCACCATCTGCTGGACCTCGTCGGTCCCCTCGCCGATCGTGAGGATCTTCGCGTCGCGATAGAAGCGGCAGACCGGGTACTCCTCGATGTATCCGTACCCGCCGTGAATCTGGACGGCCTCCTCGGTCGCCCGGACCGCGAGCCGGCCGGTGATCAGCTTCGCCTGAGCCGCGGTCAGGGTGAAGGGCTCGCCTCGCTCCTTCAGCACCGCCGCGCGATAGACCAGCAGGCGGGCCGCCTCGATCTGGGCGGAGAGGTCGGCGATCTTCGCCTGGATCGCCTGGAACTTGCCGATCGGCTGACCGAAGGCCCTCCGCTCCTTCGCATATGAGATCGCCTCGTCGAGCGCCCCCTGGGCGAGCCCGACCCCCATTGCCGCCACCCCGATCCGCCCGCCGTCGAGGATCTGAAGGAACTGCTTGAAGCCGTCGCCCCGGCGGCCGAGCAGGTTGCCCTCGGGGACCCGGCAGTCATCGAAGGTGAGGGGGCGGGTATCGGAGGCGTTCCAGCCCATCTTCCGGTACGGCTCGCCGGGCTCATACCCGGGAGTCCCGTTCGGGACGATGATGTTCGAGATCTCCTTCGCCCCGTCGCCCTTTCCGGTCACCGCCGTGATCGTCACGCATCCGGAGATCTCGGTCCCGGAGTTCGTGATGAACTGCTTCGCCCCGTTCACTACCCACTCCCCGTCCTCGGGGATCGCGCGGGTCTGGGTGTTCCCGGCGTCGGAGCCGGCCTCCGGCTCGGTCAGCCCGAACGCGGCGAGCTTCTGACCGCTGCAGAGTTGCGGCAGCCAGTCGTCCTTCTGCTCGTCCGTTCCCCACAGATAGATCGGCATCGTGCCGAGGGAGGTATGGGCGGCCATCGTGATCGCGACCGATGAGTCGATCCGGGTGAGTTCCTCCACCGCCAGGGCGTAGGCGAGGGTGTCGGCTCCGCCGCCTCCGTACTGCTCGGGGAAGGGAATACCCATCAGGCCGAGCTCGCCCATCTGCGCCACGAGCTCGTAGGGGAAGGCCTTGGTGCGATCGAGCTCCTCCGCGACCGGGGCGACCTCCCGGCGGGCGAAGTCGCGGACGGTGTCGCGCAGGAGCCGCTGCTCGTCGGAGAGCTCGAAGTTCATGGCGCGAA
The DNA here is from genome assembly GCA_036377415.1 of Solirubrobacterales bacterium. Classification (GTDB taxonomy): domain Bacteria; phylum Actinomycetota; class Thermoleophilia; order Solirubrobacterales; family 70-9; genus DASUPK01. The sequence continues at coordinate 12,171 of DASUYK010000047.1, forward strand.
GAGTCTAGGTGGAGGCTTCGCGGTCGGATCGCGGCTACGCCGCGGGCTTGAGCGACTCCAGTGCCGCGGCAATCCCGGGGCCGTCGACGGCCCGCGCCTCGCGGACCTCGAGCTGCTTGCCGCACTTCTCGCAGATCCGACGGTCGTTCACCTTCCCGCCGCATTCGCCCTTGTGAATCACGATCGTGGGGGGGCCGCCGGGAAGGGGCTCGTGCTTGTCACCCCACTGCATCAGCGCCATCATCAGCGGCCACAGGTCGAGCCCCTTCTCGGTCAGGAAGTACTCGTAGCGCTCAGGCCGCTCGCTGTAGGGGCGGCGCTCGAGAATCCCCTCGTCGACCAGTCGCTGGAGCCGGGCGGTGAGGACGTTCCGGGCCACCCCGAGCGAGCGCTGCATCTCCGAGAATCGGCGGTGGCCGTTGAAGACCTCGCGGATCACCAGCAGCGTCCAGCGCTCGCCGACCAGCTCGAGACTACGCGCGATCGAGCAGATCTGCCCCTCGTATTCGTTTCCAAGCACGGGTGTGATCTTCGCACACTTGGTTGCATCATGCAACTTACGCTGGTAGGGTGCTGCTCGACATCCCAGTTGCATCAAGCAACCGACCCGAAGGAAACGTCATGAGAGCACTCGAGATCCAATTCCATCCCGAGCAGATCAGGATCAGCGCCGAGGAGATCCTCGCCGACCTGCGCTACCCGGCCCCGAGCGAGCGTCCGGCCGCGCGGCCGCGGCGCCGGCGCCGTCGCCGGGGCCGAAGGTGAGCATTGATGCGAGGGTCCTCCGAGCCGAGACCACCGGCACGAGGACGCTCACCTGGCAGGACCCGGTACCGACCGCCGCCGCCGGAGCGCGGATCGCCGGCCTCGACTACGTGCGCGCGATCCAATCCGGGGAGCTGCCCCCGCCGCCGATCGCGATCGTCATGAACTACTCGATCGCCGAGTTCGAGGAGGGCCGCGCCGTCTTCCAGGGAGAGCCCGGTGAGGAGCACTACAACCCGATCGGAGTGGTCCACGGCGGCTACGCATCGACGATCCTGGACTCGGCGCTCGGCTGCGCGGTGCATACGACCCTGCCGGCCGGGGTCGGCTACACGAGCCAGACGCTCGAGGTGAAGTACCTGCGCCCGATCACCCGGGAGACCGGAGTCGTCCGTTGTGAGGCGGAGGTCGTGCACCGGGGCCGCAGGAGCGCCACCGCGGAGGCCCGATTGGTCGCGGCGGAAACCGGAAAGCTGCTCGCCACGGGGACGAGCACGTGCCTGATTCTCGATAGCTGACGCGGCTACGGTTCGCGGCGATGACCGTCGCCGATCCACGCGAGCTCGTCGTCGCGTCGTACGAGGCGCTCAACCGAGGCGACGTCGAGGGCGCGATGGACGCGCTCGCCGAGGACGCGGAATGGCACGAGAGCGAGGTCCTGCCCGACACCGGCGTCCACCGCGGCCGCGCGGCGATCCGGGAGTTCCTCACCGATTTCCTCGCCTCCTGGGAGCGTTTCCATCAGACCGTGGAGGAGGCGCGCCACGAGGGCGACCGCGTCGTCGTCGTCATCCACCTCCAGGCGCGGGGACGCGGTTCCACCGCGGAGGTGGACGCCCGCTACGCGCACGTCTGGAAGATCGCCGGCGGACGCGGGATCCGGGTGGAGGCCTTCTACGACCCGGCCGAAGCCCTCGCCACGCTGGAGCCGTAGGCGCCGGTCACGGTCACGGCCGCCCAGAAGGCGACGTAGACGGCGGTGGCGAGATCGTCGTCAGCGAGGTCCGACTGGTGCAGGAGCACGGCGAGCAGCTCCAGCAGCCCCAGCGCCAGGTACGCGAGGGCGGCCCCGCGGAAGCGGAGCGGGTCGTCGTCCCGCACTGAAATCAGTGCCGCCAACCCGATGCCGACCAGAAACGATCCGATCGCCCTCGACGTGAGCGGCGAGAGAGCCCACGGCCAGAAGTCCTCGGCGGCTCCGGGCGCGACCAGCATCACCGCCCCGACCGCGAGCATCGCGACACCCTCGACGACGAGCACCGGTCGGAGCGCTCCGGGAAGTCCCCGCTCCCCGTGCGAGTCCTCGCCGGGGCGGCGAACCTGGTCGACCAGGGCCCAGGCGAGCAGCGGCGGGACCAGGCAGTAGGCCGCCAGCCAGAAGACGCCGAAGAGGCTGTCGAGGTCGAAGCGGTCGAGGTGGATCAGGGTGATCGCCAGCAGCAGCACGGCGATCACCGCCACCGGATAGGTGGCGGGACGGGCCTCCGCCCAGGTATCGGAGAGGGCGGCGGCGAGGATGAGCACGAAGGCCGCCCAGTAGAAGGCGCCGAGGGTCGCGGCGGTCAGCGGCGGCTCGATCGTCCAGGAGAAGTAATCCTCGGTGCGGGTCGCGCCGACGAAGAGCAGCGCTCCCGCGATCAGCGCCAGCGCAGCGAAGACGAAGAGGATCAGCTTCAGCCGGGGGGAGAGCGCCCGCATCGGCGCAGATCCTACGATCGGAGCCATGAGCACGAACGGCAGGGCGCCGCGGGTCCGCCTCGGCCGGATGGTCGAGGACGGCGTCTCGCCCAGCATCTTCGGGCTGATCGAGCGCGGGATCGCCCGGGATCCCGACCTGGCCGCGACGATACGCGGCCGGGTGGTCTTCCGCTTCGCCGAGGACTTCTCACCGGTGCGGATCACCTTCAGGCCGCGGAGCGTGGTCGTCGAGGACGGCGACTCGCGTAAGCCCGACCTCGTGATCGCCGGCCGCCTTCCCGACATCGTCCACTTCGCGACGGTGCCCATCCTGCGCGGGCGGCTCCACGGCGTGCCCGATCCACGCCGCGCGCATGGCCGCAGGGCGCTCGGGCGGCTCGCCAGCCGCCGGGTGAGGGTGGAGGGCGACAACCGGCTGGCTCGTCGCCTCCTTCGGCTGCTCGCGGTCTAGCTAGATCCGGCGGCGGTGTTTGTGGCCGCCGTTTATGGCGAAGCCGAAGCCCTGCCATGAGCCAGATCAATCAAGAGACGGACCCCGAAGCCCGTCGGCCCCTTGCCGACGTACTCCCGCCCCACGTCCCAGGCGGTGCCGGCGATGTCGAGATGGACCCAGGGCTTGCCGCCTACGAACTCCTCCAGGAAGGAGCCGGCGTAGATCGTCCCCGCCTTGCGCTTCGCGGAGGCGTTGGTGAGGTCGGCGTCGGTGCCCTTGGTGAGCTCCTTGTATTCGGGGTGGAGGGGGAGCCGCCAGGCGAGCTCACCTGTGCGCCCCGCCGCGCCCTCGACCTCCTCCGCCCAGTCGTCGTCGTTGGAGATCAGCGCCGCGTAGGTGGAGCCGAGTGCGATCACCACCGCGCCGGTCAGAGTTGCCAGATCGACGATCCGGTCGGCGCCGAGCTCGACCGCGTAGGCGAGGGCGTCCGCCAGGATCAGCCGGCCCTCGGCATCGGTGTTGAGGACCTCGACCGTCTTGCCGTTCAGCTGGGTGACGATGTCCCCTGGCTTGAGGGCGGTGCCGCTGGGCATGTTCTCGGTGGCCGGGATCACCGCCAGGACGTTGATCGGCAGCTCGAGCTTGGCGACCGCGGAGAGGGCCTCGAGCACCGCGGCGGCGCCCGACATGTCCATCTTCATCTCGTGCATGCCGCCCGCCGGCTTGATCGAGATCCCGCCCGTGTCGAAGGTGACGCCCTTGCCGACCAGGCCGAGCGTCTCGCCCTCGCCGCCCGCTTGATAGCGGAGCACGATCAGCTGTGGCTCCTCGGCCGTCCCCCTGGAAACCCCCTCGAGGCCGCCCATCTTCTTGGCGGCGATCTCCTCCCGGCCGAGGACCTCGCACGAGACCGATGGGTGCTCGTCGGCTATCGCCTTCGCTCGGCCGGCCAGGTAGGAGGGTGTGACGACGTTCGACGGCAGGTCCTGGAGCTCGCGAGCGAAGTTGGCCGCCTCGGCCCCGATCCTCGCCGCCTCCACCGCCTCAGCGAGGCTCTCGTCGCCGACTAAGGTGACCTGCTCGACCAGCTTGCCGTCCTCGTCCTCGTCGTCCTTCTTGGACTTGAAGCGATCGAAGCGGTAGGAGGCGAGGATCGCTCCCTCGACCATCGCGGTCGCCACCGCCTTCCCGTCCTCCCAGTCGGGTCCCGCAAGCGCCAGCGAGATCGCCTCCATCGACGAGGCGCTCCGCGCCGCCAGGGCGCCCGCGACCCGCGCCCGCTCGGGCTCGAAATCGTCGCGCTTTCCCAGACCCACCACGAGCGCGCGGCGGGGCTCGGGCGGGTGGACGATCGCCGTTTTCTTGTACTCCCCCCTTGTGTCCTCGGATCCGGGTGCGCCCGCGAGCGGCTCCGGCAGCTCGTCGCCCTCGAACAGGAGGACCGCGAGGAGGTCGGCGTCAACCTCGGACAGCGGCTTGTCGGCGACCTCGACCCGCAAGGGGCGGCAGTATAGGAGCGGCGCCGACCCGCACTCGAGGCGCGGTCGCCCGCCCGAGGCGACTCACTAGCATTCGGGCCGAATCTTCGGCGGCCACGAACAGCGCCGCCGGATCTACCGCCGGCGGACCGCCGCCGGCACAGACGAAAGGTGCAGATGTCGAAGACGGTCATCCTCTCCACCGCCAGGACCCCGTTCGGGAAGATGGGCGGAGGCCTCTCCTCCCTCGACGCGACGGATCTGGGCGGCACCGCAATCGCCGAGGCGCTGAGCCGGGCCGAGGTGAAGCCCGACGAGGTCGAGGGAGTGGTCTACGGGCAGGTGCTTCAGGCCGGGCAGGGCCAGATCCCCTCGCGCCAGGCTCAGATCAAGGCGGGAATCCCCCGCGAGGTCCCCTCGGAGACGGTGAACAAGGTCTGCGCGTCGGGGATGCGGAGCATCGGGATCGCCGACCAGGCGATCCGGGCGGGCGATCTCGAGATCGGCGTCACCGGCGGGATGGAGTCGATGAGCAAGGCTCCCTACCTGCTCCCCGGCGCCCGCTTCGGCTTCCGAATGGGGGACGTGAACGCGGTGGACGCGATGACCCACGACGGGCTCACCAATCCGTTCACCGAGAAGCAAATGATCAACGAGGCGAGCGAGGTCTCGAACGAGCTCGAGATCACTCGTGCCGACATGGACCGCTTCGCCGAGCGCTCCCACCAGCTCGCCCACAGGGCGACCGAGGAGGGCAGGCTCGCCGACGAGATCGTTTCCGTGACCGTCAGCTCGAAGAAGGGCGACACGGAGGTGGCCGCCGATGAGGGGATCCGGCCCGACACCACGATCGAGGTGCTCGCGAAGCTGAAGGCCGTCGGTGGCGACGAGGCCACGCACACAGCCGGCAACTCGCCGGGCGTCAACGACGGCGCCGGCGCCGTGGTCGTCGCCTCCGAGGAATGGGCGAAGCAGAACGGCAGGACCCGGGTTGCGACCGTGGTCGGCTACGGCCAAGTCGCCGCCGACTTCCCCTACCTCGCGAGGACCCCGGCGAAGGCCGCTCGCCAGGCCCTGGAGAAGATCGGGAAGAAGCCCGGCGACGTCGATCTCTGGGAGATCAACGAGGCGTTCGCGTCGGTCGCGATCAACTCGATGCGGATGCTCGAGATCGACGAGGAGCGGGTGAACGTCAACGGCGGCGCGATCGCGCTCGGCCATCCGATCGGGGCGTCCGGCGCCCGGATCGTCGGTGCGCTGGTGCACGAGCTGCGCCGGCGCGGAGGCGGCCTCGGCTGCGCGGCGATCTGCTCCGGCGGCGGTCAGGGCGACGCGATCCTGATCGAGGTCAACGGGGCCTAGCTCGACCCGCAGCGATCGGGCCGCTGACGCGGCTCCTATCCTGCGCTTTTGATGGCGAAGTCGGCGGCGTTCTTCGATCTGGACAAGACGCTGATGGCGGGATCGAGTGGCATGGTGTTCGCCCGGGTCGCCGGCAGCCGCGGGTTGGTCTCCCGACGACAGCTCGCGAGGTGGGGCTGGGATCACATGCGCTACCGGCTTCGGGGCTCCTCCGACGTGCAGACCAACGCGGTCCTGGACGTCGCGAAGCGGCTCTTCGCCGAGATCCCCGAACGCGACGTCGAGCGGATGGCTCCCGAGGTCCTCGCCGGGATCCTGCCTCGGATCTACCCGCAGATGCTCGACGAGGTCCATCTCCACCAGGACGAGGGCCGCGCGACGTTCATCGTCAGCGCTGCCGGTAACGATCTCGTCAGGGCCCTCGCCGCGGTGCTCGGGATGGAGGGAGGAATCGGCACCAGCTGGGCCGTGGGATCGAGCGGCAAGTACACGGGCGAGATGGATGGCCCGTTCGTCTACGGCAAGGGAAAGGTGGAGGCGATGCGCCGGTTCGCCGCCGCGCACGACATCGACATGGACGCCTCCTTTGCCTACTCGGACTCGGTCAGCGACCTGCCGATGCTTCGCTCGGTCGGCCATGCGGTGGTCGTCAACCCCGATGCCGACCTGCTCGAGATCGCCCGGCAGGAGGGCTGGCAGGTGATGCGCTTCGAGAAGCTCGGGCGCAGGCTCGCGATCGCAGGAGCGACGGCACTGGCGGCCGCGGTCGGGGGTGCCAGCGTGGCGTCGAAGCGCCGGAGCAACGGCGGCCGACGCACCCGCCGCCGGACGCTGCGCCGCTGACGTGGTACCGGAGCACCCGGTATTGGGCTGTCTGCCGGCGGCCCGCACGATCGCCAGGCCCTCGGCGATCGAGCCGATTGCGATAATCGCAGGCGTGCGCCCGCGAGCCACAGCTCTCCTGCGCCGACAGGCGCCTGAGAAATCCGACAACCGCGCAGAGATCCCGTCATGGCAGTAGAGCCGGAGGCGCGGCGGCGCGCTCACGAGTGGCTGTCCGAGGTGTATGAGCGACTGGAGGAGCGCGAGGCGCTCTTCGAGACGATCTCCGGGCACGAGATCAGGCCCCTGTACACCGAGGAGGATCGCGCCGCCGCCAACCCGGAGTCGGAGATCGGCTATCCGGGCGAGTTCCCCTACACCCGAGGCGTATACCCGTCGATGTACAGGGGCCGGCTCTGGACGATGCGCCAGTTCGCGGGCTTCGGCACCGCCGAGGAGACGAACGAGCGCTTCCGCTACCTGCTCGACCACGGCCAGACGGGGCTCTCCACCGCGTTCGACATGCCCACCCTGATGGGTCTCGACTCCGACGCGGATCGAAGCCTGGGGGAGGTCGGGGTGGAGGGGGTCGCGATCGACACCCTCGACGACATGGAGACGCTGTTCGGTGGGATCGACCTCGGCAAGGTCACGACCTCGATGACGATCAACGCGCCGGCCGCGATCCTGCTCGCGTTCTATGTCTGTGTGGCCGAGGAGCAGGGGGTCCCACCCGAGCGGCTCGGCGGCACGATCCAGACCGACATCCTGAAGGAGTACATCGCGCAGAAGGAGTGGTGCTTCCCGATCGAGCCGGCGATGCGGCTGGTCGGCGACATGATCGAGTGGTGCACCGAGCACATGCCTCGCTGGCACCCGATCTCGATCTCCGGATACCACATCCGCGAGGCGGGCTCGACGGCCCAGCAGGAGCTCGCGTTCACGCTCAAGGACGGCTTCACGTACGTCGAGCAGGCGATCGAGCGGGGGCTCGCCGTCGACAAGTTCGCTCCCCGGCTCTCCTTCTTCTTCAACGCCCACATCGATTTCTTCGAGGAGATCGCCAAGTACAGGGCGGCCCGCCGGATCTGGGCGAAGGAGATGCGGGACACCTATGGCGCAAAGCGCGAAGAGTCGCTGCGGATGCGCTTCCACACCCAGACGGCGGGTGTGTCGCTAACGGCACAGCAGCCGCAGGTGAACATCATCCGTACCGCGATCGAGGCGCTCGCCGGAGTCCTCGGAGGGACCCAGTCGCTGCACACGAACTCCTACGACGAGGCGCTCGCCCTCCCGACCGAGGATGCCGTGCGGATCGCGCTGCGAACGCAGCAGGTGATCGCGCACGAGACCGGCGTCACCAACACGATCGATCCGCTCGGCGGGTCCTACTTCGTCGAGACGCTGACCGACGAGATGGAGCGGGCCGCGTATGAGTACTTCGCCCGGATCGACGAGCTCGGGGGCATGGTCGATGCGATCAAGCAGAACTTCCCGCAGCGCGAGATCGCGGATGCGTCGTTCCGCTACCAGCAGGAGGTGGACTCGAAGCGGCGGATAGTCGTCGGCGTCAACGACTACGTGCTCTCCGACGACGAGGAGACCCCGATCCTGCGGATCGACCCCGAGCTCGAGCGGAAGCAGAAGGGGAGGGTGGAGGCGACCAAGGCGCGCCGAGACTCGGGCGAGGTGGAGCGGACGCTCGCCGATCTCCGGGCCGCCGCGGCCACGGACGCCAACCTGATGCCGCCGATCATCGCCTGCGCGCGGGCGCGCGTCTCGGAGGGCGAGATGGTCGCCGCCCTCCAGCAGGTGTTCGGCAGCTACACCGAGCTGCCGGTCTTCTAGGGACGGCGCGCCCGAGCCGCGGAAGGAAAAAGGGGCCGGCTCGCGCCGGCCCCTTGCCACACGCTGCTCTCCGCTTGGCCCTACGAGTTGGGCGCTGAGCCGGTGACCACGCGCGAGACGGCGCAAGCCACGGTGACCGTCGCGTTCGCTGGATCGCTGTTGCCGTTGAACACGGTCCCGGTCCAGCCGGCGGACGTCGGATAGCTGTCATCGGTCAACACGTCAGCGTCGTTCGGCTCGAGCTTGATGCCACCGCCGATAGGCCGCAAACCACCCGGGCAGTTCGCCGAGACGGTGCGCAGCTCATCACCGGTCAGCGGGGGGATGCTCGTCGTCGTGCTGACATAGGTGAGCTTCCCGACGCCGACGGTCTTGTCCTTCGCCTTCTTCGTCAGGTCGCTGAGACCGATCGTTGCCGCGTACGCAGCGCCCGTGAGGGCGAACACCAGCGCGATCACGGCAACGATCATCGCCGGGCTCGGACGCCCGGGAATGAGCTTCTTCATCGAACCTCCCTTGTCATGAATGGATGCGCCGGGCCCTTGCCGGCTGGCTCCTACAACCCGCAGTGGGCAGGCAGGTTGCGGCCAGCCTGCCCGGAACCCATCGCTAAGCTGCCTCGGGGCGCGACTCGACGATCACGACCACGTCGCCGGTCGGGCCGGGCTCGGAGCCGGCGAGGAACATCCGGCCGACGCCCAGGCGCCTCGCCTCGATCCTCGCGAGCTCGCACGCCGCGTCCCGTCCGAGCCCACGCCCGAGCACCTTCTCCCCATGAGCGCGGTCTAAAAAGAGAACGTCGTACACGCTGCCTCCTGTTCCCAATCCCCTATCTGCAAACACATTCTCCATCGAATCGGAGCTCCCGTAACCGTAGAAACTGCGCCTTCAACTACGGTTAAGTCCGCGTCAAACGAAATTTTCCCTCAATAGTGCCGACCGAGACCGCCAGAAAAATCAGAATCGTCGTCGCCAAGCCCGGTCTCGACGGGCACGATCGGGGGGCGAAGATCATCGCCCGCGCGCTCCGTGACGCCGGCATGGAGGTGATCTACACGGGGCTCCACCAGACCCCCGAGCAGATCGCAGAGACGGCGATCCAGGAGGACGCCGACGCGGTCGGGCTCTCGATCCTCTCGGGTGCCCACATGACCCTCGTTCCGCGCGTCGTCGAGCTGCTCGGTGAGCAGGGGGCGGAGGACGTCGTGGTCACCGTCGGCGGCACGATCCCAGCCGACGACATCCCGGAGCTGAAGAAGCTCGGGGTCGCCGAGGTCTTCACCCCCGGCGCGCCCACCGACGAGATCGTCGAGTTCGTGCGCCAGGCAGTCGCCGGGCGCGAAGCCTCCTCGGCGTCGACCTAGCCCGGATCTAGTAGCCGTACCCGCCGCTGCCGCTGTCGCTGTCCTCCGGCTCGGTCGTCGTCTCCCCGCCGCCGGTGCTCGTCGCCGCGCCGCCCGTTCCGGCCGAGACCCCCTCGGCCCTCGCGGCCAGCCAGACGAATTCGGTTCCTCCGAAGCTGTCCGCCAGTCCGTCGCCGGTCGCCTCACCGGGACCGTCCTGCACGAAGCTGTAGAGGGGCTTGCCGTCGAAGGTGACCTGGGTCGTGCCGTCAGGTCGATCAACGGTGCCGAGCTTGCCGTTCACCGAGGAGTCGTCGGAGGTTGGCTGGCCGCTCGACGGCGCCGCCAGCGGCACCCAGATCGTGGCGCACTCGCCGGTGCAGGCGATGGTCGAGGTTGTGTCCATGTCGTTGGTGTAGAGCGCGCTGCTGTCGGCGTCGACCAGGACGTCGTTTCCGCCAATCGTCTGGACCGAGACCGTGGAGCCGCCGGACGATCCCTGCGCGGCGCCCGTGGCGCCGGTTGATCCGGACGTCGTCGAGTTGTCGTCCTCGCCGCAGGCAGCGAGGCTGACCGCGAGGACGGCCGCCGAGACGATGATCAGGAGAGAACGGTTTCTGTTGGGCATCGAAGTCCTTACCTTTGCCGTTGATGTCTGATCGGGTACTACGGCGCCGGCGCTCCGGCGGATTGCGGACCCCAATCCGACGGCCTCCGACCGACGTAGATCCTGATGTGGACCCCTCCGACGAGGCACTGCTGGCCGGCTTCGCGACCGGTGACCCGCGTACCGCGGCCGCCTTCGTGCGGCGCTTCCAGGGGCGCGTCTACGGCCTGGCGCTGACGATCGTCCGCCAGCCCCAGATAGCGGAGGAGGTCGCGCAGGAGACCTTTGCGCGTGTGTGGAAGCACGCAGGCGCATACGACGAGCGCAAGGGACGAGTCTCGACGTGGCTGCTCTCGATCACCCGCAACCTGGCGATCGACGTGACCAGGATGCGCCGCATCGACCCGGTCGATCCGGAGGTGATCGCCGCCGAGCTGTCCCTCCAGGACCAGTCACCCGCAACCGACGAGATGGGACTTCCGCCCGACGAACGTGAGCAGCTCCGCGCAGCGATCTCGGACCTCCCGGAGGATCAGCGGCGCGTCCTGGTGCTCGCGGCCTACACCGGGCGCACGGCGCGCGAGATCAGCGAGATCGAGGCCGTTCCCCTCGGCACCGTCAAGACGAGAATCCGTACCGCGATGCTGAAGCTCCGCGACCAGCTGGAGGTCGAGGATGGAAGCTAGGTGCGAGGAGATCAGGGAGCTGGCGCCCGAGCTCGCGCTGGGGATCGTCGATGGCGAGGAGCGCGGACGCGCTCTTCAGCACCTGGCCGACTGCCCGGAATGCCGGCGCCGAATCGAGGAGCTGGCCGAGGTTGCCGATGAGCTGCTACTGCTGGCGCCGCACGCCGAGGTCCCGGTCGGGTTCGAGGAGCGGGCGCTCGCGCCGCTTCGCTCGGAGCAGGCCCCTCGCCGGAGGCGGCGCTGGCTGCGCGTGCTCGTTCCCGCCGCGGCGGCCGCCGCCGCCGCGGCGATCACGCTCGCCGTCGTCTCCGACGACCTGCGGCTCGCCTCCAACTACCGCAGCACCCTCGAGGGGGCCAACGGCCGGGAGTTCGGGGCATACCCGCTTCGTACGCCTGGGGATCAGCGGGTCGGACAGGTCTTCGCCTACGAAGGTTCGCCGTCGTGGTTGCTGATGATCGTCGATCGGGCTCACCGGACGGGCCTCAAGGGGGCGGAGCTGGTCATGGACGACGGCCGCCGCATCCCGATCAGCTGGTTCTACATGACCCGCGAGTGGGGCAGTTGCGGCGGGGTCGTCGACGTCGACATGGATGACGTCTCCGTCATCCGCCTGGCGCCCAACCAGGGCAGCGAGCCGCTCGTGGCCAGGTTCACGACCTAGGTGCCTCCGGCCGGATTCGTGGGCCGCGACTGGTAGGGCACCTGATTGACTGGTCAGTCAGCCAGTCGTTCCACCTTGTAATATCCCGCGCCGCCCTTTCCCAAGGAGGACCCGACTTGAAGATTTGCGTGCTGGTCAAAGAGGTCCCGGACGCCGCCGTCGACAAGCGGATCGACCCGGAGACCAAGCGCCTGGATCGATCAGGCGAGAAGAACCTGAACCCGTTCGACACGCATGCCCTCGAAGCCGCGATGCAGGTCAAAGAGGGCGGGAGCGACGTCGAGGAGATCGTCGCCGTGACGATGGGCCCCGAGAGCGCCGTCCGCGCCCTGCACAAGGCCGTCGCGCTCGGTGCCGACCGCTCCGTTCATCTGACCGATGCCGCCCTGGAGGGCTCCGACGTCTGCGCGACCGGCTACGCCCTCGCCAAGGTGCTGGAGTCCGAGAGCCCCGACCTCGTGCTGCTCGGTCAGCAGTCCGATGACGGCGAGTGCTACACGATCGGCGCGGTCGTCGCCGACCACCTGAAGATGCCGTCGCTGACCCAGGTGATCAAGATGGACGTCGCCGACGGGAAGCTCACCTGCGAGCGGCAGGCCGAGTACGGCTACGACACCGTCGAGGTCGAGCTCCCGGCCGTGATCAGCGTCGGTGACGCGATCAACGAGCCGCGCTATCCCAGCCTCAAGGCGATCATGGGTGCAAAGAAGAAGCCGCTCGATACCAAGGCGATCGGCGATGTGGGGATCGAGGGCGACCGGGTCGGACAGTCGGGCTCGCGGACCGCGGTCCTCGAGCTCAACCCCCCGCCCCAGAAGGAGGCGGGCGAGATCATCGAGGACGAGGACACCGCGGAGACGGTCGAGAAGATCGTCGCCTGGCTCGAGGAAAGGAAGCTGATCTAAATGGCGGGCATCCTGGTCTACGCCCTGCACGACGACGAGGGCGAATTCAACAAGAACTCCCTCGGCGCTCTCTCCGAGGCGTCGAAGCTCGCCGGCGAGCTCGGCAGCGAGGCCGCGGCCGTGGTGGTCGGCGACGTCGCCGACGATGCCGCCGCCGGGCTCGGTGCCTGGGGCGTCAAGAAGGTCTATCGCTGCAAGGACGCCCCCGAGGGGCTGGCCCAGCCGATCATCGACGTGATGGCGAAGGTGATGCAGGACCACGACTTCGGCTACGCGCTGTTCGGCGGTGGCCTGCTCGGCTTCGAGATCGGCGCCGGCTTGACCGCGCGGCTGAACGCCGGCGTCACCATGGAGGTCACCAAGGTGAACGTCCAGGACGGCAAGCTCGTCGCGGAGCGCCCGATCCTCCAGGACTCGCAGATCGCCAACGTCGGATACGTCGAGGAGCCGGGGATCATCATCGGGCGCCTCAACGCCTTCGACGAGAACGAGAGCGGCGGAACGGCCGAGGTCGAGGACGTCCAGGTCGAGCTCTCCGAGTGGTCGACGAAGGCGAAGATGGTGACTCGGGGCGAGCAGCGCGGGGCCGACGTCAACATCGAGGACGCCGACATCCTCGTCGGCGGCGGCCGTGGACTCGGCAAGAAGGAGGGCTTCGAGATCGCCGAGGAACTTGCGGGCTCGATGGGCGGTGCGGTGGCGGCCACTCGCGCGGTTGTAGACGCGGGCTGGTACCCGTACGCCGCGCAGATCGGCCAGACCGGCAAGACCGTGGCGCCCAATCTGTACCTGGCGCTCGGCATCTCCGGTGCGATCCAGCACAAGGTCGGAATGCAGAACTCGGAGAACATCCTGGCCATCAACAAGGACCAGAACGCTCCGATCTTCGAGTTCTGCGACCTCGGCGTGGTGGGCGACCTCCACAAGATCGTTCCCAAGCTGACCGAGGCGATCAAGGCGAAGAAGGGCGGCTGATGGCCGTCGAGCCGGCTGAGTTTCCGCCGCCGGTGAAGCCGGCGGAGGAGTTCATCGCACCGATCACCGACCCCGAGGAGGAGCGGATCGAGGTCGGGGTCGCGATCGCCGGGGGCGGCCCGGCCGGGCTCGCCTGCGCGATCAGGCTGATGCAGCTGCTCGAGGGGGAGCCCGAGCTCACGGAGAAGCTCGGCGAGGTTCCCGTCGCGGTGATCGAGAAGGGGAAGACGACCGGGGCGCACCTGCTCTCCGGGGCCAATATGAAGCCCTCGGCGATGCGGGAGCTCTTTCCGGACCTCGAGCCCTCCGACTGGCCCGTCTACCAGGAGGTGACAAAGGACGCGGTCTACCTGCTCACCAAGAAGACGGCCCTGCCTTTGCGGCCGATGCCGCCGAACTTTCGCAACCACGGTAACTACGTCACCTCGGTCGCCAGGCTGGGCCGCTTCCTCGGCGAGAAGGCTGAGGAGGCCGGCGTCTACATTCTCAGCGAGACCGTCGCCGACAAGCTGCTGGTCGAGGACCGGATCGTGCGGGGGATCCGCTCGGGCGACAAGGGGCGAGGCAAGGAGGGCGAGGAGCTCTCCAACTTCGAACCGGGATCAGACGTGGTCGCGAAGGCGACGGTGCTCGCCGAGGGCACCCTCGGCCACCTGACGGACGCCGCGCTCGACTATTTCGACCTGGACGGCCGCGATCCTCAGCGATGGGAGCTGGGCGTCAAGGAGGTTTGGGAGGTCGAGAAGCCGCTCGACCGGGTGATCCACACGATGGGCTGGCCGCTTCGCAAGCGACCGAAGTACAACGAGTTCGGCGGCAGCTTCATCTACCCGATGGGCGAGGACAAGGTCTGCATCGGGATGGTGATCGGGCTGGACAGCACCGACGCAACTGTCTCCTGCCACGACCTGCTCCAGGAGCTCAAGACCCACCCGTTCATCAAGAAGATCCTCGAGGGCGGCAAGCGGGTCGGCTGGGGTGCGAAGACGATCCCCTCGGGTGGCTATTGGTCTATGCCGAAGCGCCTCTCGAGCCCCGGCATGGTGATCTGCGGCGACGCCGCCGGGATGGTCAACATCCCGACCCTGAAGGGGATCCACTACGGGATGCACTCCGGGATGTACGCGGCGGAGGCGATCGTCGAATCCCTGAAGGCCGAGTCCGTCAACTTCGAGGGTTACGAGCGCAGGGTCAAGCACTCTCTGATCGAGGATGAGCTGTATGAGTCGCGCAACATGCGCCAGCCGTTCTCGAAGGGGTTCTTCATAGGCGGCGCGATGGCGAGCCTGATGACGATCACGAAAGGCCACTTCCCCGGCGGCCACTGGAAGAACGAGGACGACGCCGAGATCCCCGTTGAGATCGGCAAGGCGGCCCAGAGCTACCCGAAGCCGGACAACAAGTACATCTTCGACAAGCTCAACTCCGTCTTCCTGTCGGGCAACGCGACCCGCGACGACGCCCCCAACCACATCCGGATCCAGGAGCGCGTCCCCAAGGAGATCGCCCAGACCTGGGTCTCGATGTGCCCTGCCCAGGTCTACGAGATCCCCGAGGAGCAGTTGGAGAGCGGGGCGGAGACGGTCGACGTCCAGGTGACGCCCTCGAACTGTGTGCAGTGCGGCGCGATCACGGCCAAGGGCGGTCGCCTGACGCTGCCCGAGGGCGGCGACGGGCCGCTCTACCAGGAGGTCTAGCGGGCACCAGGCACCTCCTCGACCGGGACTGGGGTCGAGTGTCGCGCAGCAGCCGATCGCGAATCAGCCCGGCTGCCGGCAGGCCGAGGGCGATCACGCCGGCCGCGACGAGCAAGCGCACCCACGTAGGGTTCGCGCATGACCGAGCCGAGTGGCCGGATAGCGGTGTTCGCGCCCAGCCCCCTGCTGAGCGTGACGATCGAGCGTCGCGGGGAGGATCGGGACGACGTCCACTGCCATCCCGCGGGGCAGGGGGTCTGGCTGAGCCGGATGGCCGGCGAGCTCGGCGCCCTGCCCATCCTCTGCTCGTTCGTCGGGGGGGAAACCGGGGCCCTGCTCGAGCCCCTGCTCGAGGCGCTGCCGGGGGAGCGCCGCCTCGTTCACTCGGATTCGGCGAGCGGCTGCTACGTGACCGACCGGCGCAGCGGCGAGCGGGAGCCGATCGCGCAGGCGATCGCCGACCCGGCGTCTCGGCACGAGGCGGACGAGCTGGTCGCGGCCACGACTGCGGCGGCGCTCGAATGCGACGTGCTTGCGATCTGCAACCCCTTCCCGGAGGACGCGATACCGCTC
Organism: Solirubrobacterales bacterium; assembly: GCA_036377415.1. Taxonomy (GTDB): domain Bacteria; phylum Actinomycetota; class Thermoleophilia; order Solirubrobacterales; family 70-9; genus DASUPK01. Next base: position 28,027 of record DASUYK010000047.1, read on the forward strand.
GAGGTGTACCGCAACCTCGTTTCCAACGCCCGGGGGTCGGGAGTTCGGGTGATCGCCGACCTCTCCAGCCCACGGATCGAGATGGTCGCCGAGGCGGGCGCGGAGCTGGTCAAGCTCAACGACTGGGAGCTCGCCGCATTCGTCAGCGGGCCGGTGGATACGCGGGAGCGGCTCGAGGGGGCGGCGGGAAGGCTGCGCGAGCTCGGCGCGGAGAACGTGCTCGTCACCCGCGCCGGCGATCCGGCGCTCGTCCTGCTCGGCGACGAGGCGTGGGAGCTGATTCCGCCGAAGCTCGATGCCGGCTCGCGCGAGGGCTGCGGCGACACGATGATGGGCGCGATCGCGGCGGCCCTCGCCATGGGCCGCGACCTCCACGAGGCGCTGGTGTCGGGAGCGGGAGCGGGGGCCGTCAACTTCCTCCGCCACGGGCTCGGGACCGGGTCCCGGCGCGAGGTCGAGGAGCTCGCGCGCGAGGTGGAGCTGAGACCCTTCTAGCCCGGCCGCTGGGCTAGTAGGGGGGTGCCGGGCGCTCGCCGCGGAGAATCGCCGCGGGGGCCTCGCGCGAGACCCAGTCGAGGTGGGGGGCGATTCGATCGACCTCGCCGAGCGATGCGATCCCCTCCGAGAGGCGCAGCGGCCTCCCTCCGTGAGAAGAGTGCGCGTCGCTAGCGACGACGTGGATCATGCCCTGGCGGGCGAGTGCGAGCATCGGCTCGCGAGCCGGGCCCTCGACCAGGTACGCGGCGGTGACCTGAACCAGCGCACCGAGCTCGATGAGATCGCGAAGGCGGTCCGCGATGTCGGCTGCGGCGTGGCGCTCAGGGTGGGCGACCAGCACACCGAAGCCGGCCCTTCGCAGGCGGTCGGCGGCATCGATCAGCGAATCCCCGATCGGTCCGGGCCTGGGCTCGAGCAGGATCCAGCCCCCACCGCCGAGCGAGACGGCGCGCAGTTCCGGCTCGTCGAGCCCGTCGAGCGCGGTCTCGGCGACCTCTCCGCCGGGGACGACCTCGACCGGCACGCCCCGGTCGCGCAGAGCATCGTTCACCTCGGCGACCCGGTCCGCCAGCTCCGGGATGCGAACGTCGTGATCGTGACGGATGTGGGGGGTCGCGCAGACGACCTCGATCCCGTCGCTCGCGGCGACCCTGCCCATTCCGACCGAATCATCGAGATCCAGCGCACCGTCGTCGATGCCGGAAAGGATGTGGCAGTGCAGGTCGATCACCATGCAGATCTTGCCCTCCGCCGTTCGGCGCCGTGCTGCCGCCCTTAGCATGAAAGATCAGGCGCCTTCTCGACCCGAGGCGCCAATGCGCCAAGATCGAGGAGACGGCCAGGGCGCACCCGCCTCCGGGTCCAACGCGGAGAAGGACAACTAGGGCGCGCCCACCCCCGGGCCCGAGGCGGCGACGAAGGCCGCGACGTCCTGGGCGTCCCGGCCGGTGACCAGGTTCGGTGGCATGTTCCCGCTTCCCCTCCCGCCGGTCCTGATCGCCGTCAGGACCTCCTCCTCGCTGAGGGGGATGTCCCCGAGGTCGGGACCGATCTGGCCGATCGTTCCCGCCGCATCCAACGTGTGGCAGGAGCCGCAGGTCTGGACGAACACCTCGCGGCCCTGCTCCTCCGCCGCTGACAGGGGCTGCTCCGCCTCGGGCGCCTGGGGCGCCCCGGCGGTGGCCGTCTCCCGGTCAACCGTGTCGGAGCCGTTTTCCCCACAGCCGCCGAGTGCGATCAGGGCCGCGGCGAGCGCGGCGGGCG